>JAIKXQ010000024.1 GCA_024684035.1 Eubacterium sp. | reverse complement strand
TTGTAGCCGATCTTTTCCAACTCTCTCTTGAGAAGCTTGCCGAGCACCTCTTCCTCCGTGCCGGCATAGTAGGGCTCAACCCTTGCGTCCGGTCCCTGGGATACGTAGACAGGGATGGATCCGCCGGGAGGGTTCATTCCGGGATTTCCCGGCATATTCGGATTCGGCATCACCGGCGCTCCGTTTTGCATCATTCCGAGATTTCCCGGCATATTTGGATTACCCCCGTAGGGATATGGATTCTGTGCCTGATACGGATTCTGTCCCGGATATGAATTTTGTCCCAGATATGGGTTCTGTCCCGGATTTGGATTCTGTCCGGGATACGGATTTTGTCCGGGCACTCCCGGTCCGTAATTCTGATTCTGCTCGTTCAAATCTTCGCCCCTCTCTTTGTTATGTATGATCAAACGATAGCCTCCACCAAAGTATGATTCCTGAAGTGTATTTCTTTTACACCCGGTGTCTTGTTTTTGTTGAAATTAAAACTCAGCATATATCCTCGATCCAGATGATAGTCATTCAGGTAACCGATCATCTGTTCTTCTCCCCGGGTATTATATTCATTGCCGCGCCAGATCTTCATTTCGATAATGTACTGCCTGCCCTGATAATCAATGATCAGATCCGTCCGCCCCATGCTTCGTGTACGTGATTCTATGTAATAGTTACCGGTTCCGTTAATTAACGGCCGGATATAGAGAAGGAACAACCTTCTGCCGTTTTCTTCCACAAAGGCATCGGGATGATCGCCAAAGCTTTCTGTAAAGTGTTCCACGAATTTCTTCAGGATCATTTCAACATCCAGTCCGTGATCCGTAATGAACTGATTCTTTAATTGCTGACCGGCATCGTACGTTCTGCTGTCTATGGCGTCCTGCGCAATGAATAAATTGTAAAACCAGATCTCAAAGATACGATTCGCGATGGCCACCTGACCGTTGTCATCCTTCAGAAAACCAAACATGGCACCGATGGACACGAGTTCCGTTCCCAGATTAAAAGGAATCCCTTTCCCGCAGAACAGGATATCCCTAAGCATTGTTCCCAGTTCCGGATAATCCTTTATCTTCTTTGCCATATCCTCAAATAGAGAATTCGTCTCCCGAAGCAGTTTTCGAACAGCCTTCAGAATTCCCGCATGTGTCCAGCTGTCAGCTTCTCCCGACAAATATGCTTCATCCAGCAACTGGCAGATTCTTGACACAAGATACGGATAGCCGGAAGTATAGTCGTACACTTCTCCCGCCAGGCTTTCCGTATCCATGGTCACCCCGCGTTCATTCCTATACGCCTGCAGCATGGTCTCAATCTGCTTTGGATGAAAACTCATATCAATATCAAAATCTGCCGCTATATTCCAGGGACTGTTGTCTTTATGTTCCTCCTCCGGCCTCATCTTTCTTTTCAGATTTCGAATATCGCACACTCCGGCCAGAACAACGGATTGAAAAGTGGCATATCTGCTTCTGTTGATGTAATACCCTCTCAACTGTGCCAGAAAATCCAGAAAGACCTGGTTATTCGTCGCACTGTCCACCTCATCGATCATAAGAACAATTTTTCGGGACACAGCTGCGCACAGATTACTGAGTGCCTGAAACAGTTCCACCAGTTCGAATCCTTCACCGGCTTCTTTTCTCTCTTCTGTGAAAAACTCGATCGCATCCAGGCACTCCTGATCACTTCCGGCACTTATGTGGAACGAATTCTCAAATGCTCTGGCAAAGGCAGTGGAAAAACTGTTTTCATTCCTGAATTTCGCATCGCTCATCTGCATCTGAAAATCCATGCTGATCACGAGGTAATCCCCGCTCAAAAAATCTGCCAGCGCATGCAGTGTTGTCGTCTTCCCGAATTGTCTGGCTCTGTTTATTGTAAAATACTTTCCCTCATCAATCAGCGTTCGAACGTCCGCCAGTCTCTGCGTCAGATCCACCATATAATGCTCATCCGGATTGCAGATCCCCGTCGTATTGAATACATGCTCAGGGGCCTTTCGATTGGTCTTTTCCGCGACAAAAGACTCCGGTATCACCCAGCGGCTTCCCCTTTTTTCCGCCCCCTCAATGGCATTGGCAGAACATAATTTTGCCAGATATCGCTTGGTTACCCCCAGGAGTTCTGAAGCTTCTTTGGTCGTGTAGTATTTCATGTAACTCGTCCCTCCCGTCTATCCTGTAACCATTTCCGATCAGTCATTTGAAAAAACTTGCTAGTATACATATTTTACCATCCGGTTCTCATTTTTCCAATCTGTTGTTCCTGTTTATCGAAAAAAAGTTCCCTTTATTTCATTGGCAGTTCTCTTTTGTGTGTTTTTAATTACATAATAAATTTACGAAAAAGTTTTCGAAAACATGTTTATATCCTGCCGAGGATGGTCGATAACATTTCTGTAAGGTAAGTAACTATTCTAACAACACAGCACTGTCGGATGGCACTTTGGCCGGTGCCCGAAGACATGATCGGGACACGGACGTTCCGAGAATGCTAAAGACAAAGGAGAAAAACATTATGGTAATTCAGCACAATATTCCAGCAACAAACGCATACCGCAACCTGACATCCAACCGTTCCGGACTTTCCAAGAACCTTGAGAAACTTTCCTCCGGATTCAGAATCAACCGCGCAGCAGATGATGCAGCAGGACTTGCAATCTCTGAGGCAATGAGATCCAAGATCAACGGTCTTGATCAGGCAACAGCAAACGCAAACGACGCCATCGGTCTTATTCAGACAGAGGAAGGTGCTCTTACAGAGACCCACAGCATGCTTCAGCGTATGACTACACTGGCTACACAGGCAGCTAACGGCACTTACAACAGCACATCCCGCGCTTCCATCCAGAAAGAGATGGATGAGCTCGGAAACGAGATCGACCGTATCGCAAACAACACCGATTACAACGGAATCAAACCTCTGGCAACAGATTCCAACAAAGGAAATACTTCAACAGTCAATAATGACAGCAAGCTGAACATGACCATGCAGATCGGACCTACAAAGGGCGAAGTTCTTGACCTCAAGGGACAGGATATGACTCTGAAGGGAATCTTCAA
>JAIKXQ010000015.1 GCA_024684035.1 Eubacterium sp. | reverse complement strand
TGGAACGATTCAGACACAGACGTCAAAGGCGCAGCCTTTGTAAGGCTGTGTATGGATCGGGACAAGGGTTTGCTTTGCAAACCTCATGAAAAAAGTGCGAAGCACTTTTGAATGACTGATTCTGTAAAATAAATTCGGAATCGGTTCATGTTTGCTTTGCAAACTTCATGAAGAAGATCGAAGATCTTCGAATGACCGATCCGTAAGAGAATTCGGTTCGGTTTAATGACCGATTCGAAAAAATGCAGAATTGGCAAAAGTTTGTGTTTTCAGTTTTGAAGGTATGTGTTATCATATCTTTGTAATATTCCTCGATAGCTCAGTCGGTAGAGCGCATGACTGTTAATCATGATGTCCCTGGTTCGAGTCCTGGTCGGGGAGCCTCAAAAGCACGATCGTAAGATCGTGCTTTTTTTTACAAATAGAGAAAGCTATTCAAAACCCCTGCTTTCTCGCAATCTGATATTCATCTCCGTTTCTGTAATACGGGCAGGAAGCGTGGTTGTCCTGCAGAAGTCTTGCGTAATCATCCTCATCCATATTTATGTCACAGACATACTGCTCATATTCCTCATCATAGACAAGGTAAGCGCAGGTATCGCAACTGCCTTGCATCTTCTTCATAATTGACCTCCCAAAACTGTCTTACGCGTAGTCATTGATCTAAAACCGTTTCATTCGCGATGTAAGCATAGCACGCAGTCACAAAAATGAAAAGCTCCATATATCAAAGAAGAAAGAATGCAGGAAGGTTTTGCTGTTTCTGCGGGATTGATTCGTGCGTTTCCGAAGATTTCGCGGTATAATGTCCCCATGTGGAAGATTAGCGATTATATGAAAAAATGTATGTCCTGCCCCAGAAAATGCAAAGTGGACAGGGAGAATGGAAAAACCGGAGTATGTGGAGTTCCCGCAGACATCTATGTCGCCCGTGCGGCCCTCCATTACTGGGAGGAACCGTGTATTTCCGGATCGGAAGAGGCCGGAAACCGGAACGGATCAGGCACAGTGTTTTTTTCCGGCTGTGTTCTGAAATGCGTATACTGTCAGAATTACGAGGTTGCCCATGCTGCAGTGGGACGAATGATTACAGTCGGACGGCTGGCGGAGATTTTTCTCGAATTGCAGGATCAGGGGGCGAACAATATCAACCTTGTCACGCCCACCCAGTATATTCCGCAAATCGCTGCAGCTGCTGAGATCGCCAGATCCGGCGGGCTCTCGATCCCCTTCGTGTGCAACTGCGGAGGGTATGAGGATCCGGAGATGTTAAAACTTCTGGATGGAATCGTTGACATCTATCTGACTGATTTCAAGTATATGGACGCTGATTCTGCTGCAAAGTATTCTCAGGCGGCCGATTATCCGGAGAGGGCGAAGGACGCGCTTGCGGAGATGGTCAGACAACAGCCGGAGACGGTATTTTCCGAAGACGGACTGATGAAAAAGGGAGTGATTGTGAGGCATCTGGTGCTCCCCGGAATGGTCCGGAACGCAAAGGAAGTCATCCGCTATGTGTACGACAAATACGGTGACAGTGTATGGCTCAGTCTTATGAATCAGTACACGCCTTTCGAACGGGTGAAGGACAAATACCCGGAAATCGGAAGAAAAGTAACGCGCAGAGAGTATAACGAGGTCCTTGACTATGCCATTGAGCTGGGCGTTGAAAATGCTTTTATGCAGGAGGGCGCCACTGCCGGGGAAAGCTTCATACCGGTCTTTGATGGCGAAGGGGTCAACGGCATTTAGCCTGTTCCCATACGATTTCCTGTGAGAAATAAAAGAAAATGAGGTTTTACGGAGGTAGCATTTATGAAGGGTACTATTGGATTTATCGGTTGCGGAAACATGGCAAAAGCGATGCTTGGCGGAATCATTGCCGAGAATCTCACAGACAGGGATGCACTTATGGCAAGTGCCAGGTCAGAGCAGACGGTTCGCCTTGCCGCTGAGCAGTTCGGGATCCGGACTACGCTTGACAATCGTGAAGTTGCGGCTTTTGCGGATATTCTGATCCTTGCCGTAAAGCCGATCTATATGGAGGAGGTCATCCGTGAGATTCGTGATGATGTGGATGAAGATAAGGTAGTAGTTACACTGGCACCGGGAAAAACACTTGCGTGGTTGAAGGAGACTTTCGGTAAAGATGTGAAAATGGTTCGCACTATGCCGAATACGCCGGCTGCTGTAGGAGCGGGAATGACAGCGCTCTGCCCTTCGGAGAATGTGGGTGAGGCTGATCTGAAGACCGTGACAGAGATTTTTTCCAGTTTCGGTGAGGCGGAGATTGTGACAGAGAATATGATTGATGTGGTGACGGGCGTCAGCGGAAGTTCACCGGCCTATGTCTTCATGTTTATCGAGGCTCTTGCGGACGCTGCCGTTCACGATGGCATGCCGAGAAAACAGGCGTACAAGTTCGCGGCACAGACCGTTCTCGGAAGCGCAAAGATGGTACTGGAAACAGGAAAGCATCCGGGAGAACTGAAGGATATGGTTTGTTCACCCGGCGGAACCACGATTGAGGCTGTCCGTGTTCTGGAGAAAGAGGGATTGCGAAGCGCGGTTATGGAAGCTGTAAAGGCCTGCATAGATAAAGCACGTGGTCTCTGATGGTATAGAATTTATTCTGTATTTGGCGGTGAGATTTAAGACCGTCAGACCGGTATCCTGTAAACGTTGTACTGAATAAGATGGAAGAAAAGGAGAGTGTGAAATGGCAAAAGTATACAGTTTTTTCGCGGATGGATTTGAAGAGGTTGAGGCACTTACACCGGTGGATCTGCTCAGAAGAACAGGCAATGAGGTGGTAACGGTATCGATTATGGGACATACACAGATTCACGGATCTCATGGCATTCTCATCGAGGCGGACCGCTGTTTCGAGGAGACAGCATTTGACGATGGAGATCTCTTCATCCTTCCGGGGGGCGGTGAAGGCACACAGAATCTGGCTGCCTATAAACCTCTGACGGATTTACTGAAGAAGGTCTATGGAGAGGGAAAAAGAGTTGCTGCCATCTGCGCGGCTCCTTCCATTTTCGGCACGCTTGGATTTGTGAACGGCAAAAATGCAACAGTTTATCCCGGAATGGAGGCGACTCTGACAGGAGCTACGGCTCTTGACCAGCCGGTAGTGACGGACGGCAATGTGACGACCGGACACGGACCCGGCGCGGCCTTTGATTTCTCTCTGGAGCTGGTGCGGCTGCTGAATGGCGACAGTGTTGCGGCAAAGCTGAAAGAACAGACAGTTTTTCAGCATCATTCAGTTGTATAAAAAAGGCGGAGCAATATCCTATAAAAAAGTTCCACAGGCGCGTACAGCGTCCTGTGGAACTTTTTTGTCTCATAGGAAATTCCTCAGAATTTCCCATGAGACAAAACGCTCCGCGGGATGCGCAGCTCGCAGATGGGAAGATCGCTTCGCGATTCTGCTCGCGCGCCTTTCGTCCGCTGCGCTCCCCTCAGGATTGAGGGGATGGGGGAGTCGAAGTCCGCTTGCAGACTTTGTTCTTCCCACGGGCAATGAGCCAAGCGGACAAGCTTGCTGCGGGGTATTTACTCATTTACAGGTTCTGCCGGGATGAAGACCCGTTTGTCCTCTGCTTCTTCTTTTTCTTTTGCTTTTTTCTGAGCATCTTCACAGAAATAATCCTGAGCGCAGATTCTCATGTCGCTTTCCGGCGGAAGTTTGATATAAGAGCCGTCACTCTGCAGAGTTCTTGCCTTGATGTTGTCCGAAAGCTGGATCTGCAGAATCCGGATCGCCTCATCTTTGCAATGCTGGTCTGTCAGCGGGAAGACGATTTCCACGCGCTTGTCCAGATTTCTTGGCATCCAGTCTGCACTTCCCATGTATACTTCTTCTGCTCCATTGGCATAGAAATAGAAAATTCTCGCATGTTCGAGGAAGTTTCCGACCAGAGAACGCACAGTAATGTTGTCGCTGATTCCCGGAATTCCGGTCTTCAGACAACAGATTCCGCGGACGATCAATGAGATTTTTACGCCGGCCGCGCTGGCCTTGTACAGGGCCGCAATAATCTCTCTGTCACAGAGGG
>JAIKXQ010000103.1 GCA_024684035.1 Eubacterium sp. | reverse complement strand
CCGGCATCCCTGATCGCTTTCCCGATGATGGCCGGTTTGTTGTCTTTGGTTTCATCCAGAGTTGCCGCTGAGAGGTAATCCAGGTACCTGCGAAACCCGAGATGCTCTGCGATCCGGATGGCAAAGGGTTCCGGCTTGGATGTGGCAAGACCGATGACTGCCCCCGCGTCTTTGAGTGCGGCAAGCATCTTCTCCACTCCCGGATAAAGACTGTTCTCATAGAGCCCCACAGACTCAAAGCGTTCCCGGAAAAAACGAACGCCGGTTGCTGCCTCTTCCTCGCTCATACCGCAGAATTCCATAAAATGAATATTCAGCGGCGGCCCGATGAAGGTCTGCAGTTCCTCCTCTTTGTACGCGGGATATCCCATCTTGTCCAGGGCATACTGAACGCTCCGGGTAATACCCGGAGCGGAATCTGTCAATGTACCGTCAAGATCAAAAAGGATCAGCTTCTTCATAACTTACATGCGCTCCGGCGCGTCAAAACCGAGAACGTGGATGGCGTCCTCAAGCACTCTCTGCGCAAGTGAAAGAAGGCGGAGCCAGGAGAGTTTTCTCTCCTCGTTTTCCTCTGTAAGGATCTTGTTGTCGTGGTAAAAACTGTTGAAATCGTTGGACAGTTCATAAATGTAAGAGCAGAGACGATGCGGTGCCTTGTCCGCATATGCGCCTGTGAGGGCATCGTTGTATCTTGCCAGCTGAAGCATGAGTTTCTTCTCCTGCTCACCGGCCGGAGCGATGATTTTTGCTCCGTCAAGACTTCCGCCAGCCTCGGCAAACTTGCCGATGATGGACTTGATTCTGACGATGGTGTACAGGATGTATGGTCCTGTATTTCCCTCGAAGGATGTAAATCTGTCCACATCAAAGACATAGTCCTTGGATGCCTGGTTGGAGAGGTCTCCGTATTTGATGGCAGAAAGTCCGACAATCTGTGCCGTCTTCTCTGCGTCTGTATCCTTGACACTGCGGTTCTCCACAATCTTCTTGAACATCTCTTCATTGATGTCACGGATCAGATTCTCGAGACGCATAACGCCGCCCTCTCTGGTCTTGAAAGGCTTTCCGTCTTTGCCGTTCATGGTACCGAAGCCCAGGAAGGAGAATTTCAGGTTGTCATCCACAAGGCCTGTCTTTCTCGCGCAGCGGAAGGTCTGAATGAAATGCATCTCCTGACGTTTGTCTACAACGTAGAGAATTTCATCCGGCTTGTAGTCATCTCTTCTCTGAACGATGGTCGCCAGATCGGTAGTGGTATACAGTGCGGCGCCGTCGGATTTGAGAATCATACACGGCGGCACTTCCTTCTGATCTGTCTCTTCTGCCACGTCTACGATCAGCGCACCCTGGTCTTCATAGGCAAAGCCGTCTTTCTTCATCTTGTCTACCATCGGCGGGATGTAGGGCTGTGCGTCAGACTCACCGTTCCAGAGATCAAAGTCTACATCCAGTTTCTGATAGTTTTTCTTCAGGTCGCTGACGGAAACGTTGATGATGTGTTTCCAGATCGCGCGGTAGCCGCGTCTTCCGGCCTGCAGTTCTGCTGTGGCCTGCAGTGCTTTTTCCTTATAGGACTCGTCCTCTTTGGACTTTCCGCTGGCTGTGGGATAGATCTCCTCGAGCTCACTGATGGTGAAGGGAGCCTCTTCCGGATACTCTCCCTCGAAGCTCTCGTCAAAATACGGAAGCTCCGGTTTGCGCTCCTGAAGTTCTGTGATAATAAGCCCCATCTGAAGTCCCCAGTCGCCGAGATGAACGTCACCGATCATATGATCGCCGAGACGTCTTCCCATTCTCTTGATACTCTCGCCGATAATCGCGGAGCGGAGATGTCCGACATGGAGAGGTTTCGCCACGTTGGGTCCGCCGTAATCGATGACAACAGTCTTCGGTTCGCTGACAGGCTCTACAGAGAGGTTCTCGTCTCCTGCCATTTTATCGATATAAGCTCCGAGGTACTCGCTGCTCACTTTGAGATTGATGAAGCCCGGCATTACTGCCTCCACACTCTCGAAAACTTCGGAGTCCTTCATTCCCTCCACAACCTCATTCGCGATCTGGATCGGCGCTTTTCCATATTCTTTCTTTGCTGCCATGGCGCCGTTGCACTGATATTCGCAGAGATCCGGTCTGTTGGAGATCGTGACTCTCGCGTATTTCTTATCATATCCGGCTGCTTCGAACGCTTTGCTCATCTCATCGGTAATGATGTCAATTACTTTCTTCATTCGTTCTTCCGTCCTTCTTTTCTTAACAGTTCATCATTCATGCACAAAAAAACACATTACAGTATATAGGAAAATGATGGGGTGCGCAAGGGAGGGGCTAAGCACAGACCCGATAGATGATCGCGTCAGTGACAGAGTATACTCGCGAACACGTCGCTCTCGTCCTCAGCGCTCCGCCGCCTATTTGCAGCTGCTTCCGGCAAAATCGAGCACGTTGTGCTCTCATGCCTCCAGCAGCTGCACTAGTATAGCGGTCGAAAAATAGCCAAACGAATGCGACGAACGCTTGCTCGAGAGTGCGTACCTGAAAACGTAGGCGTAGCGGGCTACGCCGAGGCTTACAGGTGCGTGCTATCGGACAAGCGGGCCAGCATTTCGTCAGGCTATTTAAGAACCGTTATACTCAGCTCGCGCTTCGGGTCTCCGCTCCGCTCCGGTCGGTGCTAAACGAACGTCCCCCGGACGTTCAGCACCCTCCACTCCTATCGTTCGCTTTGTATGCTCTGCCTCTGACGCGACCAATTGGTATCCGCAGACGAATATCTCATCTACATCACAGCCCTGATAATTCTGTATTTATCCTGCAGAAAAAATGAACAAATCACGTGCGAGATAGACGAGATGGCTGTATTTTTCTTGTTTCGTCCTGCAGAATTCCATTGTCCCCGGTCACTCCGCCAGGTACTCGACTCCCTTGCCCACCAGGTAGTAGCAGACATACATGAGCATCTCGGCCGTGTAGGATCCGTCCTTGGATGAGCTGTTGATCCGGCCGTTTCGTACTCTGTCTGCCAGTTCTTCGATGTGGCCGCAGACTTTCTTTATGCCCTTGACCGTAATGTAGTTCGGCAGGGAAGCCTCGTCCAGCGCTTCCAAATAAGAGACGTTGTTCAGGGCGGAGATCTTCATGTAGGAATCTACGGCCTTTGGTCTGTGATCCAGTGACTGATACCAGATGTCCAGGGAAGGGATGACGGAGGTGGCATAGCTGATGTAGTAGAAGGGCTGGGAAAAAATATGTGGAATCTGTGTCCAGAAGTTATCTCCTTCGTCCACCCAGTCCTCGTCGACCAGTCCGTACTCGTACTCCAGCCGGGCGAATTCCTGATCAATCTCCTCCGCGGACATTTCCGGTTTTTCCCTGAGTATGTGCTCGAATTCGTTCACCTGAAAGCCCTGGAGGATGGATCCCAGCAGCATCTGCAGTTCGGAGATCATGAGGGCTTTGCCGTCTTTGTTTCCGAAGATATCCGGAAAATACACGGTCATCAGTGCTTCCAGTCCCTGGGACTGAATCTCCGCAACATCCAGGTTCGCAGACGAAAACAGCTGGGGTGTATCGTCATGAAAGGCGGCGTTGAAGTGTCCGAACTCATGAATCAGAACCTGCCAGTCCCGGTATCCGCCTTCCGGTGAATTATAAATGTACGCATCTCCGTAATAGCTCATGGGAATGGTAAAGCCCTGCTCTGCCTTCTTGCTGTCTTCACGGAAATCTACGAGATTATTTCTGCGCATATAGGTAAAAGTACTGCCAAGCTCCGGGTCGATTTTTGCGATGTAGGGGTAGACTTCATCACAAATCTCATCGAAGTCGGCGCCCACGGAATTCGCCGCGTTGCTTCGGTACGCTGCATAGGACAGATCCTGGTACAGCGGAACAATTTCATCCTTCACGTATTTCTCGATCTTATCGATATCATCTGCGGTATAATCTCTCCCCCAGATTTCTTTGTAGGCATACTCCTCGTAGCTGTCATAGCCGGCGTTTTTTGCCTGCTTGTTCTGGATCTTGATCATCTTGTACATCAGTTCCGCGATGTCATCTTCAAAGTCCGCGATCTCATCCTCCCCGGTCAGGTCATCCAGATCTCCCGCCTTCTGGGAATAATCTGCCTCCAGTGTAGCCAGATCAACACTGAGCTTCTTGTCATCCTCCGACATCTCGTCGTACTCCCTGAGAGCTTTTGCGCATTCAGCTCCAAGCTCATCTTCCAGGACTTTTCCATCCTTTGTGTTCAGAGCCTTCTTCAAAGCCACATACACCGTGTCCCCGGCCGTCGTCAGCATCTCGCTGAGCTTCTGAACCCTGTCCATGGCCTCGTCATTTTTTACGTCCTGCACGCTCTCAATCTCCGCGATGCAGTAACCCGTAGTCAGACGATCATACTCCTTGACGATCTTCTTGTACACGCTGACGATTTTCTTCTTGTTGCCCCTGCTTCCGGCCAGATCTCCGGACGTTCTCTGCTCCAGCTCACGAAGCAGCTTATCCAGTTTGGCCGTATTAATCTCGCCCGGATCTCTGCTCTCCCAGGGCGTGTCGGAATGCGTGAGGGTCGGATAGTAATCTCCGCCGCTCTTCACTGCCGCCGCTGCCGGCGTCACGCAGAGCGTAACCGCCGTCACGCAGGCAACCGCCGTCCGCGCCGCCTTTCTGAACCATGCTATATGTGAATGAATGTTCATCTATATCCTCCTATCGGCGCAGATCTCAGCTGATCTACGCGTTGACATACCGTCTCTATCATACCACGGATGGGGCGCGGTTCCTAGTGTAGAGGAAGGTACGCTCCTCGCTCCTTCTGACCGCGCACATGGACAGAGCATACACGCGAACACGTCGCTCTCGTCCTCAGCGCTCCGCCGCCTATTTGCATCTGCTTCCGGCAAAATCGAGCACGTTGTGCTCTCATGCCTCCAGCATCTGCGCTATGCTCGCGCTTCGGTCTCCGCTTCCAAGTGTTCGCTTAGCATGACTCTGCCCATGTACGCGAGTTTACGAGAAGCGCCAGTATGCAGGGACAAAGTGCTAATGAGGCTGCAACGTGTGAGCTAGCATACTCTGCGCCGATACGAGACTACCTACGCAGAGTGCACCGCGTACCGGACAGAGTTATGCGGCGCGAACGTTAGGATGCGTCCGACAGAAGCGCGAGCATAGCGCTGGTGCGGCGCTGAACGTCCGGGGGACGTTCGCTTAGCGCGGACCGAAGCGGAGCGAAGACCGAGCATGAGCGTGCTTTTCGAACTACCGATGATCACAGAGGAATATTGCACGCGATTTTGCGAGGAGCACCTGCATTAGGCGGCGGAGCGCTGACGAGGACGCGACGTGTGAGCAAGCATACTCTGCGCCGGTACGCGACTTCACACATTGAGAGCACCGGCACGCGCATAACGCAAAAAGCGCCCTCCAACCCGCGCAAGGCGAGCCGGAAGGCACTTCATATTCTTTATTCAGCAGATTCAGCCAGATCCTCTTCAATGATCCGGATGTGTACATCAGTGAGCTGCTTCTCCTCTACTGTCGACGGAGCGCCCATCATGATATCCATCGCGTTCTTGTTCATCGGGAACGGGATGATCTCACGGATACTCTCCTCGCCGGCGATGAGCATGATCATACGGTCTACACCAGGTGCGATTCCTGCGTGAGGCGGAGCGCCGTAGGTGAACGCATTGTACATAGCCGGGAATTTGGCTTTTACATCATCCTCGCCGAGACCGACTACGCTGAAGGCCTCAACCATGAGCTCCGGATCGTGGTTACGGACAGCTCCGGAAGAAAGCTCAACACCGTTGCAGACAAGGTCATACTGGTATGCGAGAACATCAAGCTCAGTGTGGTTGGCAACAGCGTCTTTCAGGCCCTGCATACCACCCTGCGGCATGGAAAAAGGATTGTGACAGAACTCAAGCTTGCCGGACTCCTCACCGATCTCGTACATCGGGAAGTCTACGATCCAGCAGAACTGGTACTGTTCTTTCTCCATATACTGCTCGAAGGCAGCGCCGAGAACTTTGATCAGGGCACCGCCGGTCTTCTGAGCGGCACGTAAGTTTCCAGCTGTAACTCCCACGAAATCTCCTGCCTTAAGGCCGAGTTTTTCGATGACGGTCTCAGCGTTGTCTTTTACGAACTTGGCGATTCCGCCGGAGATCTCATTGTTCTCTCCAACCTTGAACCAGTAAGCCTTAGCGCCGGAAAGCATCTCTACTTCCTCGCAGACTTTGTCGATGGCTTTTCTTGTAGCTGTGAAGTCATGCGCTACAACTGCCTTTACGGTCTGTCCCTTGAACGGTTCGAAACCGCAGTCGGCAAGTACTTCTGTAGCATCCTGAAGTTTCAGGCTGATACGAAGATCCGGCTTGTCCGTTCCGTAGGTATCAAGAGCCTCAAGATAAGGAATCCGCATGAACGGAGGTTTCTTTGCGGTCTTGTATACGCCGTATTTCTCGAATACCGGAGGAAGTACATCCTCGAGTACCTCAAAAACATCTTCCTGATCCGCGAAAGCCATCTCCATATCCAGCTGATAGAACTCACCCGGAGAACGGTCTGCTCTGGCATCCTCATCACGGAAGCAGGGAGCGATCTGGAAGTAGCGGTCAAATCCGGAAGTCATCAGCAGCTGCTTGAACTGCTGCGGTGCCTGAGGCAGCGCGTAGAATTTTCCCGGGAAGTTTCTGGAAGGTACCAAGTAATCTCTGGCTCCCTCAGGGGATGAACAGGTAAGGATCGGTGTGGTGATCTCAAGGAAGCCGTGCTCGATCATGCTCTTGCGGAGCTCTGCTGTGATCTGGCTTCTGAGGACGATCTTGTTCTTTACCTCCGGATTGCG
>JAIKXQ010000091.1 GCA_024684035.1 Eubacterium sp. | reverse complement strand
AACGAGATACAGATTATTGGCCGCCTGCTCTTTCATCTTGAGAAGTAGTACATCCACCACATATAAGTCCAGCTTGTATATACGGTTGGTCTCCTCAAGAACCGGGACAAAACTATCCGGCTGAAGAATTCCCTTTGATGGATCCCTCCATCTGGCCAGCGCCTCCTCCGCACATACTCTTCCGTTGGCGGTACGAATCACCGGCTGATAAAAAACTTCGATCCACCCTTCTTTTAGGGCGCGCTCAAAATTCTCAACGATATACTGCCTGTTCTCCATCGCAGCCATCATCTCATCATTGAAATGATAGATCTTAGATTCGTAACTTTTTCTTCCGGTATCACAGGCAATTTTTGCCCTGTCACAGGCTCCGCTGATGCTGATTTCTTCATCTTCGTAACAGTAAATGCCCACACGCAGTGGCAGCGTATCCTCAAAATCCGGGCTGCCGATTTCCTCGATAATCAGTTCTATTTCCTTCCCGGCCGTCTCGAGATCTGTAAATACACAAAAGTGATCCGCGCTAAAACGGCTGCAGTTCTCATGGCTGAAATGGCACACGAGAGTTTTTGCAAAATCCTTCAGGAACCGATCGCCCTCCTGCAGCCCATACTTTTGATTGAATCCTTTCATACCGTTGAAGTCCATGAAAAGAATCGCCGGCGACATCCCGTTCTCCCGAATCTCCCGGCAGCCCGCCTCAGCCAGGTCAAAAAAGTACGTCATAGAAGGAAGTCCCGTGAGAAAATCGTGAGACTCCCGGATCCCCATACTCCGGCGAAGCAGCTGCTCCTTCAGCACATCATTAAAATGATCACCGGAATTCTTATTCCGGCAGTCTTCTCTGTAGCCCCCATAAATTGTGTACCATACAAAGGCAAGCCGGACACCGTTTTCCTTTGTGATATGCCTGCCGTATGCGTGAACGATCTGATAGTCTCCGCCGATTCTGCTCCTGTAGAGAACATCATATTCCCCGCCCTTCGTCGCAAAACTGTAGGCGGCATCCCCGATCATGGCCAGATCATCAGGATGCGTATTGTGATACATATCCTTATCCATGAGATCATATACATCGTCCCTGTCCATACCGTCCAGTTCAAACAGTTTCACAAAACCGCCGGACAGAGCAATCACATATACTCTCTGATTGATAAACTGATAGACAGCAAACGGAACCTCGCAATTTTCTATAAAGGAAAGTTCACTGTCCGAATACTTGTATCTCTCCAACGTCGGCACTCCTCAATTGATCTTTTCTCTCTTACTTCCCTGCTTTTCTGCATCATGCGCGACACACGCAGATCTGTATATCTATATCACTATATATTATTTCGGCTGTATATCGTTGATTTATTGAAAAAAAAAGAAACCCGAATCCTCCACAGGTGGAAGATTCGGGTTTCTTTTCCGCCGGACTTCTTTTCTACTCAGCCTCCTCTTCGGCTTCATCCGACTCCTCTACGAGTACGAACCGGTCATCCGGCTGCCCACACCTGGGACAGACGTCAATATCCCGGATACTTCTTCCCTCTTTTTCCTCGTCAAAAACATACCCACACGCTCTGCACCTGTAAACTGCCATAAGCTTTCTCTCCTTATAGTTCTGATCCGTTAATACTTTTGTCAGCGAGACACACTCATGTAATTATTATACAGCATATGAGCTTGCCAATCACCCCGTATCATATATTCATTGTGTTACTTTGCAATCATTATATGTTATAATAATATTTGTCATGACAATCAAAGTCCCCGTACCAGTTGAACATTGAGTCCCCTATCATTTAATACAACCAGGCGGAATTTACGCATCGCATTAGTGTGCATTGACATAATACGCATCATTTCTTATAATCAAATTAACAGGAGGCCATCTATGCCTAAGCGACCAAGAGAAATGGAGCGGGAAATTCTTGACGACGGATGGGTATTCAAAAGCCAGGAAGGCTCACACAGGCACTATGTTCATCCCATTAAACCCGGGAAGGTTACCATTCCATTTCACAGCAAAGAATTAAGCAAAATCATTGAAAAGTCTATCAGAAAACAGGCCGGCCTGGATTAAAAAGGACGATGTCATCAACGTTTTCGCGCAGAGAGGAGGATCACGATATGCTATCTATATACCCTGCATGTTTTTTCAAAGATGAAACCGGTTACTCCGTTGTATTTCCGGATCTAAACTGGTTGGCCACGAATGGAAGCACAGAAGCTGAGGCTCTGAATATGGCTGTGGAATGTCTGGCCGGTTATCTCTATACGCTGAAGAATACCGGTGAGCAGGCTCCAGTTGCTTCTGCAATAGGGGAAGTATCACTGAAATCGGTCGCAGAAGAACTGGACGCCGACACAGACGGCGCTTTTATCAGTCTTGTATCCGTAGACGTTGCAGAATATGCC
The DNA here is from genome assembly GCA_024684035.1 of Eubacterium sp. Taxonomy (GTDB): domain Bacteria; phylum Bacillota; class Clostridia; order Lachnospirales; family Lachnospiraceae; genus Bilifractor. The sequence continues at coordinate 16,524 of JAIKXQ010000091.1, read as the reverse complement.
AAAGAGCATTTTGAGAAGTCGGTTCGAAAAACCCTCACCATTCCAGCGTGGCTCAATACAGCCGCACTGGAAAAAAAGATCAATTTCTCACAGACTTTACAGGAAGCACTCCTCGCAAAAATCCGCGGATAACAATCGTTAAGAAAAGGAAAAGACTGCAACCATCCGCTCAGGACAGCTGCAGTCTTTTTTCAATCTATGTATTTGTTATGCGCGATATTATTCATCAATACCACGACTATCCGAGGCTGATTGGGGAAAGCATTAACTTCCTCTATCCACGAATTCTACAGATCCACCAGATAAATCCCCACACCCACCTGGATAAAGCTTCCCTTCTGCGTGACACTGCTGATCTTGGCTTTCAGCAGCTTCCCGGCATCCAGAAGTCTTGCAAAGATGATATTGTCTTTCTCAGGGACGTATCCAAGCTTTTTTCCGTCCTCATTCAGCATCAGAATCGCATGGCTGTCGAACTTATTGTCTTCCCTCTGAAGTGACAGCATATCTCCAACCGCAATCTTCTCCAAAACAGATCTGTCCTTCAGGTGGGACGTCCCGGCGATATAGGAGTCAAACAGATGAATCTCTTTGATGAGCGGCTTGATGATGTCGCCAAGCTCATGACTCTGCACAAGGGAGACCAGATTCTGCTGATATTCGGTTAATTCATTCGCCATGTCAATGTCACTCCCTTCTGCAAAAGCCCGCTCAGTACTTCATCCAGTTGCCTGCAGTAGTCCTCGTATGCTTTCAACTCTTCGCGCAGTTCTCCTTTTTTCTCTGAAACCGCAGTCTCATCCTCCAGCAGGTACCTGTACTGATAAGGATCTGTGCTTTTGATCTTCTCAATTTCCGCTTCAATTTCTGCAATCTTTTCCTCGATATCCGGAATCGAAACGGCCGACAGTCCGGATTCCAGTTTTTCAAGGAGCGCGTTCACAAGGAACTCCGTCTCCTCCATCTCTCTCAGATTGTTACAGTTATAAGCGGCAATAAGCCTCTGCCAAAGTTCACTCAATTCTTCATTCTCATCGGTGAGCGGATAGATATCCGGATGAATCTTCTTTACCAGGCGATGATAGATCCTCTTGATCCTTAGCAAGTCGGCTTCCGAAATCTGCCCGTTCTTCTTAGCCGCTTCATGATCCCGGATCATCCCATCCAGCTTTTCCTGGTATTCCGCCAGTTCTTTCGCGAGATATTCCTGCAGCGCCTTCTGATCCACAGCCTCTCCTCTGTTTGCAAAAGCCTGACAGTATCCGATGGTCTTTTTCTTGCGAATCGCTTCCATCTTCATCCGGAACACATCCAGAATCAGGTCTCCAAACTCGCGGACATAAGCTCTCTCGTACAGAAATGCCTGCTTCTTTATCTCATCCCTTCGCATCAGCAGTTCTTCGTACTTCGCGTAGGAGGAATTGCGCACCCTTACAATATCATCGCCCATCTACTCCACCTCGAATCCATACAGATCATTGTAAACAGCCGTCAGCTTCGTATTCCCGATGCAGCCCCTCTTAAAGAAATCATCTCTGCTGTGGAACCACTTTCCGTCAAAGCATACCACACACTCATCCCCTTCCACGAGAGACTCCAGCTTATGCTCCCCGTCTTCATACATAAAGGAGATCCTGTGGGGACTTTTCAACAGGTAGTACAGATCGAAGAAGTCGAAGAAATCCTCATCGAACTCGATCAGCTCATACAGATCGTCGATCAGCCATTTCATGATGTTCAGATTTCCGAAGAAGGCATTATACCGGATTCTCTGAGCCAGGAAATCCTTCGCGTACAAATACAGATTCACTGCATCCTCCGGTCTTCCCTGAGCGGTTCTGATCCTTGCCAGCCTCGTGAATACTTCCGGCACCGGATCAAAGACGTTGTTCATATCCTTGACTTTCGGATACAGAGTCTCAATCATCTGCTCATACTTCGTCTGATCCTTGTCAACGAAATAGCCGTTTCTGTACATATCCGCGATCTTATAGGTGGCGACAGGATCCCCCTTCTCCATAAGCCTGGAAAAATAACCGAAGGCTTTCTCATAATTCCGCTCCCCGGTTCTTCCGTAATACCAGATATAACCAAGGCACTCATAGGCCGGATCATAATCAAAGCCAGCGGCCATTTCATAATACTTCAGCGCAAGATCAAAGTGCCTGATCTCATAGTAATAACCGCCCAGATGCATCATATCCCGGGGATTATGGTTCTCCTCAATCAGGAAGTTCATCGCCTCCGTGAACATGAAAACATCTTCTTCTGACGGATTGTGATTCTCGTCAAAAGCTTCTACGATCTTCCTTGCTTCTTCTACAGTCATGAGCTGTTTCCCCCTTCTCTAATAAATCTTTGTGTTTTTTCTGATTAGCTTTTCTTGTAAAAAAATACCCTGAGATAACATTTACTTTTTCATTTAAAGGATTACCTGTCTATAAGTTATCACAGAAGGTGTACGTTAAAAACACCAGCTCATTTTTCCATCATCGCCTGGTTACAGTTCAGTGGTTAGCCCCAAAAGCCAATCTCGTAACTATATTTTCCATTGTATCGTTTTAATCCTCGCCTACCAGCTTCACCGTCTGAAATCCGTGTCCCACGGCAGGCAAAAACTTTTGGATCACATCGTCCGTCCGAATCTTCAGACTCGAAGTATTTACACAGGGATGACAGCCCAGATACTCATCCTTCAGCACATCCTCGTCGATCAGAAGCTGCACCGCCTGCTCCTTGTCATTCATCAGTCCCATGATGCTGACAGACCCCGGCTGAATATCCAGATACTTCAGCATATCCTCAGGCGTTGCAAAAGAAAGACGCGAGGAATTGATCTGCGCGGACAATTCCTTTGTCTTAAACTTCTTTCCGCCCGGCATCATCAGCAGGTAAAATGCAGTCTTCTGCCTGTTGCAAAGAAAGAGATTCTTGCAGATTACAACTCCGAGAATTGCATCGATCTCATTACAGGCCTCCATCGTATCCGTCCGCTCATGATCCGTTCGTACATACTCAATACCGAGAGAATCCAGTAAATCATACGTTCTTACCTCTCTCGGCAATCTGCCGGCAATATCTTCCGGTCTTCCACTCAACAATTCCATCTCTCAAATTCCCCCTTGCAGTTTTTTCAATCTCTTCAATTTCTTACAACAGTCTGAATCGGTTCCTCTCAAACTCCAGCAAACCTTCCCTGCGCATCCTGCTCAGCTCGCTGGACATGGCACTTCTGTCCACTGACAGGTAATCCGCCAGTTGCTGCCGGTTAAAAGGAATGGTAATATTCGCGCTGTTCTGTTTTTTCGCCTCCGACGAGAGATAGGCAATGAGCTTTTCTCTCGTGGTACGTCTGGATATACAACCGAGTTTTTGCACCAGACTCCTGTTCTTTTCGGAGATATTATAGAACAGATTCTGAACCACCATGGTATGAAAACGACAGGCGGAGGAACAGGTCGTAATTACCCGCTTCACATCGAAGAAAAAAACAGCACTGTCCTCCACCGCAATCACATCGTTTAAAAGACTTCCACTCTCCGGCGCCACATAAGCCTCTCCGAAAATTTCCCCTACACCGATCTGTCCGAGAATGTTCCGGTTTCCCCAATAGTCATCTCTCTGAATATGCAGCTTCCCCTCCGCGAGAACGAGAATATCGCTGAGGCGCTCTCCTTCCCGAAGTACATATTCCCCCTTCTTGTAATTCTGAAGTCTGGCTCCAAGGCAGGACAGCATGGACGCAATCTCTTCGTCTCCCACCCCGGCAAACAGCTTTGTCTCCCTCAAAACAGGAATATATTTTTCCATAAAAGCCGCCTTTCCGTTGTAAATACAACAGACTTGTTTGATTCATTGTACTATGCTCAATCCAACATATCAAGAAAACAAACGGGTTACAAAAGGTCTAACCCTGTCAAATGAATCACGCTAAAGGAGACATGAAATGATCCGAAAAATCATCCGCATCGACGAGGAAAAATGTAACGGCTGCGGCCTGTGCGCCACTGCCTGCCACGAAGGCGCGATCGATATTATCAATGGAAAAGCAAAACTGGTCAGAGAAAATTTCTGCGACGGACTCGGCGATTGTCTGCCGGGCTGTCCCACCGGAGCCATCACTTTTGAGGAACGGGAAGCACCCGCATACGATGAAAAGGCTGTGGAGAAAGCAAAGGAGAGAAAAAATATGAACGAAGAAAAACATCAGCATCACGCCGGCGGATGCCCGGGTTCCAGAGTTGCACAGTTCACACATAGAGAGGAGACATCTGCTCCCTTTGCCGGCCATCCGGTCTCAAGACTCAGTCAGTGGCCCTGCCAGATCAAACTGGTCCCCACACAGGCGCCCTTCTTTGACGGAGCGAAACTTCTGATCGCCGCAGATTGTACCGCCTACGCCTATGCAAATATGCACGAGGAATTCATGAAGGGCAAGGTCACAATCATCGGCTGCCCAAAGCTGGACGATGTGGATTACACCGAAAAGCTGACGGCCATCATCCGCGACAACGACATCACCGGCGTGACCATTGTCCGTATGGAAGTACCCTGTTGCGGAGGTCTCCAGAGAGCCGCAGAGACCGCCCTTCAGAACAGCGGAAAATTCATCCCCTGGCAGGTAGTTACCATCAGCCGCGACGGACGAATCCTGTGAGCATCGTTTTAGGCTGTACATCGCAACACTATATCTGATTTGATTAATACAAGGAGAGAAACACAGAATGAACACGCAAATGTTTTGTTTTCAGTGCGAACAGACGGCCGGGTGCAAAGGATGCACCGGAGCAGCCGGTGTCTGCGGAAAGACGGCGGATGTTTCCGCTCTACAGGATCAGCTCACCGGTGCTCTGATCGGCCTGGCCAGAGCAGTGGATGCCAGCCCCGATTCGTCAGAGAACGCCAGCCGATTAATCATCCGCGGACTGTTTACCACCATAACCAATGTGAATTTCAACGAAGAGACACTCCGAAGCCTTATTGACGAAGTACATCAGGAGAAAAAAAGACTTGTTCCGGACTGCGGCGACTGTGGCTCCCCCTGCGGAAGAACCTCCGATTATGATATGGCAAAAATATGGCAGGCCGACGAGGATGTACGCAGTCTGAAATCCCTGATTCTGTTCGGAATCCGCGGAATGGCCGCCTACGCCTACCACGCTGAGGTGCTGGGATACAGCGACCGGGACGTCAATTATTTTTTCATCAAGGCACTCTTTGCTCTCGGCGAGGACTGGGGAATGGACGAACTCCTGCCCATCGTTCTTGAAACCGGAGAAGTCAATTTCAGATGTATGGAACTCCTTGACCGGGCCAATACCGAAACCTATGGCAATCCTTCTCCCGTTACCGTGCCATTGACGGTGGAAAAAGGTCCTTTTATCGTGATCACCGGCCACGACCTCTTCGATCTGAAACAGCTGCTGGAACAGACAAAAGACAAGGGGATCAATATCTACACGCACGGTGAGATGCTCCCGGCTCACGCCTATCCCGAACTGAAAAAGTACCCTCATCTCAAGGGAAACTTCGGTACCGCCTGGCAGAATCAGCAGAAAGAATTTGCGAACCTCCCGGCACCGATCCTCTTCACCACAAACTGTCTGATGCCCCCAAAGGACAGTTACAAGGATCGGGTATTCACCACAGAAGTGGTCTCCTATCCGGAGGTTGTTCACATTGGAGAAGACAAGGACTTCACGCCTGTGATTCAAAAGGCTCTGGAACTCGGCGGTTTTGACGAGGATACAGCCTTCACCGGAATCAACGGCGGCACCACCGTCACAACGGGCTTTGGTCACAACACCGTACTCAGCGTCGCTGATCAGGTCATTAAAGCGGTAAAGAACGGCTCCATCCGCCACTTCTTCCTCGTGGGCGGCTGTGACGGCGCAAGAGCAGGACGCAATTATTACACCGAGTTTGTAAAAAAGGCGCCGGCTGATTCCGTCATCCTCACGCTTGCCTGCGGAAAATACCGCTTCAACGATCTGGATCTGGGCACCATCGACGGACTCCCCCGTCTGATGGACATGGGACAGTGCAATGACGCCTACAGCGCCATCCGCGTGGCCCTTGCCCTGGCGGAAGCCTTTGGCTGTGGTGTAAACGAACTTCCGCTCTCCATGGTTCTCTCCTGGTATGAGCAGAAAGCCGTATGTATCCTGCTGACGCTTCTTCGCCTTGGTATAAAAAACATCCGCCTCGGCCCGACTCTCCCGGCTTTCCTCTCCCCCAACGTGCTGGCCTATCTGGTGGAGAACTATCAGATTGCACCGACAACCACACCGGAGGACGATCTGAAGGAGATACTTGGAATCGAAGAGTAACCATCTCCGGGGGCTACACACCCTTTCATGATCCATCCCGTAGCTTCCTTGACATAATCTCCCTCGCGCAAAACGACGGCAGGTCTGCTGCATTTCTCAACAGGCATGTCGTCGCTCTACTTTTCTGTACCAGGTTCACTCTCTATTTTTCCATCCTTGCAATGGTTCTGTAAGTCAGCTCCAGCATTCCGAAATTCAATGCCGCAAAGATCATCAGATATACCGGCATGATTCCGATGCCCAGTTCCTGCTGCAGCAGTCCGAAGACTACCGGCATAAATGTAAAGCCCACGTAGGCGGAAGCCATCTGAAGACCTATAACCGCAGCGCTGTATTTTTTTCCGAAGTTGGCGGGCGCCATGTGCTGGATCCCGGGATATACCGGCCCCATTCCCGTTCCGGCAATGACAAAACCGACAGTTGCCGTGAGATAACCGGGAACCGGCAGGATGACAAGAACAATGCCGATGATTTCAACCAGAATCCCGATTCGTATGAGCAGCCGATCCCCCAGCTTATTGGAGATACAGCCGGAGATCAAACGGCCAAACATCAGACCTGCGAAGATCAGCGAGCCAAAGGAAGCAATTACCTCCTCCCCGAGTCCCGGCCTTGTCCCCGCGAAATAACTGGGAACCCACAGGAAACAGGTACCTTCTCCTGAACAGTACGCGAAAAAAGCGATCAGCGTCGGCAGGACACCGGGAACCTTCCAGGTGTCTCTGATCCCCGCACTCTCGACATTCTCTTCATCACGTTCTTCTTCGTTCTTTCGCCACAAAGGTAATGCAAGAATACATATGAGGAGTATGCCCAACAGGATATAGGAGGTCCAGCGAAATCCCTCCTGCCATCCGGCGTATTTCAAGGCCTGCGCCATGATGACCGGACTGATCACGGCTCCCACCCCATAGAAACAGTGCAGGAAGTTCATGACAGCACCTGAATAGTGCGTGGCCACATAGTGATTCACCGACGCGTCGATTCCTCCGGCTCCAAGACCGTAGGGGACTGCGAAGAAAAAGAGAAGGGCATACTGCCCGGAGACGGAAAATCCCCAAAGGCCGACGACCGAGAGCAGAATTGAGACAATGACGATCCACTTTGTGTGAACACGCTTGATGACCCACGGACTGAAAAGAGCCGAGAGAATCGTCATGAATGCGATAGTCATGGACACATAACCGGCGTAGGACGAGGGAACGGCGAAATCCACCTGCATCCTTGGCCAGCCGGATCCCAACAGAGAATCCGGAAGCCCAAGACTTATAAAAATCAAATAAATCACTGCCAATAGTAAAGAAGCCATTTTACCTCCGTGTCATAATCACATCCTCCCAGATCTTCTCCGGGGTGATCCTGCAGGCTTCCAGGACTTCCTGTACATTATAACGGTCGTAGAATTTCTTTTTAAAACCATAGGTAAGAACCCGGACACCTTTTCTTCCCAGATAGGCTGCCACTTTCTGGCCGAATCCTCCGTCCAGAATACCGTCCTCCAGTGTAACAAAGGTATCATGATCCTTCACCAGTTCATCCAAAAGTTCCTCGTCCACGCCGGAAGCAAATCTTGGATTGATGAGTGTCACTTTCTTCCCGAGTTTTTTTGCAATGTAGTCTGAGGTCTCATGACCGATATCAAAGAAGTCACCAAGTGCGAGCACTGCCACTTCTTCTCCCCTTTCACAGATCTGAAATCTGTTTCGTTTGGAAAAATCACGATCCACCGGATACTGTGCCTCTTTCACAGCAGTTCCCGGAACCGCAATAACCGTAGGATGGTCATTCTGATCCAGACTATAATCCAGCATGGCCATATATTCCTCTCTGTTGGTCGGGCTCAAATACACAAGCCCCGGTATATTAGAGAACATACCGATAGCAGAGATACCAACATGCGTGGAATCAGACATCCCGTAAATAGAGGAAGACATCAGGTGAAAGGTTACCGCACTTTTATTCAGGCTGACATCCTGATGAACCTGATCATATATTCTCTGGGCAAATGTTGCATTGGTTACAAAGAGCGGTTTTCCTCCGTTCTTCGCAATGCCGGAACACATAGCCGTTGCATGCTCCTCGGCAATACCTACATCCACGTAGTTTTCTCCCATGGCATTTCTTTTCTCCGGAATGAGACCAACTGCTCCCGGCACCGCTGCCGTCACTACAACAATGCTCTTGTCCCTCCGGATCCGCTCGATCATATGATCCGCAAAAAGCGATGCATAACTTTCGCCGGTTCTGCTATACAAAGGTTTCCCGCTCTCCCGGTCAAAGGGCGGCGCGTAGTGCCAGGATTCCCGGTCTTCTTCCGCCGGTTTATATCCCTTACCCTTCTGTGTGTGCACGTGAAGAACGATCGGATGATCCACATCCTTCACCTCGCGGAGAACGTGAATCAACATAGGGATATCATTCCCCTCTTCTACGTATCTGTAATCGAGCCCCATCGCACGGAACAGATTGTCCTCATACCCGCCGGCGGTCTCCCGGAGACGAGCCAGGTTCTTATAAAGTCCGCCGTGATTCTCGGCGATGGACTGCTCGTTGTCATTCACAATGATAATGAAATTCGAATCCATCTCCCCGGCAAAATCCAAAGCCTCGAGAGCCTCCCCTCCACTAAGGGATCCGTCACCAATAATGGCAATTACATTTCCCTTCTTGCCGGCAAGATCCCTGGCCTTAACCAGACCGCTGGCAAGACTGACGGACGTGGAAGTATGCCCAATCAGAAACATATCATGCTCCGACTCCCTCGGATCCGTAAAGCCACATACATCCTGAAAATGTTCCTCATCGATGTAGCTTGCGGCCCTTCCTGTCAGCATTTTATGTGGATACGTCTGGTGGGCAACGTCAAAAACAAACTGATCCCTTGGGGAGTCAAACACATAATGCAGCGCAATGGTCAGCTCAACAATTCCGAGATTTGGCCCGAAATGTCCTCCGATTTTTCCGACTCTGTTAAAAAGAGCTTCACGAATCTCCATCGCAAGATCAGCAAGCTGATCCTCATTCAGACGCTTCACATCCACAGGTGATTTAATACCTGAAAGCAGCTTATATTGCATGATTCTTTTCTCCTTTATGGCAAATACTTTCCTGCGGCCAGATACAATGCATACCAGTCATGATGCGACAGGTTCACATCAGAAGCCGCACATACATCCTCGATATGAGCAGCATTCATAGTTCCGATAATCGCCTGCATTTTTGCAGGATGTCTTAAAATCCAAGCTATCGCTATCGCAGTCTTTGATACCTTTTCACGCTCCGCAAGTTCCCCGAGAACCTTGTTGAGTTCAGGAAATTCCGGATTATCAATGAATGTTCCCCCGAACATACCAACCTGCAAAGGAGACCATGCCTGTATGGTGATATCGTTCAGCCTACAATAATCCAGGCAATTACCGTCCCTGTTTATCGAAAACTCCGTCGTCTTATTGTTCATGTAAAGAGCCTGGTCGATAAGCTGGGACTGCTCAAGGGACAGCTGCACCTGATTGATGATGATCGGCTGCTTCACATATTTCTTCAAAAGTTCGATCTGCATCGGAACAAGATTGCTCACTCCAAAGAAACGAACCTTACCCGATTTCTCCAGTTCATCAAAAGCTTCTGCTACTTCTTCGGGATCGTAGAGGACATCCGGTCTGTGTAAAAGCAATGTATCAAGATATTCGATGTTCAAACGACGAAGGCTGTCATCCACACTGGACAGGATATTCTCTTTTGTCCAGTCAAATTCGTTACGATCGAAACATAATCCGCACTTACTCTGGATATATATGTCTTCCCTCTTTATACCTGTAAGCGGGAAGGCTTCTGCGAAACGAGTCTCTGCCGCTCCGTTCCCCCCATAGCATGTGGCGTGATCATAGAAATTGATCCCACAGTCATATGCGGTGCGAATTACTTTAGCTGCTGCTTCTTTCGTCAGCCCCGGCATTCTCATACATCCCTGTATAATCGCAGAGACATTCTGCGGACCGTTTGCAATATTTATGGTCTTCATCTACGGCGTCCTCCTTGTAAATACTCTTGCGCGATAGTGTGCTTTCCTGTATGATTCTATCATAATACAACTTGAAGTTAACTTTAACTCAAGTGTTTTTTTCAAACTTTTTTGGAGGAGTTATGAAATATTCAATTACCGATTTATCGAAAAAATTTGATCTTCCTGCTTCCACTATTCGTTATTATGAAAAGATCGGGTTGCTTGAAAATGTTGAACATGCAAATTCATACAGGCGGGTCTATAATGATTCTCACATAGACCGTCTGAATGCGATCGAATGTTTTAAAAAAGCACTTCTCCCGTTAGACGAGATTAAGCGCTTCTTCACCTACGAAAAAAATATGAAGGCAAATTCTGATAAAATCCTTGATATGATGAAGAACCAGGAAGTAAAAACAATCGAATCAATGAAAGCCCTTCAGACCGGACTTGATCACCTGCAAAAGAAGATCCGTTTCTACACTCTGGTAAACGAAGCGGTAAAAAACAATACTCCACTCCCAAGCTGGGATGATGTGTAGGCATCCCAAACCTCGAATATCACTTAGAACAAAGTCCGCAAGCGGACTTCGACTCCCCCAGCCCCTCACTCCTGAGGGGAGCGCAGCAGGACTTTGGCGCGCGAGCAGAATCGCGAAGCGATCTTCCCATCTGCGAGCTGCGCATCCCGCGGAGCGTTTGTCTCATGGGAAATTCGGAGGAATTTCCTATGAGACAAGTATAAGGGACATTCCGTCCCTGCAATGGTTCTGTAGGTCAGTTTCATTACCTCACGAAGAGTATTGATATCCATCTCAACATCCCCCGTCTCCAGCGAATGATTGCACTTCTCGTATGTAAACAGCCGGACGCCCGTGCGTTCTGCCAGTTCCCTGATCCTGTTGATATCAGACCATGGATCCGCGTCGCCGATAAAAGCCGACACCTCGCCCGCATCGTAGTCAAACGTCCTCTCCAGAGGCGTATACCAGATCTGCTTCGCCGCTAACTTCCGGGTCACCACGAACTTTGCCGAGGCAACTGTCCCAATACTCTTCCCGACAAAAAGGAGCTGACTATAATCGGCAAAGTCCACCTCCCGAAGCTGTTCCTCCATCTGCGAAAAAGCCATCTCCGCCGCCACTTGCATCATGGCCACATCCCCTTTGATGTTTCCCGGCAAATCATGAAACTCGATATGTTTTACTGCGTATCCCTCATTCTTTAAAAGCTTCGTCGCATAGTAAAGGAGCGGCTTATCCCTGTGGTATCCGATTCCCGGAACCAGCACAGCCAGCTTGTTCTCTTCCATTCTTTCACCTCCATGTGGTAGATATAAAGCGATTGACATTTATGATACTATAACGGTATTGGGAAAGAAAGAGAATGATAAAAAAACGGGAAGCCTCAATCTGATATCTCCCGTTTTTCGCCTTATCCCTTTACCCCATACCAGGCAATTCCTTCATCTTTCCATCCCACAGCCACAAGGTGTTTTGCCTCTGTTAGACCGGTTGTGTAATGATGGGATCCTGATAAGTTTCTAAAATGTTGATGTATAATACATTATTGGTTTCCAAAATGTTGATACATATACTTTTTAATACGACAAAATAATCGCAGAGGTAGAGGTAGAATTATATGGATATTCTATTGGATAATGATTTGTTGATCTTTACCAGAGAAGAAATGCTGGAAGAGGAAGTCATCCGATGCAGAGAAGGTAAACGCTTCGAGGAAAGGTACCTGAGAAAAGGCTTCGTAGATAAAATATCCGTAATCCGAATACTGGATTCGCGGCGTGAAAACTTTAAATTCAGCAAGGCATACGAACATAAATAAGATATTCTCCGGCCTTCTTTTGGCGCATATCTCTGTTTGAGTTATGCGCCATTGTTTTTCTCGCTTCAAAATAGCAAGCGCCCTTCTCTGCCAGTTTGCAAAGAAAGACGCTTGCGTCTATGATCTATCTATTTGCTAGTAACTTATTTCACAAAAAATCATCAAAATGGGCCATTTCCTTTAAAGGCACCCATGTAGTAATAATCCGTCGTAAACGAGTTGAAAAGCCAGAATACCGGGTTCAGAATGGTATTCTCTTTGTCTTTCTGCGGTACACTCGGGTATTTCCATTCAATACCCGCATCAATCCATCCGAACCTATAAAGCAAGGACATCCGTTCATAATAACTCGTTGTGTAGAAGTGTTCTCCGGTCAGTACGCAGAACAGATGGTAAACAATTCTACATTTATTTCCGGATGTAACAAGCGCATTCGTTGAAATCTCTTTTGTATAGATATGAACGATTGCATCCGCGCCGGATCCCTCCACATAGTAAGTCAGATCCTGCAGTGTCGTCGGCTTGGTATTCAGCTTCTTATATGCCTCTGCCTTTCCTGCATGATATCTTACCGGCTGAAGATTACGCACTCCTGTCAGATCATATTTGACCGGGATATCAATGACTCTGGATAACGTGTTCAGCTGCGTCGTGTCATCCAACTTTGCCTCTTCTGCTGACATTCCGTTTTTATCCACGTCGAAGACTTTTACGTTTTTCTCAACCTTGATATTGAGATAACTGATTCTCATAGAGGATAGATCTGTGATCGGAGTTTTGCATCTTGCCAGCCGCTTAATCGCCGATGCTTCTTTCACCTTCACAGCTTTTTCTGTAACAGCCTTTGTTTCCATGGTGACCGTTACATCTTTTCGCTCGTTTTTTCCAAGTTTTGTTTCGTCCTCCTCAGCAATTTCCTTCATCTGATCTTTCAGCTGATCAAGATCAACGCCCTTTACGTCCGGTATTACACCTTTTTTCTCGAAGGAGGCATCTCCGGTTGCTACGTTTGGTGCATCTGCTTTTTTAATTACGACCTCGACACAGACAGGATCCACGCCGTCGTAATTCTCCTCCGGATCAACGCGATACCAGACATAATAGGTTCCCGCCTCGCTATTTGCAGGAATCGATGCGGAATAAAGATCCGCATCGGGCGCTGTGGTTGCATCGTCTCCAAGTGCATATCGCATTTCACCACCCACGAGAGTGGAATCATCCACAGTTACCAGAGGTTTTTCCGTTCCGTCATATGTAAAATGATTAGCGGTTACGGTAGCTGCAACGGCAAGCTCCTTATTTGTGCGAATGGTTGCAGGAGAGCTACTCTCAGATGCGGTGTGATTTTCGTCTTCCTTCAGCCGCTGATAAAAGGTGTACTCGGTGTTCACCGCAAGGTCGGTAAATTCCGGGCTGTCCGTCCAATCGCCATCACCCATCTTATACTGACCATTGGCGATCACTTTTAAAGTAATGCTGTTTGTGGTTACATCATCTGCGACAGGCGCGTCCGGAGCAGTCTGCCCTGCTTTGTTCACTGTCACCGTAAAATTGCCGGTAGCTTCGTTGTGGTTGGGCGCAGTGGCCTTGTAGTAGAATGTGACGCCCTCGGTAGCATTCGTTACAGTGGGCATGTCCCCATACTCTCCGTCCTGTGTACTGCTGAAGGTAAAGGTTACCGGCTGGTTGTTTACAGCAGTAGCAGCCGTCGTGACCTCAGGTGTCTGTGCGCTTCCGTTATAAGTCAGCGCTCCGTTCTGTGTCACGCTGACATCGCTAAGTGTTGCCGGAGCAATGGTGTAAACGACATGTGCGGTGGCCGAGTTATCTTCTGTCCCCAGTGTGATCTCCGCCCAGTACGTTCCTGCCTCCGTAGGAGCGCCACTCAATTTGTCCCCGGTCTTGTCACTTCCGTCTTCGTTAGCCTTGTAATAGTTCACCGTTGCATCGCCCTGAATGTTGGACTCATCGGTGATCGACGCACCGTATACAGTCGTTCCATCATAGATGCCATCTTCCGCTGAGATTGTCAACGTGGCAACGTGATCGTCTCCGCCTTCGCTGCCCGGATTTAACGTGCAGCCATCTGCTGTACAGGTGGCAGTTATGGTTGATCCGCTGGCGGTATAATTGAAGCTGTGGATATGGATTGCCTCAACAACAATCGCTGAACTCTTAGCCGTACCCGAATATTCTGTATTTGAACTCTTGGGTGTCACATAGGCATAATATGTACCGGGTTCTTCCGGAAGCGTCGTCGCCGTATGATTATCATCGGAAGCACCATATGTAATATCAAAATCCGAAAGGTCCGTAATAGTATTGCCGCCGATCGTGATCGAAGAAACCGTATGATCTTCGGCTAAATTAACAGTTGCTTGGGAAATGTTCGTTGGCATCTCAATCAAAAAATTTATGCTTGAAACACCTCTGAGATAAAAAAGTCCCGAAAGACTTACACTGTTCGATGGTGTACCGTTCCATTTCAATGTATTTCCGTCAACTGTCCAGTTTGCGCCACTATCAATACTTTCTGCAACTATTTCAATACTTAAGAATTTTCCCGTAGATAGTGTAAAGTTACATTCACATGAACCATAGCTTTTCCAAATTCCGAAATTAAAGTTTCCGGATCCATTCATCGTAAAAGTGATACCGTTTTCCTCGTCGGAATAACTTTTATTTCCATACATCTCCGCAGAAAAATCATCACTACATACTATAGATGAATCCCATGTTACGATTTTGCTTGTTGATACTGCATCCGGTACGGTGATTGTTGTGTTCGCTGTGGGTTTTCCGGAAACAGTAACAACCGTATCGCTGGTTCTCTCAACCGTTACACCGTTTTGTGAAAAGGGTTCAAACTCTTCAAAAAATGCTCCCGAGATTGCAGTATACACAACCGTGTCCATATCCCCCGGCAAATACTCCTGTTTCGAGAGGCCTCCGCTTCTCTTGGTATTCGCACCGCCTGTCAGTTCCACGGTCGGATTGCTCCGATTCCCTTCAAAATAGACGGTGACGTCAGAGATATTCACACCGGCAGTACTAGAAGAACTGATCGTCACGTTCTGTTCATTGATACCGGAGATTGTTGCATTGCCATCAAAGGTACCTGACGAGAAAGACAATGTATTTTTGTTATTTCCCCAATTATATGTCAGCACAACTTTTGTAATAGTCTCGCCTTTTCGCGCTTGAATGGTCAACGCGCCATAACAGTTTACTGTCATTCCTGTTTCTTTAGCACATCCGTATCCGCACGAAACACTGTAATGCGTTCCCGAAATGGTTCTCAAATTGGCGTATCTATTCGCTACAAGTGAGATCTTCTCCGATACTTCATCGAATGCATGCACCGTCATACACATACCCGGTATCATACTCAGTACCAGCACGAAGCTGAGCAGGATACCAAAAAACCGTTGCCACTTTCTTTTCATAAGCTGTTCTCCTTCTTTATAATCTCTGCTGTTTCTTTGCTGTTACGATAAAAATCACACGAATGTGTCACAAGACTTCTGTGACGTCGTTTATTATACATGATCTCGTTATAAATATGCATGTGAAAATATCACAAACATAGTTTATAATTTTCTAGGTATACTTTTTATATAAGAGTCTTCCTTTATCATATTTAAGTTCATAGCCTATAACAAAAGGCGATCCCGCTTACGAAATAGATTTCCTAAACCGGTTTTTACACGCAAACGATAGTTGATAACAAATTTGTAAGTAACGGTGATTCCTCTCGCGACAAAAACGTTATGGTACCGTTTCTTCAATGTTTCAATTGCGATATAGTACCGTTTCTTCAATGTTTAAGCAACAAGATTGTAGCAGTCAAGAAAAGTAACCACGAAAAAAGATTTTTTTCTTTTTCAAAAGTAGACACGGTCTCTGAAACCGCTTGTTTACGGCGTTTCTGGACGAACCTCTGTGAGCCATCAAAGGCGGGTTTTTCCCCTCCTTTCATGATCTCATCTGTATTCTTCCCCAAACACAGCCGCCCCGTCACTTCCTACCGTAAACGTCACAGGAATCCGTTTCCCGTCGTTTTGGATAAGCAGCGCAATGTTCTTCTCTCCATCCGTATCCACCTGTATTCCGCAGACGGATCCTGTCCCTTCCGGCAGAGTGCCATCGTATACCGTTGCCTCATAGAGGAATCTACCCTCATGGGTGATCCCGTAATCGGACGCGTTTCCGGTTACGTACTGGATGATACAGATCCGCGCGTCGATCTTGTCCTGAAAAAGATCCCAGAGGACGGGATCTTCCGATGCCGTCTCCTGGTTGGCGGCAGTCTGTGTAAAATCCTTCCGGTTGATGCGATCCACTTCCATC
>JAIKXQ010000053.1 GCA_024684035.1 Eubacterium sp. | reverse complement strand
CTTAGGCCGGACTGTTACTTCCTACTGCAGGATAACAATATCAAAGCAATTTCCGAACTGACAGAGAAAGAGCTGAGACAGGCTCATAATCTTCAGAAAATGTATAAGGCAGGTGCGTTTAATGGCTGACAGAGACTATAAAACTGATACATTTCACCTGTCTTGGAGATGATTTCGTCGAAATCGGAGAAATACAGGCTTATAAAGGAGGAAAACCGGCGTTTACAGAAATGTCCATGCAGAGTAAGATGAACCCATAGATGATCCTAAGGGATCATTGATGCGATAGTTTTTATACACTCGATTTTGAAACGAGGGAGGTATTATACGATGTTTACAATCCTATTTATCGTCTTGTTTATCTGGATTTTCGGGGGTCTGATCAAGTTGTCATTTCGTGCGGCGTGGGGACTTACGAAACTGCTTTGTGTTTTTCTCTTTTTACCAATCCTGTTGATTGGGCTGGTGATTGGAGGCCTGATCTATGTAGCGCTGCCGCTTCTTCTGATTGCGGGTCTGGTCGCATTGCTTGCGCGGGCTTGATGAATATTTATCCTGCCGGTGACAGTATTCTTCCGTTCACTCTGCGGAGCACCGGCAGGATCACAAGTACGATCACAAGTACGATCACAGCTGCTGTTCCGACCTGGAGTATATTCCCGGGCACAGAACCAAAAGGGCTGATCCAGTTGTGATAGATGAGTACTTCTGCAAAATAGTTTCTATATCACGTTCTTCAGCGCTTCCAGTGTCTCGTTTACGTCTTCCATACGGCAATTCTCTCCCATGTGTCCGATGCGGAGAACTTTGCCCTTCAGGTAATCAAAACCACCGGCGATCTGGATGCCGTATTTCTGTCTCAGCTTCCGGATGATATCGTCGGCACTTTTATTCTCAGGCACTTTGATCACGGTTACCGTATTGGACATTCCGCTGTTGAGGTATAACTCCAGTCCCATTTCCTTTACTGCCTTCCGGGTCGCTTTTGCCACCCGCTCATGCCGGTCATACACTTCCGGATCTGAGAGAAAATTGTCCAGAGCTACCCTCAAACCCAGGATATCGCTGACAGGCATGGTATAGGGGAACCACTGGTTTTTGTAATAATCCTTGATTGCGAGAAGATTTGCGTAGAAACTCCGGATCGGCGTTTTGCGGTTCTTCATAGCGGCAAAAGCACGTGTACTTACCCAGATCATGGTCAGACCCGGTGGTGCGGACAGGGCTTTCTGGGATCCTCCGCAAAGGATGTCGATGTCTGCGTTTCCTAGATCAAGCCTCTCTCCAAACATGGCGGAGACTGAATCCGCCACTACCATGATTCCGAATTCGCCGCAGATCCTGCTCAGGGTTTCGATGTCATTGCAAACCCCGCTTGGGGTATCACAGTGAACCATGGTGGCGTATTTGAAATCTGCATCTTTTTCCAGAAAAGATCGCAGTTCTTCCGGTTTTACAGCCTGCAGAGGATCTGTGGAAAAGAGTACCGGCTCCCCGCCGTAGATTTCCACGAAATCCGAAAAGCCTTTGCCAAAGATTCCGTTGTCGATGACCAGTACCCGGTCCCCCGGTTCCGTCAGGGACGCGCAGGCGGTCTCCAGTCCAAGAATACCCTCCCCTCCGAGAATAAATGCCTTGTGATCCGTCGCTCTCAGAGCTTTTTCCAGCAGATCACAGGTCTCTTTGTAAAAATCATAAAAAGCAGGATCCAGATCCGGATTGCAAAAAGACCTGTTTCTTGCCTCCAGTACATTGGCTCTCACCTGCGTCGGGCCGGGTGTCATCAATTTCATCTCATTCATCCCCTTTATCTTGCTTGCGTTTGTTAGTTATCTTCAAAACCTTCACAAAGTTTTTGAAAAGTTGAGTTTATTGTATGCGCATGTGGAGATATTGGTATTGCCAATTTGTGATAAAAATTCATAACCAGTTTGGGTACGTATACGTCAACCTAAATGAATATACTGGTTGACATATCGCTTTCCTGTGCTAAAATCTCGTTATACTGCCTTTTTTGATTGAAGGCAAAGGTTTTAAGGAGAGGGATAAGTGATGGCAACGGACGTAAGTAAACTGGCAGATGAGATTATCGATGGAAGAAGACTTGAGGAGGGAGAGAATCTCTCCTTTTTGTTGTCTGCGGATCTGGAGGAGTTAAGGCAGGGAGCTGACAGAATCCGGAAACATTTCCGGGGAGAGAAGGTGGATCTCTGTACCATTATCAGCGGAAAGGAAGGACGGTGCAGCGAGAACTGCAGGTTCTGTGCACAGTCCGCGCATAACCACACCGGTTGTGAGGTGCATGATCTTTTGGATGCGGAGGAAGTGATTGCGGCAGCAAGGGCGAATCAGGAGGAGGGGGTTGACCGGTTTGCCATGGTGAATTCCGGCCGGAAACCTACAGAGGAAGAGTTTGAGAAGATCATCGGGATCTATACCCGGATGCGGGATGAGTTGAAGATTCATTTATGTTGTTCTCTTGGTTTTCTGACCTCGGAGCAATTCCGGAGGCTGAAGGAGGCAGGGGTTACCTCGATTCATTGCAACATTGAAACCTCCATGCGGAATTTTCCCAATGTGTGTACCACCCATACGTTCAAGGACAAGATTGAGAACATCCGCCGGGCTCAGGCGGAGGGACTCTCGGTGTGTTCCGGAGGGATCATCGGAATGGGAGAGACCTGGCAGGACCGGATCGATATGGCCTTTACATTGAGGGAACTTGGCATCCGTTCCATCCCGGTGAACTCCCTGATGCCCATCAAGGGAACCCCTATGGAGCTGCTTCCCCGACTGACGGAGGAAGATATCATCCGGACGATCTGTATCTTCCGTTACATCAATCCGGAGGCGGATATCCGTCTCGCCGGCGGGAGAAGTCTCATGGCGGACAATGGAAGAAGCGCTTTCTCTTCCGGAGCATCTTCCTCCATCACCGGAAATATGCTGACGACCTCCGGTTCAACAATCCGTCAGGACAGGGAAATGCTGGCGGAGCTCGGCAGGGATACCACTCCGGACTGGGAGAATCGCGGCCGTGGCTGCGGTCAAAAACGCCCTCAGACTTGAATCTTGTGACATTTGGAGAGGACATGTGACCTTGCTTACATCATTTGCTAGAAAAGAACGAAAAGTTCATGCATTAGTAGATTGCGGACGAAAATTATATGTGATAATCTCTAAGAAACAGGACAGTTCTTCTAATATTCAGTGAATGACAGGTGAAAAACATGCATGATAATGAATTGTATATTTTAGACGAACGCGAGGATACCTACAGATTTGATCATCTCGGAGAGACGCTGAAAATTCTGCGCAAGCATCTCGGCAAGACGCAGAGAGAAATCGCGGATGATCTCAATTGTACGCCGGGCTATATCAGCAATATGGAGACCGGACGTACAGCGTTGTCCACCAGAGTGCTTTCGTATTATGCGAGAAAATCGGGAATGACAATCGATGATATTCTGGCGGGCAAGACACCCGGATATGACAGATCCTATGCGGATATACAGCTTCAGGAAGCTTTGACGCATCTGTCCTATACGAAGAAAAAATGCCTTTTGGATACCATCAGACTTTGGAAAAATGCAGAGGCTGAAGAGGAACGGTTGATCAAGGCAGAATTGGAAAAAGGCGAAGAAGAATGACAGGCGGGAAGCCGGGAGCGACAGCTCCCGGCTTCTCTTTTTATGGTATTGGAAGACTACCGGGTGATTCTTATGGTACAATAAAAAAATATATGCGGGTACAGCAGGAAGGACAGTGCATGGAACAGAATTTTGTCGTTTATTATACAGAAGAAGAGAAACGGGAAGAGGCAGAGACTCTTGCGGCGCATCTTGGAATCGCGGTGGCAGGCACGGAAGAAGAAAGACGGGAAGCGGACATGGTGCTCCGGCTGGATGAGGAAGGCCTGTCACTGACCGGAGACGGTCTGAATCTCCGGGGGGATTTTCGCAGGATGCTGCCGAGATTGAAACACAACAATCTGTCCCACGAGAGCGTAGTGAAGGCCGCGAAACTCAAGGACTATGACGGGATTCCCCTGGTTGTGGACGCGACGGCCGGTATGGGAGAGGACTCCCTTCTGCTTGCGGCTGCAGGCTACAGGGTTCATATGTATGAGTACAATCCGGTGATCGCCGCTCTCCTCGGAGACACACTCAAAAGGGCGGCGGCCGACCCGGAGCTCTCGGAAATCGTGGAGAGAATGCAGCTGCACGAGGGAGACAGTGTGAAAGCCCTGCGGGAAATGACGGAGCGTCTGGAAGCGGGAGAGGATGAGATCCGTCCGGATCTTATTCTCCTGGATCCCATGTTTCCGGGGAGGAAGAAGAGTTCCCTGGTGAAGAAAAAACTGCAGCTGATTCAGCATCTGGAGCAGCCCTGTGAGGATGAGGCGGCCATGGTGGACGCTGCCCTTTCTGTGAAGCCCAGAAGGGTGATGATCAAGCGGCCGGTGAAGGGACCTTTCCTCGCGGACCGGAAGCCTTCCTATTCTATTACGGGGAAAAACATCCGCTACGATTGTCTGATTCCGCAGAGCTGAGTGCCCTGTCGCAGTACTTCGGAAATGGGGAAACTATTCCAAAGAAAGAGATAATCGTGATATAATACAGCTCAGTTGACGTTCCGTCCACAGGTTTTCCGTGGATCGTAGAAGAAGCCGGAGAATTGACGGTTTCAAACTGTTTGTAAAGGGGGAGGCGTTTTGCGCCTGTCCGGAGGAGAAGATATGAATGTACGTGAAGAAGCAAGAAAAATGAAACTCTGTGCGCCGGCGCTGGCGGCATCTTCTATGGAGCGCAGAAATGCGGCGCTTGAGAAGATCGCGGAGGGACTTCAGAATAACAAAGAGAGAATTTTTGCTGCAAACAGAGAAGATATGAAGGCGGCGGAAGAAGCCGGAATCCAGACCGCTGTTCTGAAAAGACTGAAATATGATGAGGCAAAGATGCAGGACGGTATAGCAGGTATTCGTGAGCTGATTACCCTTCCGGATCCGGTGGGACGTGTGCTTCTGTCAAGGGAGCTGGATGAGGGGCTGGAGCTTCGCCGCATCAGCTGCCCCATCGGTGTTATCGGTGTGATTTTTGAGGCGAGACCGGATGCTCTGGTGCAGATTTCTTCCCTTTGTATCAAGAGTGGAAACTGCGCGATTCTGAAGGGAGGCAAAGAGACCACCTTCACAAACCGGGTACTCTTCGAGATCATCCGGGAGAGTGTTCTCGCAGCGGGAATGCCCGAGGGTTGTCTGCTTCAGGTGGAGCAGCACAACGAGATTGATGAGCTTTTGGCCTGCGACAGGGACGTGGATCTTCTGATTCCCAGGGGCTCCAATGCCTTTGTGCGCTATATTATGGAAAATACAAAGATTCCGGTCATGGGACATTCCAGCGGAATCTGTCATGTATATGTGGATGAGACGGTGGATGAGGAGCAGGCGATCCCGGTCATCGTGGACGCAAAAATCCAGTATGCGGCTGCCTGCAATGCGGCAGAAACTCTTCTGGTGAACAGAAAGATCGCGGCGGATTTTCTTCCGAAGGCGGCCAAAGCACTCCGGGATGCAGGCGTTTCACTTCGCGGAACAGAAGAGGCAGGAAAAATCATCGACCTTGACGGCGTGATGGGAGAGGATGATTTTGCCACAGAGTACAACGACCTGATCATGTCTGTGAAGCTCGTGGAGGATGTACAGGAGGCAGTGGATCACATCAACCGTTTCGGCTCCCATCACACGGATTGCATCCTCACGACAGATGATGAGAGAGCGGAGTATTTCATGCAGATGGTGGATTCCGCAGGCGTTTACCGCAACTGCTCCACCAGATTTGCGGATGGATACCGTTATGGTTTCGGCGCGGAGGTCGGAATCAGTACCGGAAAGCTTCATGCCCGTGGTCCGGTCGGACTGGAGGGACTTGTCACCTACAAGTATCGCCTGTGCGGTCACGGACAGATCGTCGCCGACTATGCTTCCGGAAAGAAAGCTTTCCATCACAGAGATCTTTGATAAGAGGGTCGGAGGAAGTAAGAGATGATCTTGAGTGAAGACAGAATAGAGGGAATTCTCACAGACCGGTATGCCGAGTTTATGAGGCACGGAACGCCGGACAGTCTGGCCTATGGTGTCGTGGATGACGCTGTATACCTGAAGGCGATCCGCGAGGCTGAGGAGCAGGAGACCATCCGGCTGAGCACGGCGATTTCCACAGACGGAAATCCGGAGAAAGTGCTGGAGAAGGTTTTTGCGGAGTACGGAAAGATCCTTCAGGTGGGTGAGGAAGACGGCGAACGACAGGTGGCAGGTCTTTTTCTCCACCGGACAGACCGTCCCCAGGCATACCGCAAGAAGCACCCTCCCGTGCTCTGCCTGTGCTGGTTTTCCGGATACAATATCTGCGTGATTCTCTGCGCGAAGAATCCGCCGGAAAATCCGGATGCAGCGGCCGAAGCATGTACGGTATTTGAAGAGGCCGTGAATAAATACAACCGGATGATCAATCACGGGGAAGAGGTGGAGATTTCCGGACAGAGGAAACACAGGACGGGCTTGATTCACAAACTGCGTGAATTGAGAAGAACGGACAGAAATGAGGACTGGAAATGAACTGGATACTGATTGAGGACAGCGTGATTCTCGGCGGCGGTCTGGCAATGGACGCCTTCTGCGTCTCCATGAGCAACGGGCTGAATGATCCGTCCATGCGCCGGAAAAAAATGCTGGGCATCGCCGGGATGTATGCTTTTTTCCAGTTTGCAATGCCGCTGATCGGCTGGATCTGTGTTTACACGATAGCCTCGTATTTTGCGGCTTTCCAGAAGCTGATCCCGTGGATCGCTCTGGGGCTTTTATCTTTCATCGGAGGAAAGATGCTGGTGGAAGGTATCAGAAACAGTCATGAGGAAGAGGAGAGCGCGACGCTGACCTTCCGGGAACTGGTACTGCAGGGAATTGCAACGTCCATCGACGCACTTTCTGTGGGCTTCGCGATTTCCGAGTATGAAGTGTCGGAGGCTTTTCTGTCATCGGTGATCATTGCCATCGTGACCATGGTAATTTCTGCGACAGGCGTGAAACTCGGAAGAAAATTCGGTACGATGCTGGAGGGAAAAGCGAACATTCTCGGCGGCGTCATACTGATCGGTATCGGCCTGGAGATTTTTATTCGGCGAATGTTTTTTTAAGTAAGAACGGGGGTATCCAAAATGAAAACAAAGATTTATATAGATGGTCAGGCAGGAACAACGGGACTGCAGATTTACGACCGGATCGGGCAGAGAGAGGATCTGGAGCTTCTCCGGATTGATGAGGATAAGAGACACGACATCGAAGAGAGGAAGAAATTCCTGAACGCGGCGGATATTGTATTCCTGTGTCTGCCGGACGCGGGAGCCATCGAGGCTGTCTCGCTGATTGAGAATCCGGAGGTCAGAGTGATCGATGCGTCGACGGCGCACAGAACGGCAGAGGGCTGGACCTATGGTTTCCCGGAACTCTCCCGCGAACAGAGAGAGGCGATCCGGAACAGCAGAAGAGTAGCGAATCCGGGCTGCCACGCCACCGGCTTTATTGCCGCCACGGCGCCCCTTGTCTCCATGGGCATTCTTCCGAAGGACTATCCTCTCACCTGTTATTCTCTGACGGGCTACTCCGGCGGCGGTAAAAATATGATCGCTGAGTATGAGGATGAGAACCGCGCAGAGGCACTTGATTCCCCGGCACTCTACGGTCTTACACTGAAGCACAAACACATTCCGGAGATGCAGAAAATCACCGGTCTTGCCTGCCCTCCGGTGTTCATGCCGGTGGTGGACGACTACTACAAGGGAATGGCCGGCACGATTATGCTTCACAACAGACTGCTTGCGGGCAAGCCGACGGCAGAGCAGGTCTGTGAGAAACTGCAGGAGTATTATAAGGATGAGCATTTCGTCAGTGTTCTTCCCTTCGGCACGAACGAGAGCAGGATCTACGCCAATACGCTTGCGGGCACAAACCGGCTGAAACTGATTGTGTGCGGCAATGAGGAGCAGACTTCCGTGACCGCTCTGTTTGACAATCTCGGCAAGGGAGCCTCCGGTGCCGCTGTACAGAATATGAATATCATGCTGGGACTTGACGAAGGCTGCGGTCTTGAGTGATAGATAAATGAGGAGCTGATAAAAATAGCAGGACAGGGAAAAAAAGAAGTAAAGAGGAATACAGGATTTGTCAGAAGCATCAGATTTCAGATCATGATGCTTCTGTTCATCATCGGAATTGTCCCGGCGGTCATT
Source organism: Eubacterium sp. (assembly GCA_024684035.1). Taxonomy (GTDB): domain Bacteria; phylum Bacillota; class Clostridia; order Lachnospirales; family Lachnospiraceae; genus Bilifractor. The sequence continues at coordinate 7,103 of JAIKXQ010000053.1, read as the reverse complement.
GTGGAAAACGTAATTGTCAACAGTTACGCAAACCGCGCGGTTTCCCAGAAGACTGTCATGGTAAAAAACCAATGCGACGTTCTTCTGGATCAGTTGTTTGACCGGGCATATCTGGACAATCCGACGGATGAGGTCATCAATGGGGAGTTCGACGTGATCACCAGCATTTACGGAGGTCGTATTCTCGTGATTAACCGGGACAGCAAGGTGATCAAGGATACTTTCAATCTCGACACGGACAAGTATTCGCTGTCGCAGGAGGTAATCCGCTGTCTGAACGGAAAAGAAACCAGTTATTATGATGAGGAGAACCAGTATATTGAGCTGGCGCTTCCCATCCGCGATCCGGAGAAAAAGTCCTCGGAGGCGGAGACCCTCGGGGTGCTTCTTGTGAGTGTGTCGACTTCCGAAATACAAACCAGCAGGAATGTTCTGGAGACAAGGGGAATGATGCTTCTTCTCATTGTCATCGTACTCATTCTGATTCTCGGCTTTATCGCAGCCGGCGTGCTGGTCAAACCTCTTCGAAAGATCACAGATCAGATTGAGGGAATCACCGACGGCTATCAGGATGAGAATATCAACGTGCCGGATTACGCGGAGACGGAGCTCATCACCGATGCCTTCAACCGTATGCTTGCCAGAGTGCGCACGGTGGACGACAGCCGCGAGGAATTCGTGTCCAATGTCTCTCATGAGCTGAAGACGCCGCTGACTTCCATGAAGGTGCTGGCGGATTCGCTGAACATGAATCCGGATGCACCTCTGGAGGAGTACAAGGAATTCATGAAGGATATCTCCTCTGAGATTGACAGGGAGAATCAGATCATCACGGATCTTCTGTCCCTTGTAAAAATGGACAAGAAGGCAGAAAACCTGAATATCGCGGAGCAGAACATCAACGAGCAGCTGGAGAGCATCGTCAAGAGGCTCAAACCCATCGGCGACAAGGCAAATGTCGAGCTGATTCTGGATTCCTTCCGTCCGATCACGGCGGAAATCGACGAGACGAAGCTCACACTGGCCTTTACCAATATCATCGAAAACGCCATCAAGTACAACAAGCCGGAGGGCGGCTGGGTGCGGATATCCCTGAACGCCGACCGCAAGTACTTCTATGTAACCATCGCGGATTCGGGAATCGGTATTCCGCAGGATGCCATCGACAATATTTTCGAGAGATTTTACCGCGTGGACAAGAGTCACTCCAGAGAAATCGGAGGAACGGGTCTTGGCCTTGCAATCACCAGAAGCGCGATTGTGATGCACAGGGGAGCCATCCGGGTGACCAGCAGAATGGGCGAGGGAACGACATTCTCCATTCGTATTCCGATGGTATATACTGTCTGAGAGGGGGGATGGAAGATGAAGAAAATGATGACGGTTCTGCTTATTCTTGCTCTTGCTCTTGTCTCCGGGCTCTCGGGCTGCAGTTTTTTGCCCGGCAGCAGGGAATCGGACGCGGAAGAGGATAAGAAGACCTATATTTATTATCTGAATAAAAAGGAAGACCGGATCGAGAAAGTCTCCTACACCTTGAAGGAGGCGGATCTGGATTCGCGCATCATGGAAATGATCGCCATGCAGACGCAGAAGCCGAAGCAGAAACAGCTGACCGGTCTGCTTCCGGAGGACACAGGCATTCAGTCCTACAAGCTCAGCGACACCACCCTCCGGTTGAATCTTACGGACAGCTACCGGGAACTTCCGGCCTCGAGACAGATTCTGATCCGGGGAGGTCTGGTTCGAACCTTCACGCAGATTGACGGGATCGACAAGGTGCTCTTCACCCTTGACGGCCGGACGATGAAGGATTCCTACGGCAACGTGATCGGGCCGATGAGTGAAGAGAACTTTGTGGAGAATGCCGGCAAGACCATCAACAGTTATCAGTCAGTGAATATGATGCTTTATTTCACGGATGAGACAGGGACGAGACTTGTGCCGGAGAACAGAAAGGTTTATTTCAGCAGTAATGAGCCGGTGGAAAAAGCGGTGGTAGAGGAAATTCTCCGGGGACCGCAGGTCAGCGGCCACTATCCGGTGCTGGATTCCAACACCAACATCATCAGCGTACTTGCTCATGACGGCCTCTGCTATGTAAACTTCGACAATTCGGTGCGCAATTCACCGCTGACAGTCCGTGAGGATGTGCTGGTGTACTCCATCGTCAATTCATTGGTGGACACCTGCAAAGTAAAGAAGGTACAGTTCTCTGTCAACGGAAAAAACTCCGGCGTCATCCGCAGTGTGATGGAGCTTGGACAGCAGTACCGGAGAAACGCCGAGCTGATCAGCTCATAGAGAATGCCATATACATCACTGTGGTTCGCGGGCATTGCGCAGGCTTCCGTCAGCGGCCGAAGCGTTCATAAATCTCAGGAGGAAAAATCTTGAACAGACGTCCGGTATGTCTCTTGTGTATCGGATTGATGATAATTCTCTGGATTCTGAAAGCGGCCGGCGCCCCCGTCTTCGGGGAGCCGGCGTTTCCGGAAGAAATCCGGAAAAAGCTGGAGGACGGCTGTGTGACAAAGGTCACCGGAGAAGTTGTGTCCCGCCGGAAAGGGGACCGGTCAATTCAATACATTCTCAACAATTCTACAGCCACGGTCTGTGGCAAAAAAATCCACATTTCAAAACTGAATATGACGATGTCTACGGATGCCGGATTCTCGGATGATTTGCGGACGGAGCCGAAAACCCTGCTTTCTCTTGGCTCGAAGATCAGGGCTACGGGAAACCTTCAGCTTATCGCGCCGCCATCCAATCCCGGGGAATTTGACCGGAAGACCTATTTTGCTGCGCAGAATATCTTTCTGAGTATCTATGCCGATGACGTTCAGGTGGAGACAGAGGGCGGCGGCCTTACGGAGAGGATGCAGTGTCTGCGGGAGACCATGACGGAACGGTTGACGGAACTGATGCATCCGGAGCAGGCGGGAGTTCTCTCTGCCATGCTTCTGGGGGATCGAAGTCTTCTTCCGGAGGAAGTAAAAACGAATTATTCTTACGGGGGCGTGATGCACATCCTCGCCATCTCCGGTGTTCATATCGTGATGCTGGGCATGCTCCTGTACGGAGCTCTGGAGAGGCTGTTTCTCTGGCGCACCTCCGTCGCCTTCCGACGCAAGGGCAAGCGGATTGCCGCCCTCCTTTCCTGGCTGGTGATGGGCTTGTACACGGTTTTCGCGGGAATGCCTATTCCGGCGGTAAGAGCCTGGATCATGTACGGGATTATGCTTTTGGCCGAGGCGGCAGAGAAGAGCTATGATCCGGTCTGCGCCCTGTCGGTGACAGCCATCATCCTTCTTCTCTCCAATCCTAACTGTCTCTTCTATGAGGGCTTTCAGCTCTCCTTTGCGGCCGTTGCGGGAATCTCCGTGATCTATCCGGCGCTGCTTTCCTGCGTCTCCACGTCCTTTTGGAGAAAGGGGAGCAAAAAGAAAAGGCTGTTGGAAAAACTCATCGAGGCTTCCCTTGCATATCTGGCGGTTTCCCTGGCGACACTGCCTCTTGTAGCCTGGTATTTTTTTCAGATACCACTGTGGTCTTTCGCCGTGAATCTTCTCCTGGTGCCGGCCATGACGGTGGTGATGGCGCTGGGAACTGCGGGGCTTTCCCTCGCGATGGTATCTCCCGCCCTGGGACGGTTTCTTCTCGTTCCGGTGGATCTGATTCTGCAGTTGTACACTTTGGTGACGGGACTTGTCCGATGGCTTCCTTCTTCCATGTGGATCTGCGGTCGACCGGACTTCCGGCAGCTTGTCTTCTATTACCTGCTTCTACTGGGCTGGGTCTTCTACCGGAACCTTATCGCAGGCAGAAATATGGAATCGGGTGAGGATGGATCTTCCGGAAGAGTTGCAGATGAGGGCAGGAAGGGATGGATCAGCAGGCTTGTAAAAAAGAACGGCGTCGAAGGAATTGTATTTCTGCTTCTGATTTTTTTCTTTGCCTTCCGGCCGTCTCCTTCCTTCTCTGTCACGATGCTGGATGTGGGGCAGGGGGATTGCTGTCTGATCCGCACCGAAGAGGGAGCTGCATTTATGGTGGATGGCGGAAGCAGCAATGTGAAGCAGGTAGGAACCTATCGCATCATTCCATACTTGAAGGAGCAGGGCATCGGATACCTGGACGGGATCTTTATCAGCCACGGGGATGAGGATCATGTGGGCGGCGTGGAGGAGCTGCTGCTGGCGATACAAGAGAGAACCACATCCATCCGGGTGGGCAGACTCTGGATGCCTGCCTGGATGAAAGGGGATGAAAAGGGACAGCGCCTTGCCGCAGAGTGCAGGGGAGCCGGAATTCCCGTGAGTTACGTAGCCGGAGGAAAAACAGTGATCAGCGGAAAAACGAAGATACACGTTCTTCATCCCTTTGTTTCGGGAGGAGAGCAGGAGGGGAATGCGGGGTCCATGGTTCTGGAAGTCTGCCATGGGAAATTCAGGGGACTGTTTACCGGCGATCTGGAGAGAGAGGGAGAGAAGGAAGTGCTTCCCTATATCCGGAAGGTCAGCCTTTTGAAGGTGGCACACCACGGTTCGGCCTACTCTACTTCCGAAGAATTTCTTGCGCGAACAGGCCGGCCGGTCAGTCTGATTTCGGCTCCGAAGCACAGCCGATACGGCCATCCCCACAGGGAGACATTGCAGAGGCTGCAGAAAGCCGGTATCAGATATTTCTGCACAAAAGACTGCGGAGCCATTCGTGCGATTCCCCGCGGAAAGAAGCTGGAAATCCGGGAATATCTGCGGGGAGACGGTTTTTGAAAGAACTTCACATAAATCATAAGGAGAATCCCTTCTGCGATATTTTCGCGCAGAGTGCGGATTTCAACTCCATCGACCATAAAAAAACTCCGGACGCCCTCGATGGAGAGCGATCCGGAGTTTTGATATCCGATATTATATCGGGGAGCGTTTACCGATGTGCATCAGCGCATAAAGCGAAGCGCTCTGACAATCGGTGCCTCGATTGCTTTTCCGTTGCAGACGTGGAAGAAGCAGATGATTTTTACAACAAGGATGATGATGCTCACGATACCTGTGAGCACAAGCGGAACGGTGAAGGCTGCAGATCCGAACAGAAGAGAGCGGATACCGGCTGTTCCGTAGGAGAGATCACTGATGATGGAGCCGATGCTGAACAGGGAGATGAAGAATCCGATGATGGCGGCACAGATTTTTGTGAGAACATCCAGCATAAACAGTTTCAGTACCTGTCTGAGATGGAAAGTTACGTAAGCAGATCTCTTGTACAACAGACCGATGAGCAGACCGATGTTTCCGCAGAGATACAGGATCATGGCCATGACCTTGTTGTCGGAGATGTCGGCCGGTGTGAAGTCAGCTGTGTGATCATAGGGATTGTAGTACAGCTGTCCGGTTCCATAGGGGATTCCGCGGGAACCATAACCGTTTGCGTAGGGCTGACCCTGAGCGAAATTTCCGCCGGCAACGTCGCCTGTCGGAGCGTTCTGTGCGGTTGTTGCGGAAGACTCCGTGTCTGCGCCCTCCTGTGCGGCTGAAGCATTTGCGGTGAAAGCAGCTGCGCTCTCTGCCGCTGCAGGCGCAGCCACAGGGTCGGTATTGATTAATGCAGCGCCGCAGTGTGTACAGTAATAAACTGCATCGTCCAGCTTCTTGCCGCATTTTGGACAGATTTTCATTGTGAATTACCTCCTGAAGGTTTTTATTTTACAATTATACAATCAAAAGACGTCTTTGTCAGTAAAACGTCAAAAAAATACATACAAAAGCCACAATTCTGACAAAAACGGTGCGCCGTTCGGGGAAAATCTGACACGCCAAATGCCTAGAATCCGGGAAAAAGGATATTGCCGGTGGTTCAGGTAAAAATTCCCGTTGACAAGCGACGAAAAATGGCATAAAATAACAAAGCGTGTTTCGAAGTGGAAAAGTGTCGTCCTATAAGAAACACCACTACAGATATTAAATAATACAGGAGGTGTACAGTTTGGCTAACATTAAATCCGCTAAGAAGAGAATTCTCGTAACAAAGACCAGAGCTGCAAGAAATCAGGCTGAGAAATCTGCAGTTAAGACATCTATTAAGAAGGTAGAGGCTGCTATCGCTGCAGGAGATAAAGAGGCTGCTAAATCCGCTCTGATCGCTGCTACTTCTAAAATTGATAAAGCTGAGTCCAAAGGCATTTTCCACAAGAACAATGCTGCAAGAAAAGTTTCCCGCTTAAGCAAAGCTGTAAACTCTATTCAGTAATCATCAAGCATATAGAATCGTCAAGAACACCCGGAGTCGTCGCCGGGTGTTCTTTTTTGTCTCATAGGAAATTCCTCCGAATTTCCCATGAGACAAAACGCTCCGCGGGATGCGCAGCTCGCAGATGGGAAAATCGCTTCGCGATTCTGCTCGCGCGCCAAAGTCCTGCGGCGCTCCCCCTCAGGAATGAGGGGCTTGGGGAGTCGAGGTCCGCTTGCGGACTTTGTTCAAGGAAACTGCTCCTGGCGGAGCAGCTCTGAATGTAAATTATGGTTAATGCCTTTTCGAGATAAGAGGGGGAGGGATAAGATGACAAAGAAGAAAAGAATTGTACTTGGCTGCTTTCTAATAATGATCATCGTTATGTTGATGTCTTCTACCGGATTTATGGTACGGGCAGCGGTATTTGTGCATTCACCGAGGTGTGCTATGACCATGGAATATGAAATCCGTGATGGTGAGAATAAAAAGACACAATTATGTGTCATCACAAAAAATGCACCTGTAGAAGAGGCTACCCAGGGCGTACTCACGACATGGATTATATACCACGTTGGTCCTTTCAAATTTGTGAAGTACTACGGGGAAGTTTAGAATGATCAGATGAAAGCGCAAAACAGCAGTACGAATAATCAAGAGGTGGTCTCACAAGTCTTCTTTATAAATATTTAAGTTTTGTCGATATAATAGACGTGAGATTGCGAAGTTTTACTGTTTTTAACACGCCGTGAGCAAGAAATCCCCCACCTCTATAGGTGGTGGGATGAATTGCGATAAACACGGCGTTTCTTGACGTTAGTATTTGGTGATATTATAATTATATTATAAATCAGTCGTATACATAATAAAGGTTGTAT
>JAIKXQ010000051.1 GCA_024684035.1 Eubacterium sp. | reverse complement strand
TATATTTTACGTAACACCAAGACTTATGTGCTACAACCTCATATATACTTGCCAATGTACAAAAGAGTGCCTTTAGTGAGCAACACACTTAACGGTTTTCTCTTGGAACTTGTTGCTGAGTATATTATAGCACATACGTTCTTTGCCGACAATTAACAAGGCTCCTCCCACCTGCTAAAGCAAGTGGGTTTCCGCCTACAACAACCGAAAGGATTTTATTTATGAATAAAAAGGAAGCACTTGAGATTCGAAAGCTTTTCAACCCGAACGACTGCCGCGTGGACAAGATCTGTGCCTGCTATGTGGATGGCCACAAGAACAAGCTGTTGCAGACCAACGACTCGTTCATGACTGTTCCGGAAGAAGAAGTTTACAAATATACGGATATCTTCAAGAAGACTCTCTCCGGCCGGATCGGCAAGAATATGCTGAACCTGGAATTTCCTCTGGCAGAGGAAGCGCCCGGCGGTCACCAGCATGATCTTCTGGCTCTTCGTGACAGCGGCCTGGACAATCAGGAAATGATCGACGCCTTTTTTGACAAGATTATCAGCACTTATCTCTATCCGGATCACTATCTCATCCTTCTGATCAACGGAGCCTACGATGTACCGGGACAGTCCTCCAACAAGGACGATATGTTCGATGCTTCCGAATATGTATATAACTACCTGATGTGCTGTATCTGTCCGGTGACTCTGAACAAACCGGGTCTGTGCTATCAGGAGACCACGAACACCTTCGTCCATAAGATTCAGGACTGGATGGTTCAGATGCCGGAGACGGGTTTCCTCTTCCCGGCCTTCAACGACCGAAACACGGATATTCACAGTCTTCTCTACTACTCGAAGAATGCGGAAGATCTTCATCCGGAGATCACCAAGGATCTCCTGGGCTGTCCGGATCCGGTTTCCGCCGGCGAACAGAAGCAGACGTTCGACACCATCATTGAGGAGACCTTCAGCAATCACTGCGACTTCGAGGTTGCAAAGACGGTGCACGAACAGATCAATGCCCTTCTGGAGGGAAAAAAGGACGATCCCGAGCCGACACCTCTGGACAAGAACGAGATCAAAAAATTCCTGGCAGACTGTGGTGCCGATTCTGATCAGCTGGATCACTTTGAGAAGACCTACAACGTGGATAACGGTGACGACAGCAAACTACTGGCTTCCAACATCGCAGCCAACCGCCGCTTCGAGGTTAAATCCGATGACGTGAAGATTTCTGTAGCCGCATCCAGAACGGATCTGATTGAGACAAGAGTCATCGACGGCATCGAATACATACTGATTCCGGTGACGAACAACGTGGAAGTCAATGGCATCCGCATCCGCACTTCCAATCCGGCATCGGTGGGCGCCGCCCCTGTCGCAGAGGATGAAGAGATCGCTCCCTTCGACGATTCTTCTCTTCCGGAACTTGAAGGTGCGGACGACACCGTCTTCGATCTATAAGGCCGTCTGCTTGATCATCAGCCCGAAGAATGTCTCACATATGATGAGCTACCTGCGGAAGGGGACGAAGCAAGGTGAACATTACTATTCACTTGTCATTTCTTCATCCCACGAGCCCGAGCATCTCAAACCCTTTATACAGGCCGTCCCTGTCAATGGGGTCTGTGACAAGATCTGCTTTTTCTTTCAAATCGTCTGAGGCATTTCCCATGGCGACGCCGGTATATGCGGTCTCAAGCATCTCATGATCGTTCGGTCCGTCTCCGAAGGCGATGGTATCGGACAGATCTTTTCCAACGGCCTTCAGGTATTGTCTCATTCCTTCGGATTTATCATATCCCCGCACCGTAATCTCTCCGTCCACGTGACCCGTGCGACGGAAACTGGACTCTGTAAATTCAAAGTAGTCACCACAGAATTCACGAATCTCTTCGACCCCGGCTTTGGCGCGGAAGAAAAGGAACTTGTTCACCCCTGAGATCTGATGGGGATCTTCAGCGACATAGGTTCTGCCGAAGACCTCTTCTCTCTGATCCGGATCCGCCAGTCTTCCCGGGAAGATCTTCTCTTCCCTCTCAATCACGTATCTGGGAGCATAAATCCCGGAGGTGCACTGGATATAGTAATAGGCCTCCCGCTCCTCCAGAAAATCCACCAGCCGCGACTGCTGATCCGGATCAACCAGATGCTGAAAAACCAGTTCATCGCCGACCCTCACCTCGGCACCGGCACCGCTCACAACGCCTGAGAAGAAACCGGTATTCAAGAGCCACGGATAAACCTGTGTGATGGTACGCCCCGAACAGATCACCAGCTGATGTCCCCTGGCTGAGGCTTCTCTTAGCGCCTCTTTTGCCGAGTCGGGAAGGGTTCCCTGAAGCGTAGTCAGTGTGCCGTCGATATCCAGAAACACTACTTTTTTATCCATGCACATAATCTCCTTATACAGCGTTCTATCGAACTGTTTTCCTCTTTTTTCAAACTTTTACTTCTTTCTTGCTTTCGCCCTCGTTTCATCGGAGACGCGCCGCCCCGCATTGCGGAGACGGAGGAGTTCCAGGATTCTCTCATAATTCTCCGGCCGATGCGGAAAGTCACAATTCGTACAATCTTTGATGATCTTATCTCCCCGATCCAGCCAGGAGGGATTTCCCGGACATTGTTCTTCCATATAAAATGGGCAATAACAAAACAGACAGTTAAAATCCCCCGTTCCCTTGTGACAGGGAAAATACTTACACTCTCTGTTCGAAAAAAACTTGTAGGAATTCTCCATTTCCTCACTCCTGTTATTATCGGCCTTTTTTTGCAGATTCTTTACTTTCATTCTACCAAGCCGTCCTGCATTATGTAAGAGAATTCTTTCGTCCGCAATCTATATCAAAATCTGTCCGCGCATTCATCAAGTTCCCCTTCAATTTGTTTCAATCCGGTTTATTAAATATCATTGATTCTACATACACTTTTAACAAATCTGTGCTATAATTTTCGTCATGTAGTTTGTGGTAGCATCGAAAACGTTATCAATACACGTAAAAGTATATCGTTTAACTAAAAAAACGCAAACCAATCATTAAAGAGGTAAAAGCAATGTCATCTGTTTCCAACTCAGCGACAATGAGCATTTCAAAGAAAAGAAGGAAAAAGAAGAAAAAACAGAGAGCACGACTCATTATTCTTTTTTCCTCCATGGGGCTTCTGATTCTTGCCCTGCTCATAGGCATGGTTTTTGTAAGCAACTATAACAAATTCAAGACCGCCTATGCCGGGAAATTTTTCCCCGGAACGAAGATCAACGGAATCGATGTCGGAGGAAAAACTCCCGATCAGGTTGAAAAACTCCTGGCGGACTCCGTGGAGAACTATAAGCTCAGCATCAAATTCCGGAACGACCAGACAGAGACAATTACAGAGTCGGATATCAACTACCACTACCGTTCCGACGGTACCGTAAAAAGACTTCTCCTCCGTCAGGATGCCTGGAAATGGTACAGCAGTAACTTCGGACATACCACAGATCCAAAGATCACGAACGAAAAGGTAACCACACAGACCACTTACGACGATGAAATGTTGGGTGCAAAAATCGATGAACTTCCGGAGCTAAAGGAAGAGAACATGACTCCGCCCACGGATTGTCATCTGGAATTCCAGGAGACAAAGTTTGTTGTCGTTCCCGAAACAAACGGCACGATTCTCAACAAGGATATTGTAAAAAAAGCCATCCTCGACGCCGTTGCAGAGACAAATCCCACCGTTGACGTGGATGCCATCGAGGGAGCCTACACTAGCGCTGCAAATACGATGGCTACCGTTGGTGAAGCCCTTCAGAAAGAAGCGGATGCTCTCAATCCGTTTACAAATTCAAGTGTTCACTACGATATGCCGGACGGAAGTACACAGACACTGGACGGCAACACCACCAAAGACTGGCTCGTAAAACACGAGGACGGCACCTATTCCAAGGATGAAGGAAGCTGGAATCAGCACATTCAGAGCTACGTAGCACAGATGGCCGCTTCCATCGACAACATCGGCAAAGACCGCACCTTCAACGCTACCGGCATCGGTGAGATTACCATCACAGACGACGGCTTCAGCACCTACGGATATGAGGTCAATCAGGAAGAAGAAATCAAACAGCTCACCGCCGACCTCTCCAGCGGAGAATCCGTAAAGAGAGAGCCGAAATACTCTCACTGGGAAACCTCCAAAGAGAACAATGGCTTCGGCAACAGCTACGTGGAAATTGATGCCACCAGACAGCACATGTGGATCTACAAAAACGGACAGGTTGCCCTTGAAACAGATATCGTCACCGGAATGATGACTGCCTCCGAGTACACGCCCGAGGGCATCTACATGGTAGAAGGCAAGGAACGCCACACCAAACTCATCGGAGAAAAGGATCCTGTCACCAAGAAACCGGAGTATGAAGTAGATGTCGAGTACTGGATGCCCTTCATCCTTTCCAAACAGATCGGTATGCACGATGCCTCCTGGAAATACGTCTTCGGACAGGGACAGAACATATGGAACGGTTCCAACGGCTGTATCAATCTTCCGGTTGATGTCGCAGGCCAGGTTTGGGATCTGGTAGACTTCGATATGCCGGTCATCGTTTACTACACCGATGATCACAAGAGTCAGCTCCGTCCTGCAAAAGTCAAGAAGACGGCACCTGCCGAAACAAACGAGAACACGCAGGAGAATCAGGATAATCCGTCAAACGGGGAAGAAAATACCACTCCCCAGCAGGAAACTCCCGCTGTTCCGGAAGATCAGGGTGACGGACAGGAAAACAACGAAGGATACAACGAAACTACAGAAGGTTAAAACGAATGCTGAAAGAACAGATTATTCATGATCTGACATTGCTTGGCGGTCAGCCGGTTTCCGGACAGGAACTGGCTGACCGCTATCACGTGTCACGAAATGCCATCTGGAAGGCCATCCAGTCATTGAAAGAAAACAATATACCGATCATTACCGTCGGAAGAAAGGGATACGCGCTCCCACCGGATCTTGATCTTCTCACAGAAGCAGGAATCCGTCAAAATCTGATTCCCGAATTTCAGGATCTGCCGGTTCTCATCTATGACGAGATCGACTCGACAAATACAGAGGCAAGACGAAGGATTGCCCGGGGAAACACAGCCCCCGCTCTTCTGGTCACCGGACGCCAGACAAAAGGCCGGGGACACAAAGGCAGCAGCTTTGAATCCCCGGACAAAGGTCTCTATATGACTCTGATTTTCAGGACAGAACTTCCGCCGGAGAAGCTGATCCTCATCAGCAAGGCCGCTGCCGCTGCCGTCTGTACTTCCCACTGCCAAAACGACACTGCTCCTCTAAGTATCCGGGAAGTCAGTGATCTCTGGCAGGACGGAAAGAAAGCCGGCGGCATCCTCACCGAGGCCATCGCCGAAGATGTAGAGACGGGAACCTACAATCTCTGCTTCACCGGAATCGGCCTGCGCCTGGCTCATCCGGCCATGCAAAAAATCTCCAGAGCGCGTCTGGCGGCCGAAATCGCCGGCTATCTCCTGTCCGCCGACTACAGGCATCCCGAGGCCATCGAGCGGCATTATAAAAGGTTTCACATTTAAAACCGCAACACTGAGATTGAACGTACAAATGGGGCAAAGCATGATCGCTTTGCCCCATTCCTTATTTATCTCAAAGTCCCGTCTTGCTCTCGAGCGTGAAGGAGAACGCAACGCCGTCCTCATAGTTCCTTACACTGCAGCTCTGCTGGTGCTGATCCATAATGGCATGCACGATGGAGAGGCCGATTCCGCTGCCTCCGTAGGCTCTGGTGTGCGCCTTGTCCACCTTGTAGAATTTCTCCCAGATTCGATCCAGAGAGTCCTCAGGGATCGGCTTTCCTGTATTAAAGACAGTCGTCGTCACGATGCCGTCCTTTTCCTCGCACTTGATCTCTACAACCTTCTTCTCGTCCACATGATGAAGAGCATTGGTCACGTAGTTGGTGACGACCTCTTCGATCTTGAACTCTTCTCCCCAGACATAGATCGGTTCCTGTACCTCAAAAACTACCTTGACCGCTTTGTTCTCGATCTCCAGCTGCTCATGCTGCAACACTCCCCGGATCAGTTCCGTCAAATCGAACCTCTCCATTGTAATCAGATCGCCTCCGGACTCCAGATGATTGAGCGTCAGCAACTGACGAACCATCTTGTTCATCTTTGTGGCCTCGTCAATGATGACATCGCAGTAAAAATCACGACTCTCGGGATCATCGTTTACGTTTTCCTTCAGTCCTTCGGCATAGCCCTGAATCAGGGCAATGGGCGTCTTCAGCTCATGGGAGACATTGCCGATGAACTCCTGCCTCTTTTTATCAAGTTCTTCCTTCTCGGCAATATCTTTTTCCAGGCGGACATTGGCAGACTTGAGTTCTCCAACTGCCTGCTGGAGCTTATCACTCATCACATTGAAATTTCTGCCAAGCTCACCGATTTCATCCGTTCCTCCGCTGGTGTACCTGGTGCCGAAGTCCAGATCCGCCATTCTCTGGGAGAGCACTGTGAGCTCCTGAATCGGCCGCACAAGCTTCCTTGTGATCAGCATGATCACAAGGGCACTGATGAGCACGGCAGCAATACCGATGACGGCATAGAAATGCAAAGAAATCCTTGCCGCGTCAGCGATACTCTGCATAGGCGTCGACACAATGTAATAGCTGCCGTCATCAAACCGCCCCCACAGCTCAAGGTACTCCAGATCCGAAAAACGATCCCGAATCCGGATCAGGCGATAGTTTTTCGTCTCCTCGATAATCCTCGTCTGCTCATCTTCCATTCCGAGCACATTCCCGAAGAGTCGTCTCGCCATATCCTTTCCGTTCTCGGCGTTTGACTCCGTGCTGACAAGGTTCTGATCCGTGACGCTGTAGGTGAGGGCATTCACCTGACAATACTTCTTGAAGGCATCGTCAGCGGTACCGCCGCACTTCTCCATCATGCTCCAGCTCTCGATGATGACCTTCTGCTTCTCCCTGTCATAGATATCTTCCGTAAAAAAAGCCTCCACCAGGCCGATCACTGCCAGGCAGACGACAATCACTGCCACAAAGGACAGGGTTACTTTCTTCTGAATGGTGGTCTTCATGCTTTCTCATCCTGCGATTCCACTTCAAACTTATAGCCCATGCCCCAGATGGTACGGATATAGTTTCCTTTCTCCCCCATCTTGCTTCTCAGCTTCTTCACATGGGTGTCGATGGTTCTGGCATCTCCGAAATAATCATAGTTCCATACGTTGTTGAGGATTTTTTCTCTGGAAAGAGCGATCCCGGCATTCTCAAGAAAATAAGTCAGAAGCTCAAACTCTTTGTAGCTGAGATCCATGGTCTTGCCGTCAACGGAAGCCAGGTGAGCGGATTTGTTGATGGTGACCCCGCCGATGGACAGTGTCTCATCCGCGCTGATCTGATTGGTTCGGCGAAGAATCGCCTCCACTCTCGCGACAAGAATCTTCGGGCTGAAGGGCTTGGAAATGTATTCGTCCACCCCAAGTTCAAAGCCCAGGAGCTCATCCCGCTCCTCACTTCTGGCCGTCAGCATGATGATGGGCACTTTCGATTCCTTGCGAATCTCGCGGCATACCTGCCAGCCGTCCATCTTCGGCATCATCACATCCAGAATAATCAGGGCGACGTTCTTGTCCTCATAAAAAACATTCAGGGCTTCCTCGCCGTCACCGGCCTCCACAACATCGAAATCATTGCGGATCAGGAAATCTCTCACAAGTTTTCTCATACGTGCCTCATCGTCAACGACAAGTATTTTCAGTTTGTCCATGGCGCACTCCCTTCTTTCCGTTTTTCTCTATTATACATGATTTTCACCTGTAAGATCTCATGCATCTTCTCATATAACTATGATTAGCTTAGCGAAAAATTGTGTACTTCCTGTGAAGCTTACCACGACATCTCACCGTATTACCCCAAAACAGAGCCAGCCCAAAGGCTGGCTCGAAAATTAAACGCGGATACTATGCATGTCTTTGACCAGACTGTTCTTCATCAACCAGAGAAAACCGCGATACATCTGCTACTTGATTCGTTAACTCATTTATCAGAACGATCTGCATGAACGGAGCCGATCCATCTTCAAAATGTTCCAAAATGTAATTATCCGATTGATTTATAGACAGATACTTCTCATCATACTTAACTTCACCAAATGAAAAATCATGACTGTAGGCGGTATGCGCGTCTAATTCCTCTATTTCGCCATGTCCTTTGTCTACAATAAGGACATAATCTCCACCATCATTGACAGTTGTTTTTAACCGCTCTAATTGTTTTTGTCCCACCATATTTTCCAAAAGAGCATTTAGTTCTTCCGAATTTTTATAGGATTCCACGTTGCTGATATATACACAGGCCGATAGGTGTTTATCTGCCCCAAGCATCAGGTAATTCTCCATAGAGTAATTCTGTGACATCTTTTTAATCTTAAAATTCATATATTCGCCATTATAATCAGAATTCCATTGATCAAACAAATCTCCTTCTGTGTGTGGCGAAATATCATAGTTATTCTTTATGAATTCTCCGAGCTTATTCGTCCATTTTCTTCCACCTGAAGAATTCAAGTGCCCTGCATCCCATAAATCAGTCTTCACATCTATGATATTTTCTCTCAGTCCATTGTAAAAATTCACACCATATTTCTCTGCGATTTCATAGATTCCATTGTTAATCCTTGTATAATTCTCATCAGCAACAAAAGGAATTGTAGTGAGCAGGACATCTATTCCCTTTTCCTGGCATAACTCTATTGATTTTTCAAGATATTCCTTACCTACAGATTCTACATCTTGTACCTCCGTATTATATACCGGGTCTATATCTTTCTGTGGTTTTACAAGTAATGCAGTATCATCTACGTTCAATGCACTCTCATCGGAGCCCTGTCCGTACGTGTATATATCCCGGGCACTTCGAAAATTGTTCTCACTGATCGAATTCCATTGCGAATGATAAACTGAGAAAGGAAACAAAAAATCCCATCTTTTATCTGAAGGAAACAAATCATCTACAGCTGCTTTTTTCAAAGAGGAATAAGGGAATCCGTCTAGTTCTTCATGTGCATAAGGTAAATGATCCTTGCTGTATTTTTCATCAAAATCATAGTAGTATGTGTCAATAACCACTAGTTTCGGTTTTTGGTATTCTAGGGCCAATCTTAGGAGCCAATAATCTACCGGAAGCCATTGCCCATAGTTTGAAAAACTATAACTGGTCACATGATACTCATCCCATAATTCCATCGGCAAATAGCCCATTACAGCATGACTTGTGCCAAAAAACAAAATGTCAAAATCTTCTGATGCATCAAAAAACGCATCGCATTTTGCACGACTTTGCTTATATTCAAAGAAGCGATCAACTCCATGCAATATCGCAGTAATAAGCGCTATTACCAAAACTACACTCATCACTTGACTTAAAACTTTTTTCATCCTCGTCCTCTAAAATTGAAAATATATGAATTCTTTTGCGTCATATGCACTTCCCCATACACCGAAGATAATAATAAAACAAACCGCTAACGCAAAAAACAACACCTGAAATAACCAATCCTGATTACAAATAAATGTTCTTATCTTATGTCCTTTTAACTTAAAACCGTCAGCTATCAGAAGTACTATTATGCATATAATGGCCAGAAGAAAGTTTTTTTGATCCAGTCCACATTTATACAACGAACCATCAAACAAAATCCATGGATTATGTGTGGACATAAGTGCCTTTATCGAAGCGATTGCGGCTTGTAGTGAACCTGCCCGAAAAAACAACCAGGTAATATCTACAAGAATAAACGTCAATACCACTTTGTACACTTTGAACCCAAACGAAGATTCATCAAGTCTTAAGCATCCTACAATTCGTCGCCTTACAGGCAATAAAAGCTCACCAACGATTTGATATATTCCATTCAATCCACCCCAAATAACAAATGCAAATGTAGCCCCATGCCACAAACCGCTTAATAAAAATACAATCAGACAGTTCAGATACTTCCTGAACCGTCCTTTTTTGTTACCGCCTAATGGAATATATACATAATCTCTGAACCAGGACGTCAATGATATATGCCAGTGCCTCCAAAAATCAGCTACATTCAGAGATAAATAAGGTGCATTGAAATTCTCCATCAAGCATATACCCATGATTTCTGCTGTTCCAACAGCTATTGTAGAGTATCCGGCAAAATCACAATAAATCCTAAAAGCGAACAGTACCGTTGCCACAATCACATAATATCCACCATATTCAGAAGGATCTCCGTATATCGTATCTATGACAATAGCTATACGATCGGCTATCACAAGTTTTAGAAAGTATCCCCACAGCATAAGAAGGAAACCCTCTTTAGCTCTGTCAAAACAAAAATCTTTTGGTACTGCTAATTGTTTTAGAAGGTTCTTTGATCTCTCGATCGGTCCCGCAACAAGTTGCGGAAAAAAGGATACGTACAGGGCGTATCTAAAAAAATTCTTCTCCGTATATATTTCTCCCCGATATACATCTACAGTATAACTGAGAGCTTGGAACGTAAAAAAAGATATGCCGACCGGTAACAGAATATCAAAAGCGGGTATATTAAGCGATACATGAAAGAAACTAAAAACCTTGCCCAAAATTCCAACCGCAAAGTTGAGATATTTGAACAAAAACAAAACACCCAAATTGCATACGAAACTAATAGCAACCGTCAGCTTTCTATACTTTTCTTTACGTTTATCATTCATGCCACTATTCGTTACATAGTCAAGGAGTAAGCCACTCAGATAAGTAACTGTTGTTGTAAACAGTAACAAAACTGCATATTTTGGATTCCATCCCATATAAAAATAATACGAAGCAACCAGCAACCACAGATATCTGATTTTTTTGGGTACAACATAATAAACAACAGCTACTATCGGAAAAAAGATAATGAATTGCCTTGAATTGAACAGCATACATACCTCACATTTTGGAGTTTTTTCTGTCAACCTCCGTTTTTTCTTAAATCAATTCTCGCCCCGTTTCATTATGAAGCGGAGCGAGAGAACTCTAATTACATACAACAGAAATAAGTATCATATGCGCACTGATAGCGATAAAGCATTTTTGCCAGGTTTACTGTGTTTTTATTAAGTCCATTTGTTCTGGACAGTACAGACTGTGCCCAGGACAACGCGCTTACTTTGATGGTGCAGCACTCATCACCTTTTTTAATCTTGATCGTTGATCTGGTGGCCAGTGAACCCCCGCTGATATCCGTCACATCGACGCAGTAGGTATCATCAGAGATTTTCTCAGGAACCACCTTGCAGCCGAGTAATTCGATCGTGTAATCTTCCGGCGCATCGGACAGGCTGAAATACACCTGCATGGTCATATCTGCTTTCAGTCCGAGACCGAGACCTTTATACTTTGCAATCTCCTTGTTTCCGGTCACCTCGGGAGCATAGTAGATCAGATTATCAGCCGTAATATCTTTGAGCTTATCTGTAATCTTCGCGTTCTCTGTCTTGTACCCTGTCATAAGCATCGAATATCCGCAGTAGTTGCGAATCGCTTTTACAAGATTTATGGTACTTTCTCCATACAGGGACGGATTTGCGAGATACTTATCCGTAATGGCTTTGATGCTGTAGTCGTAAGAAGAAAGTTCCTTTCCACCGACTGTTACCGGAAGCTCGTTTTTGTCGCCATCCACAAGACTCAGACTGATGGTATCACTGTATTCCTTTGGAGCTGCAAATACCGGTACTTCATAGATTTCTTTGTCATACAAATTAAAATGCTTAAGTTCCGAAAGGCGAAGAATCTCATCTTCTTTATTCTCCCTGCTGATGATTACGCTGAGTGAATCTTCTCCGGAAACATCCGCATTCTTAACCTCAAGGAACACCACTGCTCCGATCTTTCCGTTCAGGGAAAGTCCTGCACCGCTGTATTTCACGCGAACTGTTTTCTCCTCCGGCTCCTCTGTAGGAACCGGTGTCGCTGTAGCCTCAGGCTCCTCTGTAGGCACCGGTGTTGCTGTGGCCTCAGGCTCCTCTGTAGGCACCGGCGTTGCTGTGGCCTCAGGCTCCTCTGTAGGCACCGGTGTCGCTGTAGCTTCAGGCTCCTCTGTAGGCGCCGGTGTTGCTGTGGCCTCGGGCTCTTCTGTGGGTGTCGGCTGGGCATCCTGGAAGTGCAAGGTAATCTCATCACCCATAGAGTTGTCCTCGCTTTTTACCCATTTCGAGGATTCATTATAACCATCCCAGTTCTCATCAACGCTATACTTCTCAACAGCTGCCCACTCATCTTCCGTACCCTCGAAATAGATGTCTGCGAGTGCAGGACAACCATCCGTCTGGTTTTCTCCCGAATAATCCTCATAGAATTTTTTCAGAGAATGAGGAAGATAAATCTTCTCAAGGCCAGTACAGTCATCCCAAAGGCTGCTGTAAACCGTTTCCAATCCCTCGGGAATACGCAGTTCCTTCAGAGACGCACACATACCAAAGGCCATATCTCCAAGCTCGATCACTCCCTCCGGAAGGTCGATGTTTTCAAGCTTCGAGCAGTTGTATAAGCTGTAATCCCCAACCCATTTCAGACTGTCAGGAATTCTGAGTTCTACAAGTTCTTCACAATCACACAGAGCGCCCTCGTCGATCTGCTCCAATCCATCCGGAAGATAGATTTTCTTCGCCCTGCTGTTCATGAGCGCACCGACGCTCTTTACACCTTTACAGATTTCAATTTCTTCAATATAAGAAGATTTGTCGATGAGATTTTTCTCCAGAAGCTGCTGCTCAACCACTTCTGTCAATCCGGAACTTCCGATTTCCGGAATCTCGTAGAAGGACTTCATCATGCCGCTTCCGGAAACAATCAGCTTCAAAACTCCGGTTTTGTCGTTTCTTACCACTTGCCACTTGACTTGATCCATCAGTGTTTCCGAACAATCTCCGGAAAGAAGGATCGCCTCTGTAGATACATCTATGTCCACAGTGGCCTCTTCCTGCGGAAGCTGATCAGCAGTTACACAGGTCGGACAAGTCTGAATCATCAGACAGGCAGCAAGGACTGCCAAAAACAAACGTTTTTTCATTTCCCCTCTCCTTTTCGTGACATCGCATCTATTTCAAAATTACGCTATACATACAATATCATTCCATTAATGATTAATATATTGATCTTCTTGTAAATGTGTCATTTAATTTCAAAATTTATGTGACCGTTTCCAACTGTGCAGCAAAAAACGTCAGGTAATACGCAGATCATCGGCTGTTCAAAGGTTGCCGGAATATGCGTTCGTTTCCTTATGAATTCCAATATAAAAGGCAGCCGGATCAGTATATACATACCAAATCCTGCTGCCTTCCATATTGATCTCGTCCACGAATGGACCAGGCGGGAATCGAACCCGCGTCCGAAAATCTATTCATTCGGCTTCTTCCATCACAGTCATTCTATTGAAATTCCCCTTCCAGAGCGCCGGATGACAGGCTCTAAGGTCAGGTAGCTTCATAAGTTCTTTCCTCTCCTCAAAGCTTTGGAGTGAAAGTTCCCCGAATTAAAATGATGCCGATCATCCCGGGCTCGGGAACTCAGGCGATCGACACGCTGCGCTTAGGCAGCGAGTGCGTAACTATTATCGTTAGCGTTTAAATTTAATTCCAGCTTTTATCGTGGTTCCGGAGTCCACGGATGGCTTCCCGAACTTCAAAATCCCCGTCGAAACCAGTACTAGCCCCTGGATTTTTCAGTTCAGACTGAAAACTTCGCACCGGATAATTCCCATAGGAACACCCTGTTATGCTACAACAGAACCCAGCGCCGAATCACCTGATCAGCGGAATGTCCTGTCATTACAGAATAACAATTATTGCCTTATCTGTCAAACGATTTGTCGAAAAGAAATAATAAGGATAGCGTCCTTCCATTACACACTACGAAAGAAGGGCGCCATCTATTCTCAATACAGATTCTTGACTTTGAAGTTTCTCTCCGCCTCTCTGCGGATGTCCTTCTTCTGAATGTCTGCTCTCTTGTCGTAGAGCTTCTTACCTCTTGCCAGGCCGATCTGTACCTTGATTCTGGAGTCTTTGAAATAGACTTCCACCGGCACAAGGGTAAAGCCCTTCTGGGCAATCTTGCCGGCCAGCGTGCGAATCTCTTTCTTGTGCATCAGCAGTTTCTTCGGGCGAAGCGGATCCCGGTTAAAAATATTGCCTTTCTCGTAGGGACTGATATGCATTCCATAAATGTATATCTCGCCGTCCTGTATACGGACAAAAGACTCTTTAATCGAACACTTACCCATGCGGATGGACTTCACTTCGGTGCCGTGAAGTTCGATTCCGCACTCAAATTTTTCATCGATGAAATAATCGTGATATGCTTTCTTGTTGTTGGCGACAACTTTGACGCCTCTCTCTTTCGCCATTTAACTCACCCCTTGCATTTCATTTCTGTCATCATCAGTCGTCGGTCAGGACTCTGGCCGGAGTCCGAAATCGGACTTCACACCTTCTCAGCCATCCTTTGTTTCAGGGTTCTCTTCCTCCGCTCCCTCTTCACATTCTGTAACAAGAGCAAAGTCGATAATTCTTCGGTATGCATCTCCGCGGATGGTTCGAACCTTCAGTGTCTGTCCCAGTTCAAAGACAATACCGGTGCGGCGTCCCACAAGCTGCATCGTCTCTTCTTTGTACTCGTAATAATCACCTTTCAGCGAGGATATATGGATCAGTCCCTCAATGGTATCCGGCCGCTGCACGTAAACGCCCCACTCAGTGACGCCGGTAACCACAGCTTCTGTCACTTCCCCGAGGTGATCAGCTACATACTGTGCAGTCTTCAGTTTTACGCACTCCCTCTCGATCTCCGCGGATCTTCGCTCGAGAGCCGAAGTCTTCCAGGCCACATCGTCCAGGATTCTCTCGTAGAATTGTTTCTTCCTCTCTCCAAGCATTCCCCGGATGTCATCCTTAATAATACGATGAATCTGAAGATCCGGATATCTACGGATGGGAGATGTGAAATGGCAATAGTACTTCGCCGCAAGACCGAAGTGCCCACAGTTCTCCGGAGAATATCTGGCCTGCTGCATGGAACGGAGCAACAGTGAACTGATCATCTTCTCCTTCGGATTGCCCTCAACCTTCGCGATGATCTCCTGTACTTCTCTGGCGCTGATCTGCTGTTCTTTTTTGCTGACCTTAATCCCCATCTTGTGAAGATTTGTCAAAAGGTTCTCGATCTTCTCCTCATCCGGGCTCTCATGAGTGCGGTAAAGGAAGGGTAAGTGATAATCAGCGTAAGTCTTCGCTACGGTCTCATTGGCGCTGAGCATGAACTGCTCGATAAGTCTGGTAGCTGTATTGGCCATTCTCGCGTAAACCCGAACAGGACGTCCCTGCTCATCCAGTTCAATTTTTGTCTCCGGAATATCGAAATCGATCATACCTCTCTTCGACCGCATCTCCCTGAGAATTTCCGCCAGATTCTTCATATCGAAAAGCATGGGCACAATGTCCGCGTATATACTCGTCAGCTCCGGATCTTTGTCCACGATGATCTTCTGTACATTGCTGTAGGTCATCCTGTGTGAGGAACAGATGACCGACTCCACGATCCTGCTTTCCAGTGTATTGCCCTGCCGGTCGATCTTCATGAAACAGGACAGCGTCAGCCGATCCTGCCCCTCATTCAGGGAACATACACCGTTAGAGAGTTTCTCCGGAAGCATCGGAATCACCCGATCCGGCAGATACACGGACGTACCTCTGCGAAGCGCTTCCACGTCCATGGCACTGGAGGCCGGCACGTAATGGCTCACATCCGCGATGTGCACGCCGAGAATGTAATTCGACCCGGACTTTTCCAGAGAAACCGCATCATCGAGATCCTTCGAGTCATCTCCGTCAATGGTTATGATCATCTTGTTTCTCAGATCCATTCTCCCGGCAAAATCACTGTCTACCGGTCCCGTAGGAAACCGCTTGATCTGTCTCTGCACCTTCTCGGGAAACTCATAGGGGATTCCGTAGACGTTCACAAGCTCCGTGATGTCAGCACCGGGCTCATCCCTTCGGTAGAGAGCCTTCTTCGACCTCTTTCCTTTTCCCTGCTTGCCTTCAGAATCCCTTCCGTTTTTCCTTCCGGCGTCAATGGATCTTTTGCGTCCCCGGCCATGATCGCCCTTCCTGTCAGCCTTCACGTAAATACTCCGGTTCTCCTGATCCATTTCAGGGCTTTCCGAAGTTCCTGATTTTCTTTCTGCATCCGCATCTGATGAAAACGCTCCCGACTCCCCATTCGAGGAACCGTTGAAAGCCCCCTGCGACGAACTTTTCGGATCATCCTCAGAAGCATAGTCTCTGCACTTCCGGTAGAGACCGTGTTCTGTGACCTCAATCATGCTCTTCGCCTCAAGGACAGCCAGTGCCTGGAGGAATTCCTTCCGCTTCGCCTTCGGTACATCCAGCAGGAAAGCGATCTCCTTCGCCCGCATAGGCTGATAATTCTTCGAGCAGATGAAATCATAGAGCAGCTTCTGCCTCTTCCTCGAGACTGAGCGATTCAGAGCCTGTTCTTTGTTGCGGACTGCTTTGGTTCCTTTCTCTGCGGTAGCCTTTTTCTTCTTATTCTTCTTTTTTAATCCTGTGCTTATTCTCTTATTTTTGTTTTCTGTCATATATTTATATCCCATATTTTCATTACAAACTCAAACATCGCAAATATGCGAGGCAGAGGACGTGAGCATACAAAGCGAACACTTGGAAGCGGAGGTGCTGAACGTCCGGGGGACGTTCGTTTAACGCGGACCGCAGCGGAGCGGAGACGACATGTTTGATCGCACTTTGTACATCGCCCGAAGGGCATTGGAACAAAGTGCGTGAGTTTTGTCGGAGCACCTGCAATAGACGTCGGAGCGCTGAGGACGAGAGCGACGTGTTCGCGTGTATACTCCGTCCTTCTGCCGTGTTAATCTGTGTTGTAAGTGATTGCATGGAAGAACCATGAAAAAAGGCTGCCGCAATGAACATGCAGCAGCCTTTTGCCTTTAGAATTTGATATTAAGGACTACAGAAAGAGCGAAGAAAAGAATCGCCAGAACTCGTGTGATACGAATCAGGTTTCCTTCCTTTGAACGACCTTTGTTCTTGCTCCAGTATGTCTCTGTATTGTTGCTGACACCT
>JAIKXQ010000027.1 GCA_024684035.1 Eubacterium sp. | reverse complement strand
CATATCATGGATAAGATTCTTTGATCGATTTTTCAGCTCAGACGATCCACGTCCGGCTCGCCGTATACTTCCGTAGGCTCAACTTGTGCCTTCGGCTGGTGACCGTTAATCACACCGTCAGGGTATTCAAAGTGACGCCTGCTGTTTCTGGTATCTGCGATATCGATCGCCAATAACTGTGGACTACTCCATTTTTTCATAATTTTGCTACCCCCGTCAATACATTTCCAATACTCATCATGCTATAGATATTAGACAGTATAGCAGATCTTGTTTCGAATTGTGCAAAAAATAACTACTCTGTAATAATATTCGGATGTAAAACGCATAATAATCAGAATATAATAACATTTGAATAATGAAAAAAGGAAGATCTTCTATGTATTCTTATCAACTGTATGGTTTCATACTCTCTTCAACGCTTGATTTTCCGCAACTTCTGGAAGTCTCGAAGGATAATACTGCCGGGAAACTGAATGCGGATATTTATATAAGGGAAATGCCGGAGGATGAACAGCTCACCACGAAAGAAAAGCATGCGAGATATGGAGTGGGGCATCAGCGATCCTGGCTATCAAACCGCACCGGTGATTTTCTGATCCGAAACGGAAAGGAGATTCTCTACCGGGCGGTGGAAGGCGCTAATCTCTGGTACCTTCGGAGTTATCTGTTGGGCTATGTGATGGCTATGTTGCTGCACCAGCGATCTATGTTTGCAGTACATTGCAGTGCTGTGATTCAGGACGGAGAAGCAACCTTGATTACCGGCGAGAGTGGATCCGGAAAATCCACGTTGACGGCACAGTTTCTTGCACACGGAGCAAAGTTGGCAGCCGATGATATTGCCGCGGTAAAGTGCGCAGGTAAAAACAGCATCTGTTATCCTGCATTTCCGTATCAGAAGTTGGTACGGGACGCTGCCCTCGCACAAGGCTATGATTTGAGCCGTCTCTTGTACATCAATGAGACCAAGGACAAATTTCTCGTTCCGATGCATAAGAAATTCGAACCTCTTCCCCATCCTGTGAAACAAATGATCTATCTGGCACCGGCTACGGTAAAAGAAATCCAAATCCGACGTTTGAGCGGACTGGAACAACTATACGCTTTCCAGAACAGCCAGTTTCTGCATTCTCTACCGGGGGAGTGGGAGACAGAGGGAGGTTTCCTTCAACTGAGCCTGCAGGCTGCAGCTACATTTCCAATCTACCTCGTACTCCGCCCGCAGGACGGAAGTACAGAAGCAGAGGAGACATATCGCAAGATATGTGCGAACTGATTTGAGGAGGGGAGCATAAAAATGTATAGGGGTGTACAGAAGAAAAATTGGAGGGATTTAGCGTGCGAACACGAGAAGAGGCATTAACCTATGGTTTGACATTTGAAAATACATACCAGGAAGCTCCGTTTCATGATCCGAATTGGCAGCTGATTAGAGTTAGGCCAGGTAAAAAAGCTTTCTTGTGGACTTACGAGAAAGATGGACATATCTGTTTAAATGTAAAATGTGATCCGGAATGGAGAGACTTTTGGAGAAATACTTATGCCTCAGTTTTGCCCGGTTTTCATCAGAATAAAGAACACTGGAATACTGTAATCCTGGATGGTTCGATCCCTGATAAAGATATCAAAAGGATGATTGCGGAAAGCTATGACCTCGTGACAGATACTCCAACAAAACGCATATACGAAGCTGTAAAAATGATACCCAAGGGAAAAGTGGCAACTTATGCTCAAGTGGCTGAGATGGCAGGAAATTCCAAAATGTGTCGCGCTGTCGGAAATGCTTTGCACAAGAATCCTGATTTTGAAAATGTGCCTTGTTACAGGGTAGTTAACGCCAAAGGAGAATTGGCCGGCGAGTATGTCTTTGGTGGAGCATCGGTACAGAAAAAACTGATGGAAGCGGACGGTATAGAGGTTGTTGATGGCAAAGTAGATTTGTCAAAATATGCCGTAGAAATACATCGGGTATAGGTACCTGAATATCGTTGCCTAAACGGGATTGAAGAATCCGTGGAGATCATCGACGTGATGAAACCCATCTACAACTTTAAGGCAACGAATTGAGGGTGCCCAGGTTATGTATCAGCCGGAAGGTTTTTCTTGACCCAAAGTTTCAGGGAATCTACGGTTCCGGAAATGCGGTCAAGTTCCTTCTGAATATGGACAAAATCAGGCAGTTCACTGTCCGAGATTCGGCCGTCAGCAGTAATCTCGATCAGCCGGTCCTTTTGTTTTTCCAGAGAATTCAGGGACGCGATCATTCCCAGAATAATCTCCGGAAGAGGAGAATCTTTGGTCTCCTGCATGGATTCCTTGCCGATTGGACACTCATGCGTGCAGTAGTAGTTGCAGAGTTCTGGTTTCTGATAGACCCTGGCCATGGCCAGGACATCAGCCGGCTGTGCATTCTGTTTTTCAGTTTCGATCTTTTCAATCCTGCCCGCGGGAATATACTCCAGAAGTTCGCTGGCCTCTGCGCGGGTGAATCCGGCTTCTTCCCTGCTGGTAAAATAAATGTTCTTGTTTTCTTTAATGGATCTTTTTCCCATGTTAAACCCCCGATTGCATACAAACTAATCCCATTATAAAGGATAAAGGTTGTCGTGGGGTGATTTATTTCAAGAATTATGAAACCTACTCGCTACAACTTTTGAGGTTGAAGCGGGTAGTTTTTTGTCTCATAGGAAATTCCTCCGAATTTCCCATGAGACAAACGCTCCGCGGGCTGCGCATCTCGCAGATGAGAAGATCGCTTCGCGATTCTGCTCGCGCGCCTTTCGTCCGCTGCGCTCACCGGGAGGAGTGAGGGGCTGGGGGAGTCGAAGTCCGCTTGCGGACTTTGTTCTCTCATATGGACATGATCACTAAGAAGCAATATATATGTTGTAAAAATATAATTATTGTTGCAAATAACGAATAATATGCATATATTTTCGGAAAATTCTTTGACACCACACGGTTAGTGTGCTTTAATATTCGTTAGATAGAATGAATGTGAGGGTGGGACGTTGAATTCTGCGATTATAATCTTTGTTATTTGTATTATCCTGTTTGTCATTGATAAATTCAAACCATTTACTGTTGCGATGCTTGGCTGTGTGCTCCTGATTTGTTGTGGAGTATGCACTCCTGAAAAAGCTCTTGCAGGCTTCACAAACGACATCGTCCTTATCATTTTCGGGACGGAAATATTCGGCGCCGCTTTTTATGAGTGCGGTCTCGGGAGCCTTGTTGCCTCTTACATTATAAAACTATCAAACGGGAAGGAAAAGCGCGTGATCGTGATTGCGGGCTGTTCCGCTGCGATTTTGTCTGCATTCTTAAACAATCAGGTCGTATGCTCGATGATGATGGTCGTGTGCATAAGTATTGCAAAAACATCCAGCACCGTCTACTCAAAAAATATCATTCTGCCGGTTATAATTTGTGCAATTCTCGGAGGACAATGTACGCTCATCGGCGCACCGGCAACGCTGATCGCTTCGTCAATGGCAATGGAATCTACGGGAAAGGGTATCACGATGTTCGAACTTTTCCCGATCGGGTTTTCAATTTTCATCGCTGTAATGATCATGATGTGCTTTTTTTCGTACAAACGAGGAATCAGGATATGGGGGGAGGACAGCGATACATCTGTTTCGTCTGACAGTGCTTGCCTTAGTAGTCGTCTTGACAAAAGAAAGGCGGCAGTAACGCTTTCGGCTGGCGTCGTAATGCTTGGATTGTTTATAAGCGGCATTGTTTCAGTCGGGATTGCCTCGGTGATCGGGGCGTTGATCTGTTTACTTGGAAGGGCGGTCGATGAGAAAAAAGCTCTGATGCAAGCCGACTGGAATATTATTATCTGGCTCGGATGCAGTATCGGCATTGCGGGCGCTCTTAGTGAAAGTGGAGCGGTGCAGCAACTCTCAACCGGCTTTTGCGGTTTGATACCACAAAATACGCCTGACATCGTACTTTTGGCGATCTTTGTATTCATCACAGTAGTAATCAGCAATGTGCTTGCCAATACAACGACAGTGATCATGATACTTCCCTTTGCGATAGAGACAGCCGGAAACTTTGGCCTGTCATCTACGCCCTTTGTTGTGGCGGTAACTATGGCGGCAGGATTATCCATCTTAACTCCATTATCCTGTGGTTTCATCGGAATGACGATGCGGGTCGGATACAGATTCAGAGATTATATACGTTACGGATGGAGCATACAGCTTGCTTCGATGCTCATGATCATCGGATTGACCCCGGCAATATATCCGTTCTGAGAGCCGTCACAATGATTCCTTAAATGACATTGACATATTGCACAAATAAAAACCTATTAAAACAGGAGGTAAGTATGTTTATTGAAGTGAAAAATGCAGTTAAAAAATACGGAAAGGGAGATGCGCTTGTCTATGCCTTAAATAAGGCCAGCGCCGGTATAGAGGAGGGAGAGATTTGCGTTATCCTCGGTCCTTCGGGTTCAGGCAAGAGTACCCTCCTTAATATTCTCGGCGGACTCGACTCTCCGGATAGCGGAAGTGTGACGATAGATGGAAAGGAAATAACAGGGTTGAAACCAAAACAGCTTACAGAATACCGGCGGACGGATGTCGGGTTTGTATTTCAGTTTTATAATCTCATTCCTGACCTGACGGTGAGAGAGAACATCGAGGTGGTATCAGACATCACTCCGAATGCGCTGGACACCGACGGTGTTATGAAAGCTCTTGGCATCGACAAATACAAAACTCGATTTCCGAGGGAATTATCAGGCGGACAACAGCAGCGCACTGCGATTGGTCGTGCCCTTGTAAAAAATCCGAAGATTCTGCTTTGTGATGAGCTTACCGGCGCCCTGGATTCAAAGTCTTCTGCCGCGGTGCTCGAATACATAGAGAAGGTAAACGAGGAATACGGTACAACGGTCATAATCATCACGCACAATGAAGATATCCGTTTCATGGCGGACAGGATCATCCGAATCAAAGACGGAAAGGTTGTACTTAACGAAAAGAACAAGAACAAAATACCATCGGAGAAAATTGCTTTATGAAGAATCTGAACAAACGATATAAACGAAGCATTATTCAGAATCTGTCATTTTATGTGGGAGTATTTTTTCTGACCTGCCTGACTGTCCTTATGTTTTTGCTTTTCAGTACTTCTGTAAACTGTGAGGACAAGTATGTGCAGGAGTTTTTCCACGACAACAACGTGGAGGATGGACAGTTTACGACACTCAAAGAAATCCTGGATGAGGACATCGAAAAACTTGAAAAAGACTTTCACACCGTAATTGAAAAACAGCGGTATCGAAACTATGAAGAAGATAATTATACGGTAAGGCTGTTTGCATTTACCGAGAAGATCAATATTCCCAGGGTCACCAAAGGAAGAACCCCCGAAAAAGACGAAGAGATCTGTCTCAGCCAGAGCTTTGCGGAGGCGAATAAAATAAAGGTCGGCTCAAAAATTACGTTAAATGGAAAAGATTACAGAGTAACCGGATACGCCGAGCGTCCCGATTACCTTTACATGATCGAGGATCAGTCAGACAGCTTTCATCGGGCTTCTGAATTTGGACTTGGATTTGTCACAAATCAGGAAATGGATCATATCAGTGACAGCAAATTCTATTACTCTGTCACATACGCTGAGGATAATAAGAGCGATTTTCGGGGATATATCCATGACGAGTACACCACACTCTCCTATATGACTGCGGAAACGAATCATCGGATATCCACACCCAAAGCTACGATCATCCAGTACAGCCTGATTACGGGAGGAATTCTTCCGGCACTGCTTATTCTTGTTGTGGCAATCATCGCGGTAGTACTTGGGCGAAAAGTTCGCTCTGAAAAGAAACATATCGGCACGCTGACTGCTCTTGGCTACAGAAAGCGTGAAATTTCGCTCCACTACTTATGGTATGCTCTGATCCCGGGAATAGGCGGAGAACTGGCAGGTATCGCTCTGACATATGCTCTTGTCGAAGAGGTAGCAGGCAGCTTCTTTTTTAAATTGGAAAAACTGCCTGTTCACTACAGTGTCGAGCCTCTAGGGATTATTCTTGTTCTTTTACTGCCTGCTGCGGCATACGCGACTGCCTCGTTCTTTACTGCTTCCAGGATGCTGAGAATGAATGTGACAGACATGCTCAACGGAAGAAGTAACCGTGGCAGAGAGTCACATATGCTCGTCAACAGTAATGTCAATTTCAGGCTGAAATTCAGAATCAGAGCGATCTTCAACAACTACGGCAGAACGTTGGTTGTTATTCTCGGAATCGTTGTCAGCGGAATGATCATGTCAACGGCTCTGATGATGGATGATTCCTGCAGAAATTACGAGAACAAGGTCATTGACGATATCGGTTCCTTCAACTACGAATACATACTCAGCCATCCGACCGACAGCGATGACATCGGTGGTGAGAAGTTGATATCCACGACCCTTGAGGTTACGGACAGCGAAAACAATATCATGCTGACGGGGATTGAAGATGACAACGATATGCTTAGCCTTGAAACTACCGACGGTTCGAAAGCGGATCTTGACGGAAAATACTATATTTCATCTATGGGAGCTGCCATATTCGGCGTAGAAAAAGGCGACACTCTCACGGTATATGATACAGCTTCACTTGAGGAGTATACGATCGAAATTTCGGGCATTATCAGGAACAGAGCGCAGACGGTGATTTATTCATCAGCGGATACTGTAGCTCAGCTCCTCGGTATCGAAGACGGCTTCTACAACATCGTCATGTCCCGGGAAGCACTGGACATTGACGAGGATATGCTTGCAAATACAATCGAGAAGAAAACCATGAAAGAAATGATACAGAATGTCATAGCCGGAATGAAATCTCTGATATGGCTAATGGTCGTATTCGGAGCGGTGATCTGTACGATCAGTGTGTATCTCATGGTGAACATGCTCATCGAGGAAAATGCAGTGACGATTTCGATGCTCAAAGTACTTGGTTACCACAGCAGAGAGATCGACAGGATAACCACCAATATCTATCATATCCTCGTTCCCGTCGGAATCGTACTGGCGTTATCGGGCGGCTGGCTCATCACATGGAAATATTTTGACTTTTCGACGGCGAGTTTCCAGGCCCAGATACCGGCATATATCAGTCTCAAATATCTGACTGTGTTCATCGGATTGGTTGTGCTTTCATATGCTGCCTCGCTGATACTTCTGAGCCGAAAGGTGAAGAACGTAAATATGAGCGACAGCTTGAAGAGTGCAAGAGAGTAGGGAGGTAAATACTATGAAATGGGACGGAATAAGAGAACACTGTGACAAATGGAGAAATATCACATACGGAGCTCTTCTCTCAGAACTCGCAGCTAAATACGGTTCAAGAACAGCAGTAGTCTGCGATGAAATGAAGATCACATATGCGCAGCTCGATCAAATGTCCGATTCGGTACTTGCGTTCCTGCTTGAAAAGGGGCTGGAAAAAGGAGATATCGTCATCCTGCAAATGCCAAATACAGCTGAGCTGGTCGTTACGCTTTTCGCGCTGTTCAAGGGAGGAATCATTCCTGTGATGACTTTGCCGGCACATGGCAAATACGAGTTGAATGGCATATGCAGACTTGCTGCTCCGAAGGCATACATATGTATGGATACGGTCTGTCATTCAGGTTGCGAAAGAACCGCAGAAGAAGTAACTGTGGAGAACGAATGCATAAAACATATCTTCACCGGAGCAGTACTGAGGAAGGAAATGCAAAAAGGCAACAGCCCCGGCGAGTACGAAAAGCCTGACTATAAGGATACCGCTATGCTTCTATTATCGGGCGGCACGACAGGCATACCGAAGATGATCCCTCGCACCCACGGCGACTATATTTATGATAATACCGTCATCGGCGAAAGATGCAGGCTTTGCACAGATTCCGTCATTCTTGCCGTGATGCCGGCTTCTCATAACTTTACGCTTGGTAACCCTGGCATACTTGGGACACTTATGTATGGTGGGAAGGTTGTTCTGAGTGATTCCGTATCTCCTATGGAAATATTTTCTCTCATCGAGTCGGAAAAAGTTACCTATACAGCAATGGTACCTGCTGTGCTGTCAATGTGTCTGGATTATCGTCGTGAAGATGATTCCGATGATATAAGTTCTCTGGAGTTTGTTATGGTTGGCGGAGCGATGCTGCCTAAAGAGGTTGAAGATTGTGCAGAGGAAGTGCTCGGATGCCGTCTTCTTCAGATTTACGGAACTGCAGAAGGTCTGAATACCTGCTATTCTCCGGATCACGTACTCTCATCCGACAGTGGAAAGCAGGGAACACCGATCTCACCGTATGATGAGATTCTGATCCTGAATGAGGACGGATCTTCTCTGCCGTTCGGTTGCGCAGGCGAAATGGTAACAAAAGGCCCGTATACCATAAAAGCATACTATAACAATCCCCAGGCAAATAAGGAGAGTTTCACTTCCGATGGGTACTACCGCACAGGAGATCTCGCTGTACTGAATGAGAGATATGAACTCACCTTGCTTGGCAGAGTAGTAGAGCAGATCAATAAGGGCGGCGAAAAAATTATGCCGGCTGAGCTTGAAAACTGTATTCGTAAATCTGAAAAAATCACAGACTGCTGTGTTGCCGGTATTCCGGACAAAGAAATCGGAAATCGTATCATAGCATTTATCATACCGAAAGCAGTCGAGATAAGCGTAGCGGAGTTGAATGCTTTTCTCGGTGAACATGGGATTGCAAGATACAAGTATCCCGATCAGGTTGTTAATCTGAAGAGTTTTCCGCTTACAGCCGTAAACAAAGTCGATAAGAAGAAGCTTGTCAGAGAATTGTGTGGGGATGATCAATGAAATTTATGACGGATACGCAGTGTGCATATATCGCCGGACGAAATAGTGCACTTCCGCTTGGAGGAGTTGATTGTCACGTATATTTTGAATTTGACTGCGATGATATAGATACAGAAAAGCTTTCTGCCGCCTGGAAAGAACTGTTCAGGTTGCATCCCGAAATGAGGGCAGAATACAGGCACGGAACTGTTATTGATAGAGAGAAACTACCTGACTGCAGCAAAATGAACATTGTTGACATCTCAAATCATGACAGAGACCGACATGAGTCCATACTGACCGAAATGCGCTCATCTCTATCGTCGAGGATGCTTGACACTGAACAGGGGGAATCCTGCGGACTGACTTATGTGCATACGGATAACAAAAGTGGCGTACTTCTGTTTGACTGGAGCCTTGTGATCGGAGATGTCAAAAGCTTAATACTGGTGCTTTCGGAATTAGCCGACTTATACGATGGAGAAAAAGTACAAACGCCCAAGACAGGTACCGGCGAGCTTTATGAGTTGAGAAAAGAAGCCGCTGCAGTATCTCGCGGTGTTGCGGCAGAAATAATAAAAAACGATATCCATAACCCGGATTATCCGATCGGCGCTGCGTTACCAGTTCTTGCAAGCGCAAATATGCTCAGTTGCTGCCGGTACTGTTCTGAGGACAGATTCATCAGTGGAGCAGACCTTCTTCTGAACAATGAGGATATTGACGCACTGCTGATGTATGCCTTTACAGATGCTTTTTGTGAACTTACAGGGGATAGTGGACTTCTTTTGAATTACCCCTGTTTCAGACGAAGTGTCGAGGAGTCAGGAAATGTCGGCGATTTTACGGATATAAAGCTGATACCGATACTTTATGACGGATCTGTGCGGAGAGAAGAGGGAATTTACAAGGCGTGCAAGACTTATCAGAAATATATGTCGTTTTCGGGATACAAGCAGGTGAAACTGCGGCGAGAGATCGCAAAAGTTTTTCCGGATAAAAAGGATGTTTCACCGATCGTTTTTTCGCCTGTCTGCGACATTCCACTTTTGAGCAAAAGCTTTTTAAGCAATATAGGCAGGCTTAGATACATGATATCTCAAACCCCGCAGGTATGGCTCGATGTACAAACTTTTGTACTTGAAAAGAAGTTTTATATAAGCATTGTCTATCCACAAGAGTTGATCGCTGCTTCCTTTGTTAGCGCACTCGCGGACGGATATGCAAAAAAGATCAGGAAACTGATAAATAAAGGAGTATGACATGGAAAAAGTAATCAACAAATTGAACAGGATCTTCTGTACGATCCTAAACCTGGAAGAATGCGGTAACGACGAATCCTTCCTGGAGCTTGGCGCAAGTTCATTTGAATTTACAAAGCTTCAGATGATGATAAAAAAGGAATTCAAAAAGAAAATTTCTCTAAAGGAAATTTATCACCACAACACCGTCAACTCGATCGCGGCGCTCATCTGCGAGGAAAGTGAGGTGAAGTTCTCAATCACCGATATGCAGAAAACGGTGTACATTGGAAGGAAAAAAGAGGTCATCCTTGGAGGAAGCGCTTCAAAAGCATATTTTGAACTTGAATGCAATGATTATGATACCGCGAGATTTAAGCAGACGGTTGATACAATCATCGACAGGCAGGTCGCTCTCAGAACAGCATATCCGGATGAATCGAGCTGTGTTATAAAACATAGCGTTAACATCGATATTCCGGAATATGATCTCCGCTCACTTTCTGATGACGAGCAAAAAAAGCAGCTTGAGATCAACCGGATGAAACAGTATGAAATGGACTTTGATCCTTCCTCGGCACCACTTATATCTTTTTCCGTCAGTCGATTGAGTGATTCAAAGGCGATGATACATGTATCTTATGACGGACTTGTTTCAGACGGAGAAGGACTCGACATTCTTATTCGCGAACTTGATTCCGTTTACGATGGAAGTGAAGCTTCCGTACCATGCGGACTTTCTAATTATTGCTCATATATCAACGAGTTGAAAACCAGTGATGAATTTGAAGAGGACAGACAGTACTGGGCCGGTATGGTCAATAGCATTTCCCACAGACCCCGACTGTCAATAATGAAACGACCGGAGAAGGTGGAAAAAGCGTCCGCCGTCCAGCTGGTTCGAGCCATCGATGAAGATACATATGAAGCACTTGCCGATACCGCAAGGAAGAATAACCTGACGATGTTCTCACTTCTACTTACGGTATTTGGTAAAACTCTCAGTTTATACAGCGAGAATCACAGCTTCTTCATCAATATTCCGATGTCTGTGCGACCGGATGACTGTGACAATTTTGAGAATACGGTAGGACTTTGTTCCAATTTTACCTTTGTGCACTTTGATGACCGGCAAAACCTGAGCCTGCTCGAGACCGCACAGCAGACGCAGGATACACTATTTGACTGTCGCGAACACAGCACTTTCAGCGGAACGGATGTCCTGAAGCTGTTTCAGGAACGGATCGGTGCTTCGATACCTGCTCCCATTACTTTCACGAGCACCATCGGGAACGGCGCCGCCCATACCGCAAAGCATTTCAGGAAACACTATGTCAGAACATTCACGAGTCAAAACTGGATAGAAGTTCTGCTTACCGAGATGAACGGAAGTAAATATTTGCTTATGAACTATGAGCCTGAGATCATCGACGTAAATGTCGCTGAGGGTATTGCCGATTGTTTCATTGAAACAATTGGCAGAATAGCCAATGACCGGACTGTTATTCAGAGTATGACTTCAATTTTACCATGCACAAGGGAGCAACGCCTTATTTCGTCCTCGGCGTTAAATTATACCGGAAACGGAGAAAAAACATATCCCATGCCCGGAAACGCGCTTCAGGATTGTTTTGACAGGTATGCCGATAAAACCGCTATTGCTTCTATGGAACGTACGTATTCATATGACGAACTGAGAAGAGCTGCGGAAAGTTTCCTTTTCGTTTTAGAAACCAAATGCGGCAGAATTCCGAAAAGAATAGCCCTCATTATGGATAAATCACCGGAGCAGGTGATCGTATCCATTGCCTGCATGTGTGCAGGAATATCGTATATGCCGCTTGAGACTGAGCTTCCTTCAGATACGCAGCTTGCATGTATAAAAAATATCGGCGCGGAAGCCCTTGTTGTTCTTGGCGATTATAACCCCACAGATGATATTCCCGTGATCAGGTGTGGAGATGATGTTTTTGAAGAAACACCAGAATCTTCCCGATTCAAAGATGACTTTGGACCGGATGACGAAGCAGTCATCATTAATACCTCCGGAACTACCGGCATTCCCAAAAGTGTATCCATACTCAATAAGGGCCTTTCCAATTGTATTTTCAACAGTCCCACTGTGTTCGAGATTGACTATGTTCCGACAGCAATTGCCGTAACGAGTCTCTGTCATGATATGTCTCTATACGATATCTATGGCATACTGACACTCGGCGGCTGCATAGCGGTACCCTCCGAACAAAAGAAAAAAGAACCTTCACACTGGTATGAGCTTATGACGAAGTTTAAAGTCAACTTCTGGAATTCAGTTCCCGCATTCATGGAAATGCTTACACTGCTCGACAAGGAGAGAGTTGATAAGGCGCTACAAGGTTTGAAAACTGTCGTACTCGGCGGAGACTGGATCAGTCCTGCTCTTGCCAAAAAACTAATGACAGTTTCCCCTGAAACAAAGCTGTTCAGTGTAGGCGGTCCCACAGAGACAACTGTATGGAATATTTCTCATAGGATAACGGAAGCTGATACAGACTCGTCATATATTCCTTATGGAAAGCCTTTTCCCTCTACATCTTATTATATTCATAACAGTCAGCGTTCCCTGTGTCCTGTCGGGGTAAGCGGAACAATGTATGTATCCGGTATAGGAGTTACAGGAGGATATATAGGCAATTCCGAAGAAACAGCTCACCGCTATACAGAGTACAACGGAGAAAAGGTATATAACACAGGAGACAGAGGAGAATACCTGGCCAATGGAGAAATACGCATACTCGGAAGAGAAGACAATCAGGTCAAGATAAATGGAAAGCGTATCGAACTTACAGGCGTAGAAAGCGCAATCATGTCCTATGATCCGGTGTCGATGTGCGTAGTTATTAAGGACGATCAGACAGAAAAGCTCTGTGCGGCATACACCTCCGACAAGGAAATCGATGAGGCTCATCTTAAAACCTGTCTTGCAGATATTCTCCAGCAGTACATGATACCGCAGAGATATCGCCGCATAGATGAATTCCCGAAGACAGTAAACGGGAAGATTAACCGCAAAAAGATAGCAGAACTATTCAAAACAGATAACACGGAAACTGTGCAGCAGGTATCGGAAACCACTCCGGTTGACAGTGTGATCGGCAAGCTGGTCGAGGCCTGCAAGGATATCATGGACGACGATGATATCACCGCCGAGGATGATTTCTACGGCATCGGAGGCGATTCGATCGCAGCCATGAAGATCGCTGCATGGGCAAATGAAGAATATCATGTAGAAATACAGGTTTTCGATATTCTCAATAATTCTGAACTGACGGAGATCGCCAAGCTCATTGAGGACAGTATGTGATATGAATGACAGAATACTTGATTATACAAATTTTTGTGTAAACGGAACAAAGCTGCTTGACGGTCAGGTTATTACCGAATTGGGAAGCTACGTTTCGTATGGTGTCATGATCCACGAGGATGTAGATATTCCAAAGCTGAATGCGGCTCTTAAAGAGCTGTATTCAGAAATCGACATATTTCACATGCATTTGGCACAGGACGAGGAAGGAATATACTACTGTTTCGATGAACGCATATCCGAAGACATTCATATCCTGCATCCCGGTGGCAATACACCGGAAGAAAGACTTGAAGCAGCGAAGACTCACGTAATCGAGCAGAGCTCTTCTGTCAGAGACAGATCAGAAAACAGCCCTTTTTTTGTCGAGATCTTCAGACTTGATGAGAAAGAATACTTTCTTGCCGCGTATATCGACCGCTATGTTTCAGATGGTCATTCCATCGGAGTTGCGCTGATGAAACTCCTCGGAAGATATAAGGACACGGTCATTGCGGGCGGCATCTCAAATATGAGTTTGAGAGATTATGCCTTAGGACTCAATCATGATGAATTCAGATGCCGTGCTGATGCAGATGCTTCCTATTGGCGTGAGCATCTGAAGGGATATCGGATCCTCCCTTACGTGGTATGCAAGGATGATATTCCTGCATTCACCGCCAAACCGCATTTTCTATACATCCCAAGAGCTGAATTTTTGAAGGTTGCAAGGAGACTGAAAACCACAACAGGAAACCTTCTTACAGCGATTTATCACCTCACGATTAAAAGCTGCTTTGGCGAGAATGACAACGTGATTTCCTACGTTTCAACGGACAGAAACACACTTGACGAATGGGGAGTGGTCGGACCTTTTGTAAAACCGTTGAGCAGCAGGGTAGTGATAGATTCCAGCGACACCATTCAGAGCTTTGTGAAAAAGGTTTCAATAGAGATTGGCGAGAATATTCGTCATAAATCAGCACACATTACGGATATCCCGATCAATAGATACGGCATGTCTTTTCTGAATCACAGCAAACCTTTTTTGACGGATCCGGTATATACACAGTGGATGCCCGATCTGTATATGGACAATGTGGAAGCTTCCTTCTTGTATCTCAGGATGCAGGAATTGAGCGACGCAATAGAGGTTGAATTTGTATGTCCGCGCGACAGATTCTCCCGTGCTGATTACGAAAACGTTATCGATTGTTTTTCGAAATACGTAGACGTGATAACAAAGCAATCACCGGAAGTTTTAATAAATACAATAATTAAGGAGTAAAAATGAGTACAGGATTTATCAAAGACAAAAAAGGAAATGTAAAATTTGAAGCATTTGAGCTTGTGAAACTTATGACGCAAGGTGTACAGCTCATAGATGGAAGATTTGACAAAAGATTCCCTCTTGTATGCGCAGCCGGAATGCGCATCAAAGGCAAACTCGATTTGAACAAGCTGGAGAAAGCCGTAAATAAGGGATACAGAGATATTGACACCATGCGGTCTGTTCTGAATATGGACAATCCGGATGATCTTTACTTTAAGATCAAGGAGTCATATGAGTACAAACTCAATGAAAAAGTTCCCGAGGGTGTCGATGCAGAGGAAAGATATGCAAACGCTCAACGGGAGGTGCAATATAATGTGTTCCAGCGCGAATACTATAAAGACTGTGCATGTCGCATCGAGGTATACAAACTCGACGAAAACGACCACTTTTTTACGATCGCCATTGAACATGGTATGGCAGACGGACAGGCCATGCTGCTTGTCCTCAAGAAACTGATCCTTGACTATATCGGACTTCCGGGAGGTGGAAAGATAAACAAGAGATCACTTCTCGACTTCTATGAGTTCTTTGAGGAGTTCAAGCATAACGGGGTTATGGAACAGAACACTGCCTACTGGACAAAGGAAGCAGAGGGACTCGACGGACTCTACAAGTATAACGAACCGTTGGAGAATAATACGATAACCGAAGAAGAAAAACTCGTTATAATCCCTATGAGTACGATCAAGCAGGCAGGTAAGAATTACAAAACGACGGCAGGTAACCTGGTCATCGCTGCGTATATGGCGGCTGTTTCAAAAGTGTATGGTACAAATGAAGCGACGATAACCTGTATTTCCGCAAACAGGAGCGTTCCGGAGTTCTTTGATACAGCGGTTTTACAGCTTGATCCCATGCTTCTACGCACATCTGTCCCCAAAGATGATACAGATGTCAAAACGTATCTGAAAAGCGTAATGATGACAACCTCCGAGGGCATGAAACATACACCGAGTTTTTATTCAAAGGTTCCGTATTCACGTTTTCTTTTCAGCTATGCACAGGATCTCACGAAGGGCATGAGTGTGACAAATCTTCCGGGAGTTGAAGTTACCTCCTGGCTGCCGCAGACAATCCCGGAGCATGTCTTCGACGTAAACTACATCTTTCTTATAGCGTTTGAGCAGAAGGATACGATGGAACTCCATTTCGCGCTTGATGATACTGTTTTTTGCCGCACCGATTTTATAAAACTGGCTGATACGATGAAAGATTTCTTTGAGAGACTTGCATCACAAAAAGACCTTACGATGAAGAGTATACTGTCATGATCACAACGACTGTTTTAAAGTCATTTCCGTACCTGGCCAAAATCACTTCTTCTCCGAAGAAAATTCTCTTTTGTTTTCATCACGCAGGCGGAAGTGCGTCTGTGTTTTACAGATATATCAGAGAATTCAGCGATATTGCAATTGTACCGGTGGAACTTCCTGCTCACGGATCGAGAATAAAAGAGGCTCCTGTCACAAACTGGCAGGAGCTGATCAATGATATATGTGGTGATATCCTTTGCGTGCTGGAAGAACTCAAAGCCCCATTTTCAATGATTGGCTGCAGCCTTGGGTCGCTCCTGGCATTTGAGAGCACGGTAAAACTATTGGAATTCGGAAGGAAACCAGAAAAACTTGTTATTTGTTCGCACAGTTCTCCTGATGTTCCTTCGCCGGGGTACAAAACAAATATGGGATATGAAAGACTGATTGACGAAATAACATTGCTTTCGGGTACTCCGGTATCCATTGCAGACAACGAAGAAATGCTTGAATTCTATTTGCCGTTGATCTACAACGATTATTTGTTACATGATAATTATATGTACTGTGGACAACGAATTAACAAAACAGATATAAAGGTTTTTTGTGGTTCAGAAGATCCTTATTTTGACCGGGGTAATATGAAAAACTGGGAAAGAATGTCAGACGGAAATAATCAGTACTATGAGTACGAAGGGGGACATTTTTTTCTTTACGAAACAGACAATTTTTATAGCGTAGTTAGGAAGGCCAAAATCTAAAGCAAATGAGACCAAGGTTTTGGATTTCCGGCATAAAATAGCGCAAAACGTAAGTTTTGCGCTATTTTATGCCTCGCTTGACCACTAGCATCCTTCACGTTATAATTTACAGAAAACGTATTTTGTGAAACGACAATGAGGTCGACGGTGTGTTTCCGTCGGCCTTTTTTCGTTTCATAGGAATTTATCCGAATTCCCTATGAGACAAAACGTATCCTGGAGGATTTTATGAAGCATGGATTTATCAAAGCGGCTGCTATTACGCCGGAAGTCAGAGTTGCCGACGTCCGCTTTAATTGTGAGGAGATCTGCCGCTATATGGATGAGGCGGCAGAAAGAAAGATCAGAGTTTCGGTTTTCCCGGAGCTCTGTATTACGGGATATACCTGTCAGGATCTCTTCCTGCAGGATGAACTGGTGGATAAGGCAAGGGAAGGCCTGCTTTACATTGCCGCCCATACGAAGGAGCTGGACGGTCTCTTCTTTGTGGGGCTTCCCCTGGACATAGACGGAAAGCTCTACAATGTCGCGGCTGCCATCAGTCGGGGAAGGGTCCTCGGTATTGTCCCAAAGACGTTTCTTCCGAACTATAACGAATTCTATGAGGCTAGACATTTTTTTACCGGCAAAGAGCTGGATACAGAGATCGACCTTGATGGTTCTTCCGTTCCGGTATCTCCGAAGTTGGTGTTCTGTTGCCGTGAGATGCCCTCTCTGCGGATCGGCGCGGAAATCTGCGAGGATCTCTGGGTGCCGGAACCTCCCAGCACGCATCTGGCTCTTTCCGGAGCAACGATGATTGTCAATCTGTCCGCTTCCAACGAGGTCACCGGAAAAAAGGAATACCGGCGCAGTCTGGTCTCCGGTCAGTCTGCCCGTCTGGTCTGTGCTTACCTCTACGCATCCGCCGGTGCGACAGAATCCACGCAGGATCTGGTTTTCTCCGGTCACAATATCCTGGCTGAAAACGGAAGTCTGTTGAATGAGTCCTGCCTGTACACAGAAGGGATTACTTCTGCCGCTTTCGATCTGAAAAGGATCGAGGCGGACCGAAGACGGATGACTACATACGGCACAGAACCTGTCCATGATTCACGGAAGATCCCCTTCTCTCTGCCTGTCGCCCAGACAGAGCTGAATCGCTATATCGATCCCCGACCCTTCGTTCCTTCTGATCCGGAAAAAAGAGCTGCGCGCTGCGAAGAGATTCTTATGATTCAGGCCATGGGACTGAAAAAAAGACTGGCTCACATCGGATGTGCTTCCGCAGTTATCGGTATTTCCGGCGGACTGGATTCTACCCTTGCGCTTTTGGTGACGGTGCGTGCCTTTGACCTTCTGGGATTTGACCGTAAAGGAATTCTGGCAATTACCATGCCCGGATTTGGTACGACAGACCGCACATACGAAAATGCCCTTCAGCTCATAAAAAGCGTAGGCGCAGAGAAAAAAGAAATCAGCATCGCGAAAGCTGTTCACGTACACTTTGCGGATATCGGGCAGGATCCGGAAGTCCACGACGTAACCTATGAAAACAGTCAGGCCAGAGAGCGTACTCAGCTTCTGATGGATCTGGCGAACAAAACCGGCGGCATCGTCATCGGTACCGGAGATCTCTCGGAACTGGCGCTTGGCTGGGCCACCTACAACGGTGATCATATGTCCATGTACGCCGTGAATGCCTCGGTTCCCAAAACTCTGGTGCGCTATCTTGTGCAGTACTTCGCAGACAGCAACGAGGATCCTGCTCTTCGGAAGGTGCTCTATGACATCCTGGACACTCCGGTCTCCCCGGAGCTTCTTCCTCCGGAAAAAGGCGAAATCAGTCAAAAGACGGAAGATCTGGTTGGTCCCTATGAGCTCCATGACTTCTTCCTGTATCACGTACTCCGCTGTCAGAGTTCTCCTTCCAAAATCTTTCGCCTGGCAAAAAAAGCCTTTGATGGGACTTACGATGATGCATTCATCTTGAAGTGGCTGAAGTCCTTCTACCGGAGATTCTTTTCCCAGCACTTCAAGCGTAGCTGTCTGCCGGACGGACCGAAGGTCGGAAGTGTCGCAGTCTCCCCCAGGGGCGATCTGCGGATGCCCTCAGATGCGTGCGCGACCATCTGGCTCCGGGAGCTAGAGGAACTGGAAAACTGAATGTTCACCCGTCCCTTTCATCCACATATTTGGACATTCCGGCGGCTACAACCACGCCGCCGGTGTTTCTGTTCTTTTCACTCTCTGTCAGGAATTCCTCCATCAGCTCATCGATCCTGGCAAAGTGAGGATTTTTCCTTATCTTTTATTCAATTCCTGCGTACTCGTAACCGGCTTCTGTTACAGCGTCCCTGATCAGAGCCTCATCCACATCTCCGGATTTTGTAATCGTCACGAGATTCGCTTCGTGGGATGCCACGGCTGATTCAATTCCGTCGATCGCTTCAAGAGCCTTCTTTACATGAGCCTCACAATGCGCACACATCATTCCGTTTACCTTAATCTTCATCTCTCTGTTCTCCTTTTCTTTTACATCATTTATCTTTTCTTTGTGATTGACCTGATCATATGATTCCCGGATCATCCTTTGATTGACCGGATTACTGAGAGCCTTATCTCTGCTCCTATCATGAACTTTCAGCCAGTTTAATCTCAGTGCGTTCGAGACGACGCAAAAGCTGGAAAGTCCCATGGCTGCCGCACCAAACATCGGATTGAGCGTCCAGCCAAAGGCAGCTATATAGCAACCGGCAGCAAGGGGAATACCGACAACATTGTAGAAAAATGCCCAAAACAGATTTTCATGGATGTTTCGTATGGTTGCCCTGGAAATACGGATGGCTGCTGCGACATCACGGAGACTGCTCTTCATAAGTACAACGTCTGCCGCGTCTATGGCGATATCCGTTCCTGCGCCAATGGCAATTCCGACGTCTGCTCTGGTAAGGGCAGGGGCATCATTTATTCCATCTCCGACCATGGCAACTTTGCCTTTTTCCATGAGTTTTCGGATTACAGCCTCTTTTCCGTCAGGAAGTACACCTGCTACAACCTCATCGACATCCGCCTCTCCGGCAATTGCTCTGGCGGTGATCTCATTGTCGCCGGTCAGCATCACCACGTGCATTCCCATGTTCTTCAGATCCCGAACCGCCTGAGGGGTATCATCCTTTATGGTGTCAGCCACAGCTATGATTCCCAGCAGCCGGTTGTCTTTTGCAAAAAGAACCGGTGTCTTTCCCTGCGCAGAAAGTTCATCCATGGTTTCACTGCTTAAAGCATCCGTGTTCTCCAGAATACCTGTAATAAATCTTGTATTTCCACCGGCTACAAATGTGCCGTCAAGCTTTGCCTTCAGGCCGT
The DNA here is from genome assembly GCA_024684035.1 of Eubacterium sp. Lineage (GTDB taxonomy): Bacteria > Bacillota > Clostridia > Lachnospirales > Lachnospiraceae > Bilifractor. Next base: position 2,124 of record JAIKXQ010000027.1, on the reverse strand, counting down.
TTCCGGATAATACTTCAAACTCAGCAGTCTCCCGGAGTTCTGTATGATGCTCCTTTGCATAGGCAAGGATGGCTTTTGAAATAGGATGTTCGCTCTTGGATTCCAGTGCATAAGCGGTAGCCAGCAGCTCCTCCTTATCAAAGCCCTCCGCCGGGATCACATCCGTAACCTGCATGACACCGGTCGTTATGGTTCCTGTTTTATCAAGAACCACGATCTGGGTCTTTCCTGTAAGCTCCTGTGCCGCCGCTGTTTTAAATAAAATTCCGTTCCTGGCTCCTACGCCATTTCCGACCATGATCGCAACGGGAGTTGCCAGCCCCAGGGCGCACGGACAGCTTATTACCAATACCGATACTGCTCTGGCTATGGCATATCCCAAAGTCTGTCCCACCAGGAGCCATACCAGAAAGGTGACCATGGAAATACCGATGACCGCCGGCACAAACACTCCTGAAACCCTGTCAGCTGTTTTTGCAATGGGAGCCTTTGTCGCCGCAGCCTCACTGACCATCCGTATGATTCCGGCCAGTGTGGTATCCTCTCCGACGCGGGAAGCTTCGCACACCAGATAGCCCGAAGTGTTAATGGTTGCTGCTGAAACCCTGTCTCCGGCCTGTTTTTCCACCGGAACACTTTCACCGGTAAGTGCAGCCTCGTTAATCGCGCTCTCGCCCTGTATCACAATACCGTCTACAGGGACGCTGTCTCCGGGTCTTACGACAAAACGGTCTCCAACCTTTACTTCATCAATCGAAACCGTCCGCTCGGTATCACCTTCCAGGATAACGGCAGTCTTTGGAGCCAGTTTCATGAGTGCTTTCAGGGCATCTGTCGTTTTTCCTTTGGATCTTGCCTCAAGCGTTTTGCCCACTGTAATCAGCGTCAGGATCATTGCCGCTGATTCGAAATAGAACTGATTCATGTAGTACATGACCTGCGCTGCGTCCTGTTCCATCACTGCACCGGTCATGGCAAAAAGAGCATACACGCTGTATGCGTAAGATGCTGTAGCTCCAAGGGCTACCAGGGTATCCATATTCGGCGCTCTGTGGATCAGCCCTTTGAAACCGCTGATGAAAAACTTCTGGTTTATCACCATGATCAATCCGGCCAGAATCAACTCATATAACCCCATTGCAACATGGTTGCCGTCAAGAAAACCCGGCAGCGGCCAGTCCCAGAGCATATGCCCCATGGAGACGTACATCAGAGGAAGCAAAAGGATCACGGAAGCAAGCAGTCTCTTTTTCAATGCCGGTGTCTCAGTATCCTTGAGGGAGGATTCATAAGTAGCTGCTTTTGCTCCGTCAGTCTTCGAAGCTTTCAGACTTGCTCCATAACCGGCGTCTTCTACTGCCTTAATGATCTCTGCCGGGGATGCGCTGCCCTCTACGCCCATGGAGTTGGTAAGAAGACTTACCGCGCAGCTTTCGACACCATCGATGGCGTTTACAGCCTTCTCAACTCTTGCCTGACATGCGGCACAGCTCATACCTGTAACATTATACTGATTCATGATTCATCCTTTCAGCGTTATGCCGGGAGATCCCGGACGCTCACTTCATGAGCTTTTGAAGCGTAACCACAAGCTCGTCTATAATCTCATCATTTCCTTCACGAATATTGTCTGCCACACAGGATCTCATGTGGTTTGCCAGAAGAACCTTGTTAAAGCTGTTAAGCGCACTGGTAATTGCAGACACCTGCATCAGAATATCCGTGCAGTACACATCGTTTTCAAGCATACCCTCAACGCCCCGGACCTGACCTTCGATCCTCTTCAGCCTGTTCATCAGATCCCTCTTCTCTTTCGCGTCCCTGGCTTTATGTTTGCCGGAGCAATACGGACAGTTGTCGTTGATTTCTTCTGTATTTATATCGGTATCTGACATACTTTTCCTCCACGCAAAATACCCCCGAGGGGTATATATTATCTGAGACTAATATATACCCCTCGGGGGTATCTGTCAATTACATTCTGTTAGACCAAAGAAGAAGCTTCATTCTTCTTTTTCAATAGTTTCGTGGTACTGTTTAACCCCAGTGCGATGGTCGACGCATTGTGCAAAAGGGCGGATGCGGAAGGAGAAAGAACTCCCAGCAGTCCCAGTACAATCAGTC
>JAIKXQ010000120.1 GCA_024684035.1 Eubacterium sp. | reverse complement strand
AGGTGTGGAGCTGACTGTTACTAATCGGTCGAGGGTTTGACCTATAACAAAGAATCAGTTGGAACGATTCAGACACAGACGTCAAAGGCGCAGCCTTTGTAAGGCTGTGTATGGATCGGGACAAGGGTTTGCTTTGCAAACCTCATGAAAAAAGTGCGAAGCACTTTTGAATGACTGATTCTGTAAAATAAATGCAGTTTTGGAACTTAGTTAGTGTGTTCAGTTTTGAAGGTATGTACGAACTTCTTAAATGAAATCTGTGAAAACTGCCGCGCGATATGTGCGGCAGTTTTTTTGCGCCGATCCAGACGCGTTCAGCAATATAGTGGATCTGTACTGAACCGGGTGTAAGAAGAAACACAGCGTGCACGCACGCTCTACCTCCGCTCCGAGTAACTTGTGAAACTGACCAGTCTCCTGGATTTTCCATCCCTGTACTCGGAAGGTGTGAGTTGGTAGTGATTATAAAAGATTTTCCGGAAGTTATTGGGAGAGGCGTACCCAACCTGCTCCCCGACCTTCGTGATCGGCAGATCCGTACTTCTCAACAGCTGGGCTGCCTTATTCATTTTCTGTTGCTGGACATTCTGGCTGAAGGTCATTCCCGTGGCAGCATAGATGATTCGTTGAAGCTGGCGTTCACTGTATTCGAATTGATCTGCCATCTCCCTGAGTGCCACATGGTGAAAATTCGACTGCATATACCGCAGGATGTAGATCAAACTTGTGGCTTTGTCATCAACCGGCAGAGCAGGGATCTCCAGTGTCGATTCATATTTTTCCACGAGGGTGATGATCACTTCGTGAAGAATTGCGTTGACCATCTGCCGACGGAAGCGCGCGTCTGAATGGTAGTCCTCATAGGCACGCAGGATATCTGTTGCGATTCTGTCATCACCGCCAGTGTGGAATAAAAGATAGGGGATATCGGTTGAGGCGTGAAAAATCCGCTGATAGAAATTCCCAAGTATCGTATCCTCGCCCACCAGCTCCATAAAGAGAGATTCGAAGAGCCCGGGTCTGATCAGAATGTTCATGACCAGGTCGTCGTCGTGAAACGTGGATATTGCATGTGCGAAATCCGGCGGAAAAATACAGAGATCACCGGCTTGAAGAACCTCTTCATGGTTCTTGAACATGTTTCTGCACTGGCCGCTCATAACGTACATGATCTCGATGGCGTCATGTTTGTGCCAGAACGCAGGCAGGTACCTGGCGTGGCGGATCATAAACACATCCATCTCCTCATCGATGAACTGTGAGGTGGAGATGTCCAGCGTCATGATTATGTTATTCAATGGAATTGGGAGTTTTGGCATATCAGGATCAAGTGCGAAAGAACGGATCGCAAGATCACATACTTCATCCCATCGGGAGGGTCTTTGAAGATGACGCTCGGGATGTTGATAATAGTAGTTTTTCAGATTTTTTTCGGCTAATGTCAGCGGGGGATGACTGTGTTCTCTGTTTTCCATTGGATGTTCTCCTATGAGCTTTATTATAATGAGTCACATAAAACAACATTTATAAAGATAAAAAAACAATCTGAGATTTTTCTGCGCAATAGTTACTACGAAGTCACATAAAAGATAAAGTGACGTGACCGTGACGCGTGTATATTAGAATTAAAGTCAAACATAATGACCCGTATCGAATAATGTGTCAGACGAAAATAAACTGTATTGATAGTATATATATTATAATACGTAAAACAGAGTATAAACAGTATAGCATATTGTGACAGTTTCGTGTCGCGAAAGTTACCGCGCTTTGCAAAAAAGTTTTGCTGTTAAGGAATTGCAAAAAAGAAAATGCAGTCGAAGTATACTCATCTATGTTTTTTTGGTATAGTCATTTTATAGGCGTATGACCGTCGTGATGATTGCCAATGGTACGCCGGAAAGAATAATCAGTAAGTTAGAGGATTCACTTCATGAGTAATCCATTTGAGAATAACAATTGTAGAGAATACAGCCTGCCGCTCAGCAGACTCGAGAGGGATCTTTTCTATGATTCTCTTACCGGCCTGCTCACCCAGTATGCTTTCAATCAAGAGTTAGAGGATCAGATTGCTGACATCTTCAGCGAATCCAAAAGACCCGTATTCATTTTCGCTGATATTGTGGGAATGAAACACATCAATAATGAGTACGGTTTTTTTGTGGGAAACGAGGTGATCGGAAGCGTAGGAAAGGCACTGAAGAGAGCGTTCTCGAGGGGATTGTGCTGCAGATATGACAATGATCATTTCCTTGTATTGACAGAGGATCGTGATGCTATTGATCGCCTGGATTATGTCTATACTCTGTTGCAGGATTATCTGTTGCAGGTTCCGGCGGTTGATCTGAAATTCGGAGTTTATTATCAGGATCACAAAGATGAAGAGCCGGCGCTTAATTGTGACAAAGCACGTATTGCGGAGCGTGCCATTCATGGTGATCACCGCTGTAGAATTTCCGTTTACACGGAGGATATGTATGTCAAATACATGCGGAGGAATCACATCCTCAGTCACATCCAGGATGCCATAGATAACGGGGAAATCAGGGTCTCCTATCAGCCGATCATCCGGTCGGTTTCGGTGAAGGTCAGTGCTGTGGAGGCGCTTGCGCGCTGGGACAGTCCGCAGGAGGGCATCATCTCTCCGGAAGAGTTTATTCAGTATCTCGAAGAAGAACATATGAGTTCGCTTTTAGATATGTATATTGTGGAAACGGTGCTTCGGGAATTTGAGGACAGAGAGAAGGTCGGGCTGCCCATCGTGCCGGTTTCCGTGAATCTTTCCCAGAGTACGCTGGAGACCATCGACGTAGTTAAGGAAGTCAACGGACTGACGGAAAAATATGATATTCTGCCGGATTATCTGATCATTGAAATAACAGAGAGTGCCTGCGTGAGGAATCCGGAAAAACTTCGTGAGGTAATTGACGGTTTTCATCAGGCCGGTTTCCGTGTGTGGATGGATGATTTCGGAAGCGGTTACTCTTCTCTCAATGTATTGCAAAAGTTTGATTTTGACCTGATTAAATTCGATATGCGCTTCCTTGAGGACTTTACATTTGAGAGTAAAGGTGAGAAAATCTTCAGGCACATGGTAAAAATGGCGCATGATCTTCATATTCACACGCTGGCGGAAGGCGTCAACACAAAGGAGGAATATAATTTTCTCAAGAGTATCGGCTGTGAGCGGATGCAGGGCTATCTCTTCGGAAGGCCGATTCCTCTCGGCGGGTATTCGGATGAGCTGACGAAGAATATCCAGGTGGCTACCGAGACACTGGCGGATGCCAGGTATTACGAAACAATCGGTCAGGTGGATATTGAGAAGGAAGATCTTCCGAGGGAGCTGAGCGGGAAGATCCACCGTATACCGGAGTCGCTGGTTGAGTACCGCGAAGGAAAGCTTATTTTTATACGGGCAAACAAAGCTTATCTGGCATATATGGAGAACGCGGGAATGATCGGAGAACGGACGAATGAAGGGATCATTCGGCCTGAGTGGTGTGTTCCTGCATCGGACTTGATAGCGGAAGCGATGGATCGAAGTTTCCGGAATGATACCTGGGAATTTTTTGAGGATTGTCAGAGCCTGGCAGGAAAAAGGATGGCCGGATGGGTCAGGTTTATCGCCGAAGAGAAAGAGCGCAGTGCCAGATGCTACCATATTATTATGAAGAGCTGAAGGCTGCCCGCGGATGCAGTTTTGAAATACAGTAACAGCAACAGAAAGAAACGGAGAATTTTTGATGAAGAAGACAGGGAAAAAGCTGGCATTCAGTGCAGCGCTTCTTGCCGCGACACTGAATATCGGTGCATGTACGAAGTATAATCCCGCAGAGAATGAAGAGCCGGAAGTGTACGGCCCGCCGAACGATATCTCGGTGTCGGTGAGCTCTGAGGATAAGCCGGAATCCGACAGCAAAGACACGAAGACCTACAGCCCGGATGAAAACATGGAAGTTGCCGTGTACGGTCCTCCGGAATCGGATTGAGTAGACATGGATATGGAAGAGATTACTCCGGAGTTTATCCGGAGACTGAAGGCGGAGCAGATGGATCAGCTTTCTGCCTACAGGAAAGAATTATACAGCAAGCCGGAACTTCGACAGCTCTTTTTTGAGTTGACGATGCGCTGCAATCTGGAGTGTTTTCACTGCGGAAGCAGCTGCAGCAGCCGGCTGGATGATGGACTTCCCTTAGAAAAATACAAAGAAATTCTTGATGAAGTAAAAGATAATTTCGATATTTCACGGCTTCTCCTCTCTATTACGGGAGGAGAACCTTTGTTGCGTCCGGATTTTTTTGAACTGATGGAATATGCCAACAGGCAGGGATTTCGATGGGGAATGACGAGCAACGGTACGCTGATTACTCCGGAGGTTGCACGGCGTCTGCACGAGACAGGAATGAGGACAATTTCCATCAGTGTTGATGGGCTTGAGCAGACACATGACGCGCAGAGAAAACGACCCGGCTCCTGGAAAGCGGCCATGCGCGGGATTCAGAACCTCATTGACGAAGGCGGTTTTCATGCCATACAGGTCACGACGGTGATGAATCATCAGAGCATGTCTGAGCTGGAGGAACTCTATGAGCTTTTCTGCGGAATGGATATCGACTCCTGGAGGGTGATCGGACTGGAGCCCATCGGACGTGCCCTGGAGGTGCCGGAGCGCATGCTCACGCCGCAGGATCAGAGGAGGCTCTTTGACTTTATCAGAGAGAAACGTGAAGCCGAGATGCCGGTGACTTACGGTTGCAGTCATTTTCTCGGACTGGATTATGAGCGTGAAGTCAGACAATGGTATTTTCTCTGCAACGCCGGCGTCTACGTTGCCAGCATCATGGCGAACGGCGATGTGGGAGCGTGTCTGGATATTGAGAGAAGCGGGAAGACAGTTCAGGGAAATATATATGAGAAGAGTTTCACGGAGATCTGGAAGAATCGCTTTGAAGATTTCCGCAGACCTCTTTCTCTTGAGAATGAGGAGTGCCGGGACTGTGAATACGAAAAATGGTGCGCGGGCGGTTCTCATCACAGTTGGGATTATGAGAAGAACGAACAGAGAATCTGTATGAAGGGGATTCTTTTTTGAGAGGCAATGCCTTTACATGTAAGGAGATTATAATTTGAAATTTCAGGAATTAGATTTGAAACAGGAACTGCAGAATGCTGTCGTCAAGGCAGGTTATACGGAAGCTACGCCGATCCAGGAGAAAACCATGCCGGTAATACTTGAGGGCAGGGATCTGATCGCGTGTGCGCAGACGGGAACGGGCAAGACTGCGGCATTCGCGCTTCCGATTCTCGAGAAACTTGACAACGGCGAAGTAAGAAAGCTTCGTTCTCTGGTTCTTACACCTACAAGAGAACTTGCCGTGCAGATTTTCGAGAACTTCAAAAAATACGGAAGATATCTGCCGCTTCGCGCAACCTGTATCTATGGCGGGGCGAAACAGAAACCACAGATGGAGGCCTTGAGAAGAGGCTGCGATATTCTGGTGGCAACGCCGGGGCGGCTGATGGATTATATGAACCTCGGACTGGTGAGCCTGAAAGGAATCGAGATTTTCGTATTGGATGAGGCGGACCGGATGCTGGATATGGGATTCATCAATGACGTCAGAAAAATAGCCGGCAGTATGAATACGGACAGACAGACCCTGATGTTTTCTGCTACTATGCCAAAGGAAATTGAGCAGTTGGGGAGAGAACTCCTCAGGAATCCTGCAGATGTGAGAGTGGCACCTCAGAGCACGGCGGCAGATACCGTTGACCAGAAGATCTGTTTTGTGGGGCATTCGGATAAACTGAAAGTTTTGGCAGAGATTCTGAAGCAGGAAGAAGTCACCAGAACTATCATTTTTACAAGGACTAAGCATGGCGCAGATCGGGTGGCGCGGAACCTGACCAGATCCGGGATCGCAGCGAAGGCGATTCACGGAGACAAGACTCAGGGGCAGAGACAGAGCACACTGGAAGGTTACAAGGCTGGGCATTTTCACGTGCTCGTGGCCACGGATGTGGCATCCAGAGGTCTTGATATTCCGGAAGTCAGCCATGTCATCAACTTTAACCTTCCGCAGGAGCCAGAGGCGTACATTCACCGCATCGGAAGAACAGGAAGAGCAGGCGAGAGCGGCATTGCCATCACCCTCTGCGAGGAGGATGAAATGGATCTTCTCAAAGAAGTGGAGAAGATTCTGAAGAGAGAGATTCCGGAGATGAAGACGGAGTATTCGATTGTACTCAGAGGAAAAAAGAATGGCGCAGCGCCGACAGCGGTAGACCGGAGACGTAAGGACGGAAAAACTTCAAGGAAAATCCGCAGATCCGGGGAAAGACAAAATAACGGCGCTGACCAGGCCAGAAAACGTGAAAATCTCTCCAGAAGAACTGAGGATCACAGACACAGTCAGACTGCAGAAGGCGGAGATGAGTCGAAGAACAGGAAGGAAACACCCGGACTTGCCGCTGCTGCAAAGCGAAGAAGAGACCAGAGGCCGCCGATGATGCCGGTCGGCCGAAACAGAAGCCGGATCAGTGGAAGGGGAGGATATACATCCTTCGGATATGGCGGTTTTACCGGAGACAAGGGTGGAAAAAATGCGGAGACGAAGGTGAAAACCGGAGGTCGAAGGGGAAGAAGCAGCTCTTCGCAGAAAGGAAGTGCACCGCGCAACAGAAGGACGACGGCGTCCTGATCCGTTAAAGGTATAGGAGATTGCTTCGCAATTTCTGTGAGAAAAAACTCTCCGGCTTGACGGGGGCGTTGCACAGAAGTATACTGAAGATTACGCACGGATTTTCGTGGCATATGGCGTATTCTGTCAACAGAAAGCGCGCAAGACAGTTCATTGGTACCATCCTGTCTATAAACAAAACCAGGACCGCTTGTTTTTTCGTACATATACGTTGTGATATTGATATGTAAGATACAGCGGCTCTGTGTTTTTCGCAGAGTCGCTTTTGTGTGTGACTACTGGACGGAAATGCACCGCAGAATTTTGCGACTGCAGAACCACCGGCAAGGGGCGCACGGAAGAGGAGAACTATGTACTACCTGAAATCGGAACACAGTTTTGACGCAGCACATTTTTTGAAAGACTACTGTGGAAAGTGTCATAACCTCCACGGACACAGATGGAGAGTGGTGGTGGAACTGAAGGGAGAGACCTTAAGTGAAGAGACACAGACCCGTGGAATGATGATCGATTTCTCGGATCTGAAAGAAGCGGTAAAGACCCTCTGTGATCATCTCGATCACTGTCTGATCTATGAGACCGGTTCTCTGAAGGAGCGGACGAAGGAGGCTCTGCTGGACGAGGATTTCCGTCTTGTGGAAGTGCCCTTCCGGCCTACAGCGGAGAACTTTGCCAGATATTTTTACGAAGAGATTAGCACGAGGGATCTTCCGGTTCATCGCGTGGAAGTATACGAGACGCCGAATAACTGCGCGGCTTATGAGGGACATTAAATGAAGGTTGTGGAGAAATTCGTCAGTATAAACGGTGAGGGAACACACGCCGGCGAGTTGGCGGTCTTTGTGAGATTCCGTGGCTGTAATCTGAACTGCAGTTACTGTGATACGATGTGGGCGAATGAGCCGGGCTGCCCGTATGCGGAGGAGTCGCCGGAACAGATCGTTTCCTATATTGAGGAGACGAAGGTGAAAAACGTCACCCTCACGGGAGGAGAGCCTCTGCTGCAGAAGGAAATGCCGGAACTTCTGAGACTTCTCTCGGAGAAGAAGGAACTCCGTGTGGAGATCGAGACAAACGGAGCTGTGGATCTCTCAGGCTTCCGGAACGGCGGAGGCTGCGTTTTTACCATGGATTACAAGCTTCCCTCCAGTGGCTGTGAGAACGGCATGAGGACGGAGAATTTCAGCATCCTTGAGAAGAAGGACACGGTCAAATTTGTGGTTGGCAGCCGCGAGGATCTGGAGAGGGCAGATCAGATCATACAGGAGTACGGACTGATCGACAGGTGTCATGTGTACTTCAGCCCGGTTTTCGGCAAAATCGAGCCGGAACAGATTGTGAATTATATGGTAGAACACAGACTGAACGGAGTGAGGATTCAGATTCAGATCCACAAGGTGATCTGGGATCCGAACCGTCGAGGTGTGTGATTGGAGGATGGAATCGTGATAGATCAGAAGGCTATAGAAGAACATATCCGCGGAATTCTGGTTGCGCTCGGAGATGATCCCGAGCGCGAAGGACTGAAGGATACGCCGAAGCGTGTGGCAAAAATGTACGCGGAGGTATTTGCAGGGATGAATTACAGCAATCATGAGATTGCGGAGATGTTCGACAAGACATTTGAAGAGGGGATTGCTGACGAGGAAGACCATGTCAGCCTGACGATTCCCGAGGACGACAGTGAGAGGGCAGATCTGACCGCGGTGGTAGGCAAGAACGGACATATGGCGTCCGCTTCATCCCCGGAGGATTCAAAGCCGGCACGGGTCGTCGTTATGAAAGATATCGATTTCTTCTCCTACTGTGAGCATCACATGGCTCTGATGTACGACATGAAGGCCTGCGTTGCCTACGTGCCCAACGGAAAGGTCATCGGGCTGTCGAAGATCGCAAGAGTCTGTGATATGGTTGGAAGACGGCTTCAGCTTCAGGAAAAGATTGGAAAGGATATCGCGGATATTATTTCCGAGATCACGGGCAGCAAAGATGTGGCGGTCACCATCGAGGGACATCACAGCTGTGTGAGCGCCAGAGGAATCAAGAAACAGAATACAAAGACCTTTACGGCGGAACTTCGCGGCAGGTTCCGTACAGATGCGGAACTGCAGTTCCATCTCAGGTAAAGTTGAGAATATTTTCGCAGAATTTGCGGATCACAAGAGGGAAGAGGTGACCGGTATGAAGGCAATGGTACTCAGCAGTGGCGGCGTGGATTCGACGACGGCTCTGGGACTGGCAATAAAGAAATACGGAAAAGAGAATGTGATTGCACTCTCTGTGTCCTACGGACAGAAACATGATAAGGAGATTCAGGCTGCCAGGGCAGTGGCGGAATACTACGGGATCGAGCAGCTCTTTCTGGATCTCAGTAAGATTTTCAGCTACAGCAACTGCTCCCTTTTGAAGCAGTCTACGGAGGAAATCCCGGAGGAGAGCTACGCGGAGCAGATCAGGGAGACCGGCGGTGAGAAACCTGTGAGCACATATGTGCCTTTTCGAAATGGACTGTTTCTCTCATCTGCGGCCAGTCTTGCGCTCTCCAAAGGCTGCAGTGTGATCTATTACGGGGCACATGCGGATGATTCTGCTGGCTTCGCTTACCCGGACTGTTCACCGGTATTCAATAAAGCCATGAATGACGCGATCTGGGAGGGCAGCGGACATCAGCTTCGCATCGAAGCGCCTTTCGTAAATATGAACAAGGCCGGTGTTGTAAAGATGGGGCTGGAACTGGGAGTACCCTATGAACTGACCTGGTCCTGCTATGAAGGTGGAGAGACACCCTGTGGAAAATGCGGAACCTGTATTGACCGGGCGGCGGCTTTTGCGGCAAACGGTGTGAAGGATCCGGCGCTGGACTGAGTGCGGGGGGATTTGAAAGAAGGATCCGGCGCCGCAGATGAGGTTTGGATAGAGCAGAGTAAAAAGTCAAACTGTCCGGAACAGACAGAATCCGGATGATTGAGGAAGGTAAGGAATAGAAAATGAGCGATGCAAGAGAAAAAGAAGACCTGACACTGTTGGGCAACAGAAATGTGAAATACGCAACAGACTATGATCCGGGAGTTCTCGAGACTTTTGTCAATAAGCATCCGGATCACGATTACTTCGTGAAGTTCAATTGTCCGGAGTTTACGTCCCTCTGTCCGATCACCGGACAGCCGGACTTTGCGACCATCACCATCTCTTATGTTCCGCAGGAAAAAATGGTGGAGAGCAAGAGTCTGAAGCTGTATCTTTTTTCCTTCAGAAATCACGGTGATTTTCACGAGGACTGTGTGAATATCATCATGGAAGATCTGATCCGACTGATGGATCCGAAGTACATCGAAGTATGGGGCAAATTCCTGCCCAGGGGCGGGATTTCCATAGACCCCTACTGCAACTACGGAAAGAGCGGTACAAAATGGGAAAAAATCGCAGAGGATCGTCTTGCATGGCATGATATGAATCCGGAGAAGATCGATAATCGATGAACAGTAGACGGATTCCTCTTTACCTGTTATGGTATTTAAGAGAATTTATGTGAGGGTATGGGAATGTCTATTTGTCAATTTGTGTTGATTTTTATGACCGGATCCTTTATCGGATGGATCTGGGAATGCTGCTATTACGCAATGAAATTCAAGCGCTGGATCAACAGTGGTTTCATGTTCGGACCGGTTTGTCCGATCTACGGCGTCGGTGTGGCAACTACCACTGCGCTTTTTTGCGGGGATGGAAGATTGCGGCCGACAACCACGATGGGGCTGGTCTATCTCTTTATCTTCTGTGTGATCGGCAGTGCCGTGCTGGAATGGATAACTTCGATTGCACTTGAGTACTGGTTCCACGCTGTGTGGTGGGATTACTCGGATATGCCGCTCAATGTGGATGGAAGGATTTGCCTTCCGGCATCACTGGCCTTTGGCGTGGCGGGTCTTTTGGTTGTAAAAATCGGCGGTCCGGGATTGCTCGACTGGTGCCGGGGAATCACTGTGAACCGGACGGAGCTGGGAGCTTTGATCTGTGTATCGGTTTTTATCGCTGATCTGACGCTTACAGTCACCTCCATGTCGTCCCTTCTGGAAAAAATCTCCAAATGGAAAGACAGCTTTGACCGGAAGATGGAAGAGAACATCATGATCGTGAAGGACGGACCGGCAGCGGTTGCCAAGGCAGTCGTGAAGACCGCATCCGGCACGGTTGTCCGGACAATGGAGTTCCCCAGTGAGCTGTACAGCCGGCTGACCAGCGGAGAAAGGAAACATCTGGAGAGCATTCAGGAGATATGGCTCCCGGGGCGGAAGGAGCACAACTTTGTCTTTGACGGAACAGACCGGAAGGAGGAACTCCGGGAACTGTCGGAAAAGAAAAACACAGAGAAATCCTGATGCGGGGTTCTGAATCCCGGTGAAGGAACAGAAATAAATAAAAGAAACAGAACTGCAGCCGCAGGAAAGGTATGGATTGGACAATGCTTTTCCAGCGGCTGTTTTTTTGTCTCATAGGGAATTGCTTTGCATTCCCTATGAGACAAAACGCTCCGCTTAGATGCGCAGCTCGCAGATGGGAAGATTGCTTCGCGATTCTGCTCGCGCGCTAAAGTCCTGCGGCGCTCACCGGGAGGAATGAGGGGCTGGGGGAGTCGTAGTCCGCTTGCGGACTTTGTTATGCATCGTATAGGAATATGTCGCATTCTGTGAGAGAATCTTGTATACATGTATGATAAATTATAGTACAATATATTGAAGTTATATCATATTATTTCTAGTATGAATCAAGCATACACAGTGGAGGAGTACCAAATACATGTTAAGAATCGATCATTTGACAAAGTCCTACGGGGAGAAAAAAGCGGTAGATGATCTTTCTCTGCAGATTCAGAAGGGAGAGGTTTACGGTTTCATCGGACACAACGGCGCCGGAAAGACTACAACATTGCGCTCGGTTGTTGGAATTCAGGATTTTGATTCAGGAGAAATTACCATCGGCGGACATTCGGTGAAGAAGGAGCCCCTTGTCTGCAAGAGAAAGATAGCCTATATTCCGGACAACCCGGATCTTTACGAATTCATGTCCGGTATCAAATACCTGAATTTCATCGCGGATATTTACGGTGTGGACGCAAACAGCAGGCGCGAGAAAATTCACAAATACGCGGATATGTTTGAGATCACAAAGGATCTCGCGCAGCCAATCAGTGCCTATTCTCATGGAATGAAGCAGAAGCTGGCGATCATTTCCGCATGGATTCATGATCCGGAGCTCATCATCATGGACGAGCCCTTCGTCGGTCTGGATCCGAAAGCTGCCCATCTGTTAAAGGGAATGATGCGTGAGGTCTGCGACAGGGGCGGCGCGATTTTCTTCTCCACGCACGTATTGGAAGTTGCGGAGAAACTCTGCGATAAAGTGGCAATCATCAAGCAGGGAAAACTGATCCGTTCCGGAACTATGGACGAAGTGAAGGGTGACGACAGCCTTGAGGAAGTATTCCTTGATCTGGAGGGAGTTCCTGCCGATGATGCAGATCATCGCAGCGTGGATCATGCAGTGGAAGCGGTACCTGCGGACAGCACAAAGGATTGCGCACAGTAATCCGGTCTCGGGAGGTTATCATGCTTAGTATTCTTATAAAAAAACAGCTGGCGGAGATTTTTCGCGCCTATCTCTATAATCCGAAAAAGAACAAAGCGAGATCAAAGTTTTCGATTTTTCTGATGTTCACTCTTTTTATTCTTCTGATGGTGGGAATGCTGGGAGGAATGTTCTCCTATCTTTCCTGGAGCCTGCGTCCGGTGATTCAACTTGGACTTGGGTGGTTTTATTTCTCGCTCCTCAGCGGGCTGGCGATTTTTCTCGGAGCATTCGGAAGTGTGTTCAATACCTTCTCGGGACTCTACCTGGCCAAGGATAATGATCTGCTTCTGTCCATGCCGATTCCGGTGGACTATGTGATCATCTCAAGGCTTGTTACTGTATATCTGATGGGACTGATGTATTGTTCCACAGTCACGGTTCCGGCAACAGTGGTTTACTTCATCACTGATTCTTTCAGCATCATGAAGCTTGCGGGTTCAATTCTCTGGATATTTGCGGTTTCCGTGATTGTTTTTGCCCTGTCCTGTTTGCTCGGCTATGTCGTGGCCTTCTTCAGCACCAAACTGAAGAGAAAAAATATTACAACGGTTATTATTGCTCTTGTATTTATTACCGTCTACTACATCGTGTATTTCAAGGCTGCCGATATCATGAGAGATCTGCTCCTGCATGCACAGCTCTACGGAGACAAGGTGAAGGGAGCTGCCTATCCGCTTTATCTCTTCGGCGCAATGGGAACCGGCGACGGAATCGCGATGGCTATATATGCAGTTGTGGTAGTTCTGCTGATTGCCCTGGTATGGATCGTGCTCTCCAGAAGCTTCTTGAAAATTGTCACATCCACGGGAAAAGAGAGTCACGTCACCTACCGTGAAAAAACGGTCAAGAGAAAGAGCAGTTTTGGAGCTCTGTTCGGCAAGGAGCTCGGCAGATTCACGGGCAGTTCCAGCTATATGCTCAACTGCGGTCTAGGAATCATCATCCTTCCGTTCATCGGCGTTATGTTTGTCCTCAAGGGTGCGGCTCTGCAGGAGATGGTCAATTTCCTGTTTGCGGAAGCCCACGGCGCTGTTGCTCTTGTGATCATCACGGCAATCTGCGGCTGTGCCTCCATGAATGACATTGCCACACCGTCGATCTCCCTCGAGGGAAAAAATCTGTGGATCCTGCAGTCTCTTCCGGTGTCCGTGATCTCAATCCTTCGGGCAAAGGTTTTCCTGCAGTTTATTCTTACAGAGATCCCTGCTCTGGTGCCCATGATCTGTGCCTGCGCAGTATTTGAGCTCACAATTACAGAGAAGATTTTTATCCTGGTGATCCCGACCCTCTACATCGGACTTGTGTCCCTCTTCGGCATGTTCCTGGGGCTTCACAATCCGAACCTGAAGTGGACAAGTGAGATTTACCCGATCAAGCAGAGCCTTTCCGTTCTCTTTGCACTGTTCGGGGGAATGTTCTATGCCATTGCTTTTTTTGTCGGGTTTGTTTTCTTTCATGAAGTTGTGGGAGTTATGTGTTATTTCGGTATAATTACAGCTGTAACCGCAGTGCTTCTGCTCATGCTTGTTCTGTGGCTTCACAGAGGAGCACCAAAGCTTTTTGTGAAACTGGGATAATAGTTATTTAAGAAATAGGTTCTGAACTGCGGTTGTTCTCTTGAAATGTCAAAGAGAAGCTGTCCGCAGGATGCAAAATCCCCTATACACAAACCGAAGTTTGTGATACAACATGATTGATAGAAAAATAAGTGTCTGTCTGTTTCAGGCGCTGGTTGATCTGTCAGGAAATATGTTTTTTTGAGGGGGATTTTTATGAAAAGAAACAGAAGAATCGGATTGATTCTGGCAGGGATTCTGGCGGCCGGCTGTCTTGGCGGCTGCACGATTACCCTGCCTTTTCGCGTGCATAGAGAAGATCCGGAGGCGTGGTCCGGTTCCAGTGAGGAAAACCTGTATGGAGGATCCTATGATGATTATTACGGCTCATCCATGGATCCGGATGAAATGCTGGATGAGTATCTTAGCGACAGCGGATACTCTTCGGACAGCAGTCTGGGATATGGGGATTATGAAGACGGAGAGCCGGCATACACGGAGGATGGAAGCTACATCATTCCGGAAGGCTGGGAGATGAATGAGGAACAGTCCACGTCAGCGAAAGTCTTCTATGTGCGCGACGACGAGACGGACATGAATCAGCCGGACAATATATCTGTGGAACAGGGCACAAACAAATACAAGGCCGACGATCCCATGAGTTTCAAAAATGCAATTATGCGTCAGCTGGGCATTATGACAAAGGGAAAGGAGTGCGAGGTTCACGGCCGTGGATACACCACCGACAAAGGGGTCAACGTGATCATGCTCGAGATGATCGAGGACACCTGCACAACCAGACAATATTATCTCTGCGGAGATAACCGATATGTGCTGATCCACGCCACAAATTTCAGCGGCGCCACGGATATCGATGACGCAGCCGAGGAAATGGCAGAGTCCTTTGAGTGGATGAATTAAGAAAAATTCCTTGTCAAGTACGAGTTTTACCGGTCACAAACAAGAAATCGTACAGGAAAAACTGCGATTTCGCGTTATACTTTAGAGACATACAAGTATGATACCGATGAAACTCTGAAAGGAGGAGGGAGAATGAAAGTTTGGAAGAAACCGAGATTGGAGCTTGTTGATTTCAGCGACACCGGATTTGGTCCGAATAATGATAAGGTACCGGATTCTGAATTGACACATGTGTTCGATCCCGAGAGAGGATGGGGATGGGAACGGCAGTTTGGTGAAGCTTCCGATTCATCAGGAGAAGAGTAAGAAAGATTTCGTGTATTTCCGGATCATTGGAAGGAGACGGGAGAAACGGTTGTTATATACATGGTAAGAAAGAACAAAAAGGATGCCGCAAATCAAGCGGCATCCTTTTTGTTCTCTCATAGGAAATTGCTCCGCATTCTCTATACCACAACACTCCGTATCCTTGCTCAGGAACGCAGCCCGTGATTTATCATTCACTAGCCCGTTGCAGATCAAAGTCGGGCTTTTTTCTCTGCCTCCAGAGCCTGGAGAATGCGCTCGTAGTGAAGGAAATGTCCCTCTTTTCCAAGCCTGTCGATTTCCTCGAAGGGGACAATGTCAAAGCCTTCGGTTTCGCTTTCCTGCGGATGTACATCGGAGTGGTCGAAGTCCATGACGAAATGATAGATGTCGACGAAATAGTTGTCTCCTCTTTTCAGATCCACGTTGGAATAGGTGTAGACGCAGTCCCCATCAGCGTTGCGAACATCGAGACCTGTTTCTTCCAGCGTCTCACGGCATACAGCATCATAGGAAGATTCTCCGGCCTGGGCACCGCCTCCGGAAACCTCCCAGTCGCCGGCTGCCCATTTCTTGTTCAGAGAACGACGGGTAATCAGAAATTTGTGATCCGGCCGCTCCAGGATTGCCAGTACGATCAGCTGGTACTCCCCCTCCTGAAGAAAACTTCCCTTACGGGGAAGGGCTTTTCCCGTCTTTTCTTTTTTTTCATTATATACATCAAAATATTCGATCTGATTATCACTCATATTGAAACCTCACAGCAGTTGGCATTTTTGCCCGTATTTTTTTCTATGTACTAATATACTATGCAAGCAAAGATCGGGCAATGCTCTTGTGAGCAATGTCGGTGAGTCCTGCCTGAAGAAAATCAGGCGAAGGCCTTGAACTTTTGCTCCGCTTCTGTCAGCTGTTCCCGGATATCGTCGATTTCCAGCTGCAGCATAGGGCGAACCCGTGTCGCGTGTTCAAAAGCCTTGAAGCCCTCGAGGACTGCGGGATCCGCCGGCTTCAGGAATCCGTTCAGAAGAGCGTCCGGGAAGCGGAAGACCTTATCCGAAGTGGGGAAGTGTACTTTCACACGGTCATCGGTACAGCTGATGACGGAGCCGGCACCGTAGCTCTTGTGGTTGACCTCAATGCCGGTGAGATCCGGAAGAGAGCAGTCGCAGACGTCGTTCATGTGAGCGGTGCTCTGCTGAAGCTTGTTCTTCAGATCGTTGATCTTCGATTCAAGGAGCTGCATGGTCTCTGCACGTTTCATCCAGTCGTTGACAAAGGTGTAGCTGATGCGGATGTTTGAATAGAAGTCGTATTTATAGGCACATGTCAGAATATCATAGGCCAGAAGGTGAAGATCGTCCTCGAAACCGTTCTGCATGGCGGCAACACGCCCCTGATGATCTTTGAGAATCAGAGGATAGTTCCACACTTCCTCGAGGATCATGTCACACATCTTGTAGTAGCCGCGCAGAGGCAGACGTCCCGCACAGAAATACTCACCGAACTCGGCAGCCTGGGCAAAAAGATCAGCGGCCTCTTTCCGGTAGAGATAGTTGTGGGAGGGATCATAGACGGCCAGGTAGTTCAGAACGTCGGCGTCTGTCTGCTGATACTTCTGTGGTTCAGCGACGCAGTTCGCAATATGGATATTTACGGCCTCCCGAAAGGCGCGAATCGCTTCCATGCGTTCGTCCAGATCTGCAACAGAAGATTTTCGGAAGAGATCACGGAACTGCAGACGTACAAACTCTGCTTCGTCTGTCATTTTCATCAGTTCCTTCAGACCTGAGACCGGTTTGTGCATGCCTGTTTCGAAGAGAGGAAGGAGAGCTTCCATCGCAGCGGCAAACATAGCGGCAAAATCCTCCGCATCGGAATTCCAGTTTTTGTGGAAGGATGATACGGCTCTCCACTTGGAACCTTCATCCGGTTTGAAGCTGCTCTGCTCATTGAGCTCATGAAAACGAAGTCGATACTGCGTGAAAATTAGATCGAGATTTTTGGTATTCAAAGTGCAAGTCCCCTTTTTGATATTACAATGTCAGCGCGCCTGCGAATGGAGATTTATTACCGCCATAAGTCAGGCAGACGAACTTTTCAAGTATATCACAGAAAAATTGCATTTTGTATATACATAATGCGAAAGAAAATGGCAGAAAAACGTCGGGATTTGTATAAGAGGATAAAGTGCGGTAAAATGAGAGTGCTTTAAAAATGAAAGGATTTATGGAGGTTTATATGGAAATCAGCGGGGCAAGGCTTGTGTTTCTCGGGGACAGTATCGTTGAGGGGGCAGGCGTTAAGGACAAGGAAAAAATATTCTGGAAGCTTTTATCCGCCAGAGATGGCGCAAAGACCTATGGGAACGGTGTGGGAGGATCGCGGATTGCCAGACAGAGAAAAGCTTCTCCGGAGCCTGCCTATGACAGGTATCTCAGAAGCCGGCTTCCGGGGATAAAGGAAGAGGCAGATGTGGTTGTGATCTGCTCCGGACTCAATGACTACGGACATGGAGACGCGCCCATCGGTGAGATGGAGGACAGGACGGATGATACGTTCTACGGAGCGTTGCATCTTTTGTACAGGGATGTACGGCAGAAGTGGCCGACAGCGAAGATTCTTGTCATGACACCGATCCACACGGAGCACGAACACGACAAGGTGACGATGTACGGGCACAGAAAATCGGAATGCCTGGAGGACTATGTACGGATTATTCAGGATGTGGCCTCTGCCTGTTCCCTTCCGGTTCTGGATATGTATCATCAGTGTCCGCTGGATCCCAGGGATCCGGAATTAAAGGAAAAATATACGCCGGACGGTGTTCATCCGAATGAGGATGGGAATGAGATAATGTACAGGATCGTCCGGCAGGCTCTCAAAGAGCTCTGAGAAATACAAGGGAGAGCAAGATGGAATTACAGCATTTGATCACATTTAACACAATCGTTCAACTGGGAACCTTTTCAAAGGCGGCCGAGAAGCTCGGTTATTCCCAGGCTGCTGTCACGATCCAGGTAGCAAAGCTGGAAGACGAACTGGGGACGAGGCTCTTTGACCGGCTTGGCAAGTCGATTTCACTGACCAGTGACGGCAAGACGTTTCATGCCCATGCCGTCCGGATTCTGAACGATATTTCGGATGCAAAGGAAAGCGTGTCCCCCAAGGACGGGCTGGAGGGGACACTGACCATCGGCACAGTGGATTCTCTCTGTACATCGCTGCTACTGAAACCGGTAGCGGCTTTTCACAAGAAATATCCGGGCGTGCAGATCAGCATTACCACCGACAGTATCGACGGTCTGCTCCGGATGCTTCGGGACAACGAGATTGACTTTGCCTATCTGACGGATGAACCTATCCGTGATCTGGATTTGGTGACGGTGATGGAGAGAGAAGAGAGGGCGGTTTTTGTCTGTTCCGCGGATCATCCGCTGGCAGCCAGGGAGAATGTGAGCCTTCAGGATGTCTTTTCCTCGCCGATGATTCTGACGGAGAGGGATGCGTCCTATCGAATGATTCTGGAGAGGGATCTGCGGGATCGTGGAATCGAACTGAATCCTGTGATCGAATCCAGGAATACGGATCTCATCCTGTCCATGGTGCGGCAGAATATGGGTATCACTTTTCTCCCGGAGTACATGCTGGAAAACCGTGAGGAAGAGGAGGACGTGAAGGTTATTCAAACCGGGTATCACGCGAGGATTTTTCTTCAGGTACTTCATCACAAAAACAAGTGGGTTTCTCAGGAAATGAAGGCTTTTTTCGGAATGCTCGCTTTATAATATAGAATGAATCGTCGAAATATACATGGAAGGCTTTTTTGATTTTCGATCATTTTGGATGGGAGATTCAAGTATGCAGCAGGAGATGTATAAGGTTTCGGATGTCAATAATATCAAAGAAATGGAAGGCGTACTGTTCTACGATAATCTGACAGGGTTGCTCACAACCTACGGATTTTATCAACATGTTCAGGATGTACTGAACAGGATCTTGGACGCCGGTCAGAAGCCTGTATATATTTTCGTGGATATCGTCGGTATGCATCATATCAATGATGAATATGGGTATTATGCCGGGAACGAAGTGGTATCCAGTGTGGCAAGGCTCCTCGGGCAGGTTTTCCCGGAAGGAATCTGTGCAAGACTGGAGGATGATCACTTTCTTGTCCTGGTGAAGAATACCGATGTGAAAGAGCGCATCGGAGAGATCACTAATATTTACTCCGTGAATAAATATCCCGTCCCGGAAATCCAGATGAAGTTTGGCCTGTATGTGCAGCAGGAGATTGACGAAGACCCTTCCGTCTGCTGCGACAAGGCGAGACTTGCAGAGCATGAGATTCACAAAAACGCCGGAGTATTCATCGGCGAATTCCGCGAGGAGATGTATGAGATCTACCGGAGGAAGAATTATATCATCGCTCATCTGGAGGAGTCCATCAAGGATCATGAAATCGAGATTTATTACCACTCGATTATCCGTTCCGTGACAGAGAAGGTATGTTCGCTGGAAGCCCTTGCGAGATGGAACAGTAAGGAAAAGGGCACCATCATGCCGGGAGAGTTCATACCGATTCTGGAGAAGGAGCACCTGAGTGCGATCTTTGATCTTCATGTTGTGGAGCAGGTGTTGAAGGAGATCCGCCTGCGTGAAACCATAGGTCTGGCACTGGTTCCGGTATCCGTGAATCTCTCTCTTTCAGATCTGGAGACCCTGGATATGGTGGCGGAGATCGGCAACCTTCTCGAGAAGTATAAAGTAGAACCGAAGTACCTGATCATAGAGATTCCGGAGAGAGCCTGCGTGGCCAATCCTTCGAAAGTGGCTTCTGTCATCGACGGTTTTCATGCGAAGGGCATCCGGGTGTGGATGGATGATTTCGGAAACGGAGCATCTTCCCTGAATATGCTCAAGAATTTCGATTTTGACCTGATTAAATTCGACAGAGGTTTCCTGAAAGGTTATGACGCCGGAGGCAGGGCAGAAGCGATTTTCCGTTATACGATTATGATGATCCACAATCTTCATATTCACACCGTGGCCGAGGGAATCGAGACGAGGGATCAGTATCTTCAATTGAGACTTCTGGGGTGTGAAGGAATGCAAGGGTTCCTTTTCACGAGGCCGAAGCCTCTCCGCGAGTTTTTCGAGGCGGACAGTGATTTTATAAAGAATTCGCGTACGCTCACAGAGGATATGAGCAGCAGTCAGTATTACGATGATGTGGGATCCGCCCGGATCACGGATCTGGAGCTGCCGGAGGAACTGGGTGTGAAACCGGAGAAGATTCCGGAAGGACTTGTGGAGTACTGTGAAGGTAAGGTGCTTTGTCTCAGATCCAACAGAGCCTTCTTTGAGCGTGTAAAGAATGAAATGAAGCACACGGCAGTACAGGGATATGATCCGGGCTGGTATCGTTTCGAAGGCTATTCGAGTGACACGGAGCGGGAGGTTGATGAGCATTACCGCAGTCTGGAGGAAGAGGCCGGGATGAAGGAGGAAATCAGAGCCTGGTCTTTCGAGCCGACGGAGAATCACCGGAGAATGCTGGAAGAACTTGACCGGAAAGGTCCGTGGATACGGTATTCGGATCGGAACAAGAACGGCAGGGAGTATATCGGCTGGATCCGGCTGGTGGCCGTCGATGAAAGCCGGGGCGCGAAGTGCTTTGAGATCATTCTGAAGTAAATGAAGAACCGTTTGCGGATGGTTCGTTTTCTGTTTTGAACAGAGAACACCTTCGCAAACGGTTTATTTTTTGCTGTTTTCAAAGATGGGCGAAATATGTTTTGGGATTCTTTTCCTGCGGTAAAATATTTGAATAAGTTTTCGCGAAATGATAAGATGAAATAGTGTATTTTTTTCTTGAAGGGAGAAGTTAGATGAAACAGCTTATGTTGGGAAATATGGCTGTTGCCCGTGGCTTGTATGAAGCAGGCGTCTGTTTCGTATCCAGTTATCCGGGAACACCAAGCACAGAAATCACAGAAGAGGCATCGAAATACGATGAGATCTACTGTGAGTGGGCGCCGAATGAGAAGGTTGCCATGGAGGCGGCTTTCGGAGCTTCACTTGCCGGCCGCAGGTCTTTCTGCGGAATGAAACATGTGGGTCTGAACGTGGCTGCGGATCCTCTTTTTACCATGTCATATATAGGTGTAAACGCAGGACTTGTCATCGGTGTTGCGGATGACGCCGGTATGCATTCCTCACAGAATGAGCAGGACAGCCGTCATCACGCGATTGCGTCCAAGGTTCCGATGCTGGAGCCGTCTGATTCACAGGAGGCGCTGGAGTTTACCAGAATTGCCTACGAAATTTCAGAGAAGTTTGACACGCCGGTCATGCTGAAAATGTGTACCAGAGTATCTCACTCACAGTCTGTCGTAGAACCGGGAAGCAGAACCGAGAAAAAAGGCGAATACGTAAAGGACATCGCGAAGAATGTTATGGTGCCCGCAAACGCGATTCGCAAGCATCCCGTTGTAGAAGCCCGCACTGCTGCCCTTACGGAGTACGCGGAGACTACACCTTTGAACCGCATAGAGCGTGGAACGGATTCGAAGATGGGAATCATTGCCGATTCTACCTCCTATCAGTATGTGAAAGAGGTATTCGGAGATAAGGTTTCTGTTTTGAAAATCGGACTGGTGAATCCGCTTCCGGTGAAACTGATCCGGGATTTTGCTGCAGAAGTAGAGTCCGTTTACGTTGTTGAGGAGCTGGATCCGGTTATTGAGAACCACTGCCGTGTCATCGGCGTCGAGGTTAAGGGCAAGGAACTGCTTCCGATCGTCGGAGAGTTTTCACAGAATCTTGTGGCTGAGGCCTTTGGCGGAAAGAAAGCGGAATTCCGTACCCTGGATACGCCGATTCCGGTGAGACCGCCGGCTATGTGTTCCGGATGTCCGCACCGTGGAATGTTCTATGAACTTACAAAGAATAAGTGCACAGTTCTGGGCGACATCGGATGTTATACACTGGGCGCGGCTGCACCGCTGAATGCGATCGAGACCTGTCTGTGTATGGGTGGCTCCGTAAGTTCGCTGCACGGATTCAACAAGATGGACGGCGGCAACGGAAATGAGCACACAGTCTGTGTCATCGGAGATTCCACCTTCATGCATTCGGGCATGACAGGACTTGCGAATATTGCCTATAACCGTTCCAACTCCACGGTGATCATTCTGGACAATTCCATTACCGGAATGACAGGACATCAGCAGAATCCCACCACCGGATACAACATCAAAGGTGATCCGGCAGGAAGAATCAATCTGGAAGCTCT
Organism: Eubacterium sp.; assembly: GCA_024684035.1. Classification (GTDB taxonomy): domain Bacteria; phylum Bacillota; class Clostridia; order Lachnospirales; family Lachnospiraceae; genus Bilifractor. The sequence goes on along the minus strand of JAIKXQ010000120.1, from coordinate 16,354 downwards.
TTGCAGATCCATGGGCATAGAGCGGGTGCGTGTCGTTGACCCCTACGATCTGAAAGCTGTGGATGAAGCTCTGAAAGAAGAACTGGCAGCGGATGAGCCGTCTGTAATCATTTCAAGAAGACCCTGTGTGCTTCTCAAATATGTAAAGCATGAGAAACCCGTCGTAGTGGATCAGGACAAGTGTCGCGGCTGCAAGTCCTGCATGAAGATCGGATGTCCGTCCATCTCCTTCCGCGATGGCAAGGCACACATCGACGAGACGCTCTGTGTGGGCTGCGGCGTATGTCAGCAGATGTGCGCGTTCGAGTCCATCATCAATGCAAAGGGAAGCGCCAAAGCATGTCTTTCTGCTCCGCTTTCCCAGTGGGATCTCGATCACAGCAATGAGAAGCAGGGGGGAAGTCAGGAATGAGTACAAAGAATATTATGATCGTCGGCGTCGGAGGCCAGGGCTCCCTGCTTGCAAGTAAAATGCTGGGACATGTGTTGCTGGAGGCCGGCTATGATGTAAAAGTATCGGAAGTTCACGGAATGTCCCAGAGGGGCGGAAGCGTAGTGACTTATGTCCGCTATGGAGAAAAAGTTCACTCGCCCATTATTGACCTGGGAGAAGCGGATTTCATTGTATCCTTCGAGATGATGGAGGCGGCGCGTTATCTGCCTTATCTGCGCATGGATGGTCAGATTGTGACGAATACACAGCAGATCGATCCGATGCCTGTGCTTACCGGAGCTGCGGAGTATCCGGAGGATCTCAAAGGTAAACTCAAAGCTACAGGAGTCAAGGTGGACGCCATGGATTGTCTGGCGCTGGCAGAGGAAGCCGGCTCCGCGAAGGCAGTTAATCTGGTTCTTCTCGGCAGACTCTCAAAGTACTTTGATCTTCCGGAGGAAGCATGGATGAAATCGCTGGAGGCCATTGTTCCGGCAAAATTTGTGGAAATGAATAAAAAAGCGTTCGCACTCGGACGTGATTATTCAGAGAAATAAAAAAGCAAGATAGAAGTAAGAAAGCTGAGCAATACAGGAGGTGCAGCAATTGGGGAACTATTTCAATGAGGAGATCGAGTGTGCCTCACTCGAGAAAATCCGTGAGATTCAGAGTGAAAAACTCGTCAAACAGGTAAAGCATGTATGGGACAATGTTCCCTATTATCGCAAGAAGATGGAAAAGAAGGGAGTGACTCCGGAGGACATAAAGTCGATGGAAGATCTTCATAAGCTTCCTTTCCTCAGCAAAGCAGATCTTCGGGAGGCATACCCCTACGGACTTCTTGGAACACCGAAGAGCGAAGTGGTGGAGATCCACTCCACATCGGGTACCACCGGGCGTCGCGTGATCGCGTATTACACAAAGAAGGATGTAGAGCTGTGGCATCAGTGCTGTGCCCGTGCCCTCGCGGCAGCGGGTGCCACCAACGAGGATATTGTCCAGGTTGCGTACGGCTACGGACTCTTCACCGGCGGCGCCGGACTGGACGGCGGAAGCCATATGCTGGGAAGTATGACAGTTCCCATGAGTTCCGGAAGTACGGACAGACAGATCATGTTCCTTCGGGATCTGGGAGCGACTGTGCTCTGCTGTACCCCAAGCTATGCGGCCTACATCGGTGAAGTGATGAAAGAGAAAGGACTCGGACCGGATGAGATTCCGCTGAAAGCCGGAATCTTCGGCGCAGAGGCCTGGAGCGAGGAAATGCGTCACGATATCGAGAAAACCATGGGAATCAAGGCCTATGACATCTATGGTCTGACAGAGCTTTCCGGCCCCGGTGTCGCTTATGAGTGCTCCGAACAGTCCGGAATGCACATCAATGAGGATCACTTTATCGCCGAGATTATCGACCCGGATACAGGGGAAGTGCTTCCGGAGGGCTCTGAGGGAGAACTTGTATTCACTTCTCTGGATAAAGAGGCTTTCCCGATTCTCAGATATAGAACGAGAGATATCACAAGACTGGTGAGAGGTAAATGCTCCTGCGGCCGAACCTTTGTGAAGATGGAGAAGCCGAAGGGACGCTCCGATGATATGCTCATCATCAGAGGTGTAAATGTATTCCCGTCACAGATCGAGACAGTTCTTCTCAACAATGGATATCCGGCAAACTACCAGATCATCGTTGACCGTGTGAACAATACAGACACGCTGGATGTACAGGTTGAGATGACGGCAGAAATGTTCACGGATAATATGGGTGAGGTTCAGAAGAGACAGAAGGATCTTGTGGACGGTCTCAAGGCAATGCTTGGAATCAAGGCAAACGTGCATCTCGTTTCTCCGAAGTCCATCGCGAGAAGTGAGGGAAAAGCAGTCCGTGTCATTGATAAGCGTAAAATCTGAGCAGGATAAAGAAGCCGGGAGGATAAGATATGTCAGTAAAACAGATTTCAGTATTTTTGGAGAACAGACCGGGACGTCTGAACGACATGACACAGGTGATGGCAGATCACAATATTGATATGATCGCTCTTTCACTTGCGGAGACAAAAGATTTTGGTATCGCAAGACTGATCGTTGACGATGTTTACGAGACTATGACAACGCTGAAGGAAGAGGGCTTTATCTGCAGACTCACACCTGTTGTGGCAGTAGAGATTCCGGACGAGCCGGGCGGACTCAATAAGATTCTCCGCTATTTCACGGCAGCCGGTGTCAACGTTGAGTACATGTACGCCTTCATGGACAAGAGCGTGGACAGCGCCTTCATGATTTTCCGTGTCGAGGATGCAGAGCAGGCGGAAGCAGCGCTTGCAGGAAAGGGTGTCCGTGTTGCAAGTCAGGATGATCTTTCTGAATTGTAATGCAAATTGAGTGCCTGACTGCAGGAATTGAAACGAAAGGCAGACAATAAGAACAAAATACGGTATAATATCCTGGTGAGAAATCATCAGGATATTTTTTTCTCACAGGAAATTCTTCCGAAAGGAGGAGCAAGATGCTCATCGACGAATTGATAGAAATGCTGTCTTCCATGGAAGGCGTAGAGGCTGTTGCCCTCGGCGGTTCCAGGGCCGCAGGAAACAATGACCCCGGATCGGATTATGATCTGTATGTGTACTATACGACACTTCCGGATCCTGAGGACAGAAGGAAACTCTTCCAGAAAGTCAGTGTGTACACCGAGGCCGGAAACGACTTCTGGGAGCTGGAGGATGACATGGTTCTCGCGGACGGACCGGCAGTTGATGTTGTTTACCGGCATATGGAGGAACTGGATGAGGCTCTCGACCGTGTGGTCATGCATCATCAGGCCGGGAACGGATATACCACCTGTCTTTGGCACAATCTTCTGAACAGCAGGATTCTTTATGATCCGGAGGGAAAATATGCCGCTCTTCAGAAAAAGTATGATGTGCCTTATCCTGAGCGCCTCAAGAGGAATATCATCGGAAGAAACATGCGGCTGATTCAGGGAAGTCTGCCTTCTTACGAACAACAGTTACAGAAAGCGATTGAGCGAAAAGATCTGGTAAGTATCAACCACCGCACGGCGGCCTTTCTGGAATCATACTTTGATGTGATTTTTGCCATGAATGAGCTTACCCATCCCGGGGAAAAGAAGCTGATCCCATATGCTCTGAAGCATGCGAAATACCTGCCGGAGAAATTCGAGGAGAATCTGACACAGCTCTTTGAGGATCTCTACGGAAATCCGGAGAGAGTGATGGAAGATTATGAACAGATTCGGCAGAATCTCGGAGCTGAACTTCAGAGATATGTTCAGGTGGATGAGAAGTACAAACTGAAGGTATAGGATTACGGGATATGGAACAATTCAGAGAAGCTTTCTATGACGATGAGAAGTTGTACGAGCGTGGCATGACCGCTGTCGTTCGAAACTGTCAGAAGGGAAAGCGGAAATGTGAGATACGTCTGAATGAGGATTGTATTTTCTACCCGGAAGGCGGCGGGCAGCCCGGGGACAGGGGCACGCTGACCTATGGCACGGACATGAAGACCGTGCATGTGCTGGATACGAAGCGGCAGGGACTGGATATTGTGCTCTACACCGACGAACCGGTAGAAGAAGGTGCGCAGGTTTTGCAGCAACTGGACTGGGAATTCCGCTTTTCGAACATGCAGGGGCATTCGGGAGAACATATTTTTTCCGGAATTGTGCACAGGAAGTTCGGATACGACAATGTCGGTTTCCACATGGGGGATACGATCCGCGTAGATTTCAACGGGCCGCTCACTTGGGAACAGATTCTGGAGGTCGAGAATGAGGCGAACCGCTATGTGTGGAAAAACGAGCCGATTGAGATTACCGTAGGATCAGAGGCTGAGGTTGCGGACATCGATTACCGGAGCAAAAAAGAACTTGAGGGAAAAATCAGACTCGTGACGATTCCCGGGGCGGATGTCTGTGCCTGCTGCGGACTGCATGTCCGGAGAACCGGTGAGATCGGCATGATCAAGTGTATTTCGGCACAGAGTTACAAAGGCGGTGTCCGGCTGGAACTTCTCTGCGGCGCGAAGGCACTTTCATATCTTCAGGGAATTGAGTCGCAGAATTCGCAGATTGCCAGAGATCTGTCGGTGAAGCCGGAGGAAACGGCGCTGGCTGTGGAAAGACTTCGAAACGATCTGATGGAGGAGAAACAGAAGGCGGCGGCAAATATGAACCGGTATTTCCGCGCCAGAATTGCTGAACTCCATACAGATGATGGAGACATTGTCATTGACTTCGAGAAGGAAATGTCTGTGACGGATATCCGGAGATTCTGTGACTGGATTCTGAAACAGGGAGCTGTGAAGGCGAAGGTGGCCTGTGTTCTCGCTCCGAGGGATCCGGAGGATGCAGCGGCTGGATGGAATTACACCATCGGCACCAACGATGCTGCCGTATGTAATCTGAGAGAGAAGGCGAAAAAACTCAACGAGGCCTTGAATGGTCGTGGAGGCGGTTCGCCGGAGATGATTCAGGGATCCTTAGCGGCAGATCGGAAGCAGATAATCGAAGTATTGCGTAACGCGTTTCAAATATTCGCAAGACTTTGATGGAAAATCATTTTCTGAAAATAGATGAGGGGAAATCAGACAGATATGAGAGACAGTCTTGAAGAAGCGAGTAAGAAGCTAAACAGGGATGTGCCTCCCGACCGACCCAATGACATCTGGTATGGAAAGCAGAATGTGAATCGGGAGGATCCCTTCGGCGCGGTAGATCACGGAAGGGATATCAGCTGGCTGGGAAAAGATGTTCCACAGGGACAGGAACCGACGTGGCAGCAGCAGATTTCGAGGAACGAACCGCCTAAGCCATATTGGGACAAAAATGTGAGACCCGCGGGAAATGCGGCCGGTGACAATCAGGCACAGCCCGTGAACGGGATGAGCGGCGGATTCGGACAACCGGGACAGGGTTTTGGACCCGCGGGCTTCGGCAGAGCTGTGGTTCCGCCAGGGCTCACAAGGATGCAGTTCCTGGATCTGCCGGATGAGATAAAAATCAAGAAGAACATCAGGGGTTCGGCGATTATCTCGTTTGTATGTGCCGCAATTACATTTATTTTTCTGCTGATTACACAGAGTTATTGGTCATTGCTGGATGTGGCGATCCTGGTTGCCTGCGGGGGGTTTATCCTGAAGAGAGCCAGCAAAATCGCGTCCATAGTTCTTCTGGTGTACGGGGCACTCAATTTTTTCTATACGCTCCTTACGATGAATACGCCGGGAGGATGGCTGATCGTGTTATCCGGAGTATATGCGGTAATCTACACATGGAAGCTGGATAAAGAATATAAAGAGTATAAAAATGCGACATTCGGTATGAATGCGACGATGGGAGGAAGAAACATAATGAATGGAAATGACAACTTCTATTCCTATGACAGTAAGAACACAGAGGAAGAGAACTCTGCAGAGACTGTCAACGGAAATGAGCTGAACGAGAGTGAAACGGCGGAGGCTCTGGCAGACGGTAACGCCCAGGTGAATGCTGCTCCGGAACAGAACGGCGTTTACGGTGGTTATGAAACAAGCGGTAACGCCTTTGGTCAGAATGGTTATAACCAGGGCGGCTACGGTCAGAATGGCTACGGTCAGGGCGGCTACGGCCAGAATGGCTACGGCCAGAATGGTGTCGGCCAGGGCGGCTACGGTCAGAACGGCTATGGACAGAATGGTGTCGGCCAGGGCGGTTACGGTCAGAATGGCTATGGACAGAATACCGGAGATAATCCGTATGCAACCGGCGGTGCCTACGGTCAGAATGCTTATAACGGTCAGGTTCCGGGACGCGGTGGTTTTGCACCGGACAATGGTTATCAGCCGGGGCCTGGTGGCTTTACACCTAACGGTAATAACTATCAGCCGGGACCGGGTGGTTTCAATCCCAATGGTGGACAGAAACCGAAGAAGAATCTTGGCTTGATCATTGTACTCAGTCTGCTTGGCGTAGCGTTGATTGCAACCCTGCTGATGGTATTCCTGCCGAGCTGCAGTGACTCTGAGCGCAGCTCACAGACTACATCCAGCTCATCTTCGGAAGTGAAGAAAAAGCGCGGAAAAATCGTAACCAAGAGTCCGGAGAAGAAAGGCGGAAAGGCCTCAAAAGGAAACAACGATCTGGGTACTTACGAGAGCCACATGGATGAGATTGTTGCAGCATGGGAGTGCAAAACAGACAACGGTGGAAAGATTGTCTTCTTCACAAATGAAGACGGAAGCTACTGCGGCTTCATCGATATTTATTATCCGGACGGAGACGGGAAAAAATACTCCGCGGAGTGGGCAATCGGTGAAACTGTAAAAGATGATGATTTGTATACCATCAATGATGGAGAGGGAAAAGACTATCAGGTAGTTGCTGTCGGAGCGGACAGTCTCGACGATGATATTGCCCTTGCTGTTGTAGATTTTGACAAAGATCCGTCTCTTGCAGATGAGAACGCCGTACAGCTGGAGAAACGCGAGCTTGATGGTTCTTTCCGTAAGCTTCTTCAGACTATGGACAAGGTGGCCGGACACTAAAGAAAGAAGGATGAAGATGCGTTTCCTCTGAGGAAACGGGTAAAAGAAATATTCCAGGAACAATACAACCTGCGAACAAATAGAGTAACGAAAACCGGGATGCGAGTCGCATCCCGGTTTTCGTTTTATCTCATAGGAAATTGCTCCGCAATCCCTTTCCTTTACATAGAGAGTCTTCGTACCAGCATATCCTGATTGGTGGCGTAGGTGATCGCTGTTTCACGAGTGATCATACCTTTCCGGTACAGCTGCAGGAGACTGGTATCCATGGACTGCATGGTGTCGGAAGAAGCATTGGCGATGAGGCCGTCCAACTGATAGACCTTGTTCTCGCGGATCATATTGCGCACAGCCGGAGTAACCATCATAATCTCGAAGGCCGGAATTCTTGTGCCGTTTACGGAGGGCACGAGCTGTTGGCTGACGACGGCCTTCAGGACGGTGGACAGCTGAACGGCGATCTGTCGCTGCTGGTTCGCAGGAAAGACGTCGATGATTCGGTTGATGGTGTTGGCGGCGCCTACCGTGTGCAGGGTAGAGAAAAGGAGATGACCTGTCTCCGCAGCTGTCATGGCAACAGCAATCGTCTCAAAGTCGCGCATCTCTCCCAGGAGAATAACATCCGGGCTCTGTCTCAATGCGGCCCGGAGAGCTGTGACATAGCTGTCGGTGTCTATATTAATCTCTCGCTGAGAAATGATGGATTTATTGTGACGGTGCAGATACTCAATCGGATCTTCCAGCGTAATGATATGGGCGCTTCGCTGATGATTGATCGCGTCAATGATGCAGGCCAGGGTTGTTGATTTACCATTGCCGGCGGGACCCGTGATCAAAACCATGCCGGTACTTTCACGACTCATATTGATAATAGCGTCCGGAATACAGATGGACGCGGGATCCGGCATAGAGAAGGAAATAACACGTATAACAGCGGATAGGGATCCGCGCTGTTTGTAAGCGTTGACACGGAAACGGGAAAGCCCCGGAATAGCAAATGAGAAGTCATCATCACCCTTGATCATCAGACGGGTGAGATCTCGATCCTTTGCCAGGTGATAAATCTGCCGGATCAGTTCCTCTGTGTCGGCAGGGGCAAGTCGTGTTCCATCCTTGATTACGACATTCCCTTGTATTCTGTGTGAGATCGGAAGATTAGCGACTATAAAAAGATCAGAGGCATTATCGCTGATGGCCGCTTTCAGTATATCGGTGATATCCATGCTTACTCTCCGTCATCATTCATTTGAAGTATCGGAAGAGAATTATCCGAGCCCATCTCCGATGCCCAATCGGTCTCCGATACAACTTGCCAACGAGTAATTCTATATTTATTATCGTCGAGCAACAATGAAATATGAAGAGTTTGCGTATCATCAATTTCTTCTTTGAAGTGTGCGGCCAGAGCAGCTGTATCCGGATTTGCGGCTGCATCCCGGTTCAGAGACGCAATTTTCTCCTCGGCCCGGTTGCAGGCGGCATAATAAGCAGTCTGCCGCTCGGCATATGTCCTGCTGGAATCCAGATCACTCTTGGCGGTAATCAGAGTGATTGCCGCGAAGGTGAAGAAACAAAGGATCAGGAACACGACAAAGAGAAGAGAAAAGCCGATGGGTCTGGGAAAAGCAACGAAATGATTTGAACTGCCTTTCTGCGGGTTCCAACGGATCATGCTTCATCACCCCTTTCGTCCAGCGCGTGTTTCACTGTCAGCGTGTAGAGGATCGGTGAAGTTATTGGCTCTTTTCTTCCCTGTACAGCCGAACATACAATATCCGTGATACAGAAATTGTCCTGAACACTGAAAGCTACGTTAACGGAATAGCTTGCCCGCCCGGAAGTGGTGCAGATGCCGTCCTGGTTGAAATAAATCGTGAGCTGAGTCTGATCCCCGGATACCTCCGCTTCCGGAAAAAGATCCTGAATCTGGCGGATGCAATCGGAAGACGTGTCGCTGATTCTGGCGATATCCGCAATACCGGATGCCCGTGTCACGGCCTGTTGGAGCTGAATCGCATCATTTGTCAGGATGTGCGCCTTTGTAAAGAAGGTGGTACAGATCGACGCCGTGAGTGCAAACAATGTAATTGAAAGGATTAATTCCAACAGAAAGAGGTTGGAGGCAGGAGCGCGTCTGTTCATGACTTTACCTCCTGTGACAGTAGTGCGATGCAGGTTTCGGCGTCATTTCCCCAGTTGTCCACACATTTGAAATGCAGAAGATGATCCGAGAGAAATGAAATCGATACACTTTTTAACGGAAGAATGGGAGTTCCGGCTGACGGATGAACACTTGCGGGATCCGTAGTCGTCAGCTCACAAAGATTGTTTTCATAGAAATAGATGTAGGTTCTGATGGAGGCGTCATCAACAGATTCCCTGGGAATCAGAACCAGTGCCTGGCAATCCTCAAAGCTTCCGAGCTGCACGGAGCCGTACGTGTCATTTTGACGGATCTTCTCGGTCATGTAGGCGATAGCAGTCCGAGCAGAATAGTCCAGTGTCGACTTGTGAATGGTGGTTTCGTAAACTCTGGCTCCATACATAACGACACTGATTCCCGTAAAGGCAAAAAAGCAGAAGAGAATGATTGGAAGAATTGTCACTATGGAAAATCGTCTGGAATTCATCTGCTGCTGACTTTTCATTCGCAAGACTCCTTACGTATCTGAATCATTGAGCTCAATAACAGCGACGTCGGGACGGATATTAGCGCCCATTACCTGATAATCAATATAGAAAAGCTGATCATTATAGGTGAGATTGTAGTTCTCCTTCAGGTAATTGAGACTGATGGGGTAATATCCTTTGCTGGCGTAGCAATCTGTGATGTAGTGCTCCAGGGAATTCACGAGGTATTCTTTCTGCCGGTGAATATTACCGGTAGCTACCGTACTGTAGGCATAGCTGAAGCCTGTGAGAACAAGAAAGAGAATCAGCAGAGAGAGTGGTAGCGCTAACTTGCTCTTCAGACGGGATTCGGCTGGTTTACTCATAGGCACCTCTTTTCCGATGAGCCCTGGAGACGGGACATCTTTGATGTGGAGTGACTGTTATGTAAAACTGTCGGTTGCCGGATTACTTATATGCTGACCGTTCGTATACGGGTCCGTTTTTGTGCCGGATTGTATAAGATCGATAGGATATGGATATCTCTTTGATATCGTTCTCTTCGATGGAACCCAGTATAACGGTTTTTAAATAAATCTACTTATGCTAGCCCGCTTGTCCCGATAGCACGCACCTGCAAGCGTTCGTCGCATACGTCGAGTTATTTTTCGACCGCTATACTGGCTTACAGGCTCGACATGATTCCGAGAAGCGGAAACATGACAGAGAATAGAATTGCGCCGACGATCAGAGACAAGATGATTGCGAGAACCGGTTCAATTGCGGCCAGCCGGTTATTGAGTCGCCTGTCGACCTGCTCCTGACACAGATCCGCAATCTGAGCGAGAACAGTGTCAAGGGTTCCGGTCTTGGCTCCGACGACGGTCATTTTTGCGTAAAGACCTGAGAAAATGCCATTATTCAGGAGACACTGTGAAAAGGATGTGCCTTCTGAAAGCTCGTCGTGAACCTTGTGGAGCTTCTTGTCGAAGTCTGCATCTTCATTTAAATCCATGGTGAGGTACAGACCCTGTTCGGGAGTCAGACCACTGGCGATCGCCATGCTCATGGCGCTTGCGAAGCGGCAGATAGTGATTTCCTCGTACCCCTTCCGGATGCCCCGGAAGTGACGACCTACATTGTGCCAGAACTTCTTGCCTCCTTCAAATGTTGTGGAAAAAAGACCTCCAATCAGGATGATTGCGCAGATCAGAAGAATGGTGATTCCGTAAGTGCGGAGAAATTTGCCGGCATTAATAAACAGGAGAGCCGGACCGGTGATTACTGCTCCGAGTTCGCGGAAAACCTGTTCAAAAATAGGCATGACACGGACGGTGAGCACAAGGATCACCGCGAGCACAATCGCTGTCATCAAAGCCGGATAAAACACGGAATTGATGGTATTGCGGCGGATCTGCTCTTCGCGGTTGTAGTGGAGACTCAGGGATTCCATGACAGTATCGAGATTACCGGTCTCTTCGCCGATGCGGGTCATTTGTACCATATAGGGTGGGAAAGAACCGGACTTCGCCAGCGCTTTATAGAAAAAACCGGACTGATGCATTTCTTTTTGAATTGACATAAGGACAGAGTGGTATTTCTTGTCGGAGGAATCGTCTTTGAGAATGGCGATACCCTCGAGACTGGAAATGCCCGCCTTAAGAATGAGCGCCATTTGTCCGGCAAAAGCGGACAGCTCCGGATTTGAAAGATAATGAGATGTTGCTTTTGATTTTTCCATTGTTCTGCCTCTTTTTCAGCTGCTTCATGAGGAACATGTATCTGTTGAAAAAATGAATCAGTAACTAAATCAAAAAACATTATTTAATATCAGTATATCAGTTATTCAAAGCAACGGCAACAGACACCGGATGGATATAGAATCCGGATCTGTGAGGCTTTGGCTTAATTACATACGTATTTAGTACAGGTAGCGGACTACGTAGTTGCTGCCGTCGCCGGTGAATTTTCGGATGGCGGCGTTTGAGTTGTTCGCCGCCAGGGTGGGATCCATGAGTGACCAGTTTTTGCCGTCGAAGTAGATGGTGTTGTTAATCCATCCCTTGTCTTTGGTGTATACGCTGATCCATGCGTGGTAGACCTTGCCTACATATCCGACTTCCAGGCGGGTGGGGATGTTCTGGGAGCGGAGCATCGCCGTCATAAGTACCGCGTAGTCAAAACAGATCCCTTTTCCCGTGCGGAGTGTGGTATCAGCGTCCGGGATGTAGTTGGGCTGGATCGACGCGGCCTGAACATCGTCGTATTTCACGTGCTTGAGAATGTAATTATAGACGTTATTTATATAGGAAAGATCTGAGTCGGACTGTGCCGATAATTTCCTTCCCAGCAATACCGCGTTTGAGGAATCGGTGTATTTCACGTACTGATTCGGATAGAGATACGGACCGAACTCGTCTTTCAGTGATACATCAAACCCCTGCGAGAGGCTGACGGCATAGTTGTTTCCGGAAATTTGTTCCAAAACACTCACTTCATAGTGGCCGTTTCCGTGTGACAGCGGAAAGGCGGTGAGATCGTGAGAATTGAGTGGAAAAGGATACGTGACACCATCGGGACCTTTGATTTGAATCTGTGTTGTGGTGTCATGGGTGTCCCTGATCATGATGTAACCATCTGCGGTGTTGGAGTAATCAAGGGTGATGCTTCCGTCGCTGTTGGCAGCGGTCATTGCCCCCGGGGCCTGCGGTTTCAGGATAGATTCGACGGTATGCCTTTTGCCGTGGCTGGACGCGGATACGGTGAGAGCCTTGCTGCCGGGAAACTCGTTCTCTGCAGACGGAAACGGGGAACATGCTGTGCTTTGAGAGATAAAAAGAGAAAGCAGAATGGAAAACAAAAGGGTACGTGCATGCACGTGCCTTTTTGAATGGCTGCTTTCGTGAATAAAAAAAGGTTTGATAAACCGTTTGAATCTGCAGTTGTTCCGGTAGTCTGTCATGAACTTGCCTCCGTGTTGACTTGTCTGCCGCATCGGGAGAAGAAGAGAAGCTGTATCTGTGCGAACCCTGCAACAAACAACGTCAATAGCTCAGCGGCCCTTTATTACTCAATACTATAACATCATCTGTAAGGTATGACCAATAAAATAAATCTGAAATAAAAACACAATAAAAATCCGGCTCAAAATATATGATATCACATGATTTTGATCTCTTGTGTGATTTCGAAAATGATTTAGTGGACATAAAATGCTCGGATGCAATGTATTTAATATAGACTTGGTAAAAATGAACAAAATATAAACAGAAAACTTTATATCTTAAAGATGGGAAAAGTACGACAATTACTGCTACAAAAGAAAATAATGTGATAGAATACGCATATATGAACGAAATATAACCGATATATGACTGCTTTTTCGAAAACTGACCTCAGGGACAGGTTAATGGATCGTATCAAAATGTTATAGTAGATATAAGCTATTCTCTTTATAAAAGGGGATCAGTAAACACAAATATATGATAAAGAATAGCTGATATAAAAGAAAAAAGTTTATTTCTGTATATCAGATTCCTTACAGGCATGTCCTGTTGAAACGTATCTCGCACCACACTTCAGCAGACAACCGGCCAGATAGGAAGTACCTCAGCCTGCCTTACTATCTGTTAGATACTTCGGCAGACGTAATTCAAGTATAACAATCGTTAAAGAGTAATGATGGGAGTAGTACTCATGTAGGTATACCAACCCTGATCGGTAGCTCTCTAACTGCTGTTATACGATCATTTTCAATCCAGACTCAACGGAAGTATTTTCCGGAGAGTATCCATGTAACGTTAAGCAATTCATTTGGTAATCGTAAACCTGTTTTTGGCAACCCATAGTTTAGCGCCCAGAGTAACGGAATACTTTTGAACTGTTGACGTTTTGTCCTTTGCAGCCTATTCCGACTGCGACACAGATCCACACTTTAATCTCAAATGAATACCTGTATACAGAGAAGCCTGTACACCGATATCTCCAAATGCACCAATGTGAAAGAGTATTCAAGCGGCGGTATCTTCTGTATAAGGACTCCGTTTACAGAAATGTGAAGAACGGGAAATTCATAGCAGGTGACGGTGGTGGACGTGAAGGCATGTTTTCAGTGTCAACTGTGTGACGGGACAAAGAGATATACGGGAAAGGAGAGAAACGTATGAAGAAGACGGCACAGAAATTTATGGCAGTACTTGTGTCAATCCTGATGGTTCTGTCAAGCGGAGCCGTTGACCTGCGTCTGGACGCGCGTGTCGCGAACAGAGGCGCTTATGTCACGGCGGAGGCCGCGGAAGAAGATCTTGTCGGGGATCCGGACGAGGCTGCGGAACCGGTAGTTGAACAGATACCGGAAGCAGAAGAACCGGAAGAACAACCACCGGTAGAACAACCGGCGGAAGAAGCAGCTCCCGCAGAGCCGGAGACAATCGTGGATACTCCGGACAGCGGAAAAGCACAGAACGATGTTCAGCCGATCGACAAAGATGAGACACCGGCAGACAAAGGCGAAGCCGGGACGATCAAAGAAGAGAAAGAAGAACCCGAGCTTCCGACGATCGTACAGCCTGACAAGGCACCTGAGAAGGTAAATGACAAGGCTGACGATCCTAAGGACGACAAGGAAGATGAGAAGCCGGAAGAAGTAAAGATGCCGGCATTCTCCGATTCGGCAACAACCGCAGGTGGAATTACCGTCAGCGTATCTGCACCGGAAGGTGTCTTCCCGGAGGGAACAGTTCTTCGGGTAGCGGATGTATCTTCCGCATACGCAGAGAATGTATACGATAATATGATCCCTGACGACCGTCAGGTTTCAGATGCCAGAGCGGTAGACATTACTTTCTACGACAAAGACGGAAATGAAATCGAACCACTCAACAGCGTGGTACACGTATCGATGAGTCTTCCGACCTCCATCGGCGGAGACGATTTCTCAGTTCTCCATCAGACAGATGCCGGAGCAATCGAGACCGTCACAAAGAACGCAAGTTCGAATGGCGCTTCCTTTCTGGCTAGCTCATTTTCGGTCTACGTAATCATTGGTACAGATCCTGTTCCGGAGAATGAGACCGAAGTGCCGAGAATCACCTACATCTTCTATAGTAATGAAACAGTCGTAGATACACAGATCATCAAGAACTCTCCGAGTGAGAGTGACGAGGTCAAGGAACCGGCAGTTCCGGAACTGGACGGATATGAATTCGCAGGATGGACGACAGAGCAGAACGCGGATGCAGACAGTTTCACACGATTCCAGTTCGGACATCAGAATATTGCTTCCTATACAGAGGATACAACAATCCCTGTTTACGCGGTTTATAGAGAAGCACCGAAGTATCAGGTTATCTTTATGAACGGTGTCGGCACCGACGCGAGAATAGCACAGATCAAGCGTGCAAAGTCCGGAGATACCGTTACATTTGAAGACGTGATCCTTCCGCTGGATTCCGTACATTCTGTTGTGGCATGGTGCAAAGATCAGGCTCTTCAGCAGCCGGTTGCATCTGTAACAGTCGGCACAGAGGATATCACACTCTATCCGAATATTCAGGAAGGACACTATATCTACTTCGAGTCAGATGGCGGCAGCTATGTAAAGCCCTCCTTCGTAGCGGCAAATACCAATACAGTAGCGCCGACGGATCCTCACAGACCGGGATATACTTTTGATAAGTGGGTAGTCAAGGGTTCATCAACTGAGTTTAGATTTGGGCGCAAACTGACAGAGGACATTACCCTTACCGCACAGTGGAAGAAGGATAAAGCCAAATACACAATCATTTACTGGAAGCAGTCTCTGAATGATAGGGTAGATGCGGCAGACAGCGCCAAGACCTACGACTATGCGGGCTCAAAATCTGTAGAAGATACCACAGAGAAAGAGGTAAAGTCACAGGGGGCTCCACAGCTTACGGACGCTGAACTGAAGGGGTTTAATCTGAATACAACTAAGATTGAAACCATTCATATCAAGGGTGATGGAACATCCATTCTCAATGTTTACTATGATAGAAAAGTAATAACGATTAATTTTTACTATAACAAGCAGAAAACACGATTGTATAAAACCTTGAAGGGTCTTTATCGGCAGCCTATAGCGGTATGGCCGGAAACTTCAGAAGTTGGACAGAGTAAGGCAAGATGGTGTTATTATGAAGACTATAATCCGTGGTCTGGACAGACGGCAACGTCCATAGTGACATTCCTTGGTAGTTATGTTCTGGACTCATATGATAACACGGAAAAGCTCGATTTATGGCCATATTCAGGTGATTATAACTGTATCATACGTCATTACAAACAGGATTCAAATGGTAACTGGACGAATACTCCCGAGACTACACTCTCGGCATACACTGGAACGTTCGAGTTCAGTAATAAGTACACGGGATTTCAGGTTTATCAGTACCGTATGAAGTCCAAGGGAGATGCTGATTTTGGTTCTTGGATGACGGCAACTGTTGGCGGAAAAGTTAAAATTGGACAGGGTTATAATGAGGCATATGAACTTGAGATTCGCCATAAGCGTGAAGAGTACCCTCTCTCCTATTATAATCACAATGAAATTGCGAAGACAGAGAATGTGCTCTATGAGAAATCTCTGAACCGGACAGAATATAAGGATTACGTGCCGCCTAAGCCGAGTGATCTTGCGGATTACGACGTCGAATTCAGGGGCTGGTATAAAGATGAAGCGTTTACACAGCTGTTTGACTTCAATATTACGATGCCGCCTAACGGTATTGAAATTTACGCGAAGTGGTC
>JAIKXQ010000119.1 GCA_024684035.1 Eubacterium sp. | reverse complement strand
TCCCGCATCCGTGATACAGATATGGCGAAAGAGATGGCTGCATACACAAAGAATAACATTCTTTCTCAGGCAGCTCAGTCTATGCTTGCACAGGCTAACCAGTCCGGACAGGGAGTTCTTTCTCTGCTTCAGTAATTTGGTACGAAATTCTTTTTGAGAAGTTTTTGGGAATAAAAAGGAATAATGGTATAGGTTGATATGCGTTGCGTATGATGCAATATTGACATTACGATGAATGTGCCCGGTCGCGAGAAATCGCGGCCGGGTTTTTATTCGGTATTAGGTAGTCCGCAGGCGGATTTCGTCTCCCCAGCCCCTCATCCGCCCGGCTACGCCGAGGCTTTCTGATGCGTGCTATTCGGGCAAGCAGGCAAGTATTTGGTCGAGTTATTTAAGAACGGCTATACTAGTAATCGAAGTGGGAAAAGGCGCGCAAGCAGAGTCATGCAGCTTACTTCTGTAGAATCTCCCTCGCCTCATCGAACTTGTTGGCGCGGATGCAATCTGCCACGTTCATTTCTTTCTGAATTCGCTTTTTCTCAGCTTCAAAGACGTCGCTGTCAAAGTATTTGCTGTAGATGGACTTCCGATAGCTTCTGCCACTCATCTCGCGGATAGTTCCGTTCTCGAGGATCAGCACCCGGTCTGTGCAACCTGTCACGGCAAAGAGGTCGTGGGAGACCAGAAGGACGGTGCCTTCGTAGACGCGAATGGCTTTTTCCAGTGCAATCTGGGCGTAGACATCCAGGTGACTGGTGGGCTCGTCCAGAAGAAGAATATCATAGGGAACCCTGCAGAGTTCATCCAACTGGGCAAGGCAACGCTCACCGCCGGACAGCTTCACAACACTCACGCCGCTCTTCGCCTTCTTTGCCTTCCCGGTGCTTTTACCATTCCCGGTATTCTCATCATTCCTGCCGTTTTTCGACTCCTCAGATTTCTGTGTCTCATCCTCCTCTGTGATTACCTGGCGGAAATAGCCGGCTCTTCCGGGCTGTTTCTCCTCCAGCATGCTGTAAACATCCCGAAGAAGACTTGATTTTCCGGTTCCGTTGGCGCCCACAATGGCCACTTTTTCTCCCGGACAGATGTCGAAGGATACATTTGTCAACACATCACGATCGTAGCGAAGCGAGTAATCCTTCACGCTGATCACTGCATCAGATGCAATTTCTGTATTCCCGCCATCTTCCGGAGTCTCGATCCTCACGTCAGCAACGGCATCCTCTACGGTTTCGGCCTCCATGGCTGTTCCTGTCGTTTCTTCAGCATCGGCAACATCCGTCACGCCATCCGACTTATCCGGCAGATGGAATGCAAATTCATGATGATGTTCCTCCAGGAAGGGATCCTCTCCCCGCATCCTCTTCAAGCGCTCAAGGTAAGTCGCTCTAGCCTTCACCTGACGGCCGAGTCTCGGGATCGCCATCTCCGTCGCTCTGGTGCGGATCTGGGTTACAATCTGCTCCTGTTTTTCAATAAACTCATCAAAATCACGGCAATGCTCGAAGAGACCGATTTTTGTCTCCAGAATCCAGGTGTTGTACTCTGCAAAGGTTCCTGGGAATTCGCGGAGTCCCATATTCTCGATATCGAGCACCTTGTCGAAGCAGCAGTTCAGAAGAATCCTGCTGTGGGTGATGGCAAGGAGCGTACCGTCATAATCATTGATCATCCTTGTCAGGCTCACTAGATTCTCGAAATCAAGAAAGACATCCGGCTCATCCATGATCAAAAGCTGCGGCTTCAGAAGCATGCTCCGAAGGATGTAGAGAAGCTTATACTCACCTCCACTGATGTTTGACACCATGCTGTCCGTAAGGAAGGTTAAATCCGCCTTCGCCAGTGCCTTACGAATATTTGCGTCATAATTGTATCCGTCCACTGCCTCGATTTCATCCATAAGCTTCTGATAGAATATGTTCAGCTTATCCGCATCCTCATTCTCGTCCGCCATCCTTGCGCAGATTTCGTCGAAGTCCGCCAGCATCTTCTGAAAAGGTGCCGCAAGAAAATCGTACGCCGTCAGTTTTTCTCTCTCATGAGAAACAAACTGACTCACGTAGCCGATTCGAACTCCCTCTTCAATAACAATTCGCCCCTCATAGGTGAAGTTGTCCTTGTCCATCATCAGCCGGATCAGGGAACTCTTTCCGCAGCCGTTGCTTCCGATCAGAACCGCATGATCTCCCTGTTCTATTTCAAAACTGATATCCTCATACAGATCCTTCTGCGGAAAGCCAAAAGAAACATTTTCAAAACGTATCATAGTTATTTATTCCCTTCTTCGGTTGCGTGTCCATCACCGCGTTTCATTACGTAAAAAAGCATTTTGGATTTGCGTTTAAGTTTCTTACTTCCACTTATCGATGGTACTCTTCTCAATCATAACCATGAGAAGATCCTCTGCTTTCAACTTCCGTGTCGGATCCAGGTAGCCCCAGTTTCCATCCTCAAGCCGGATTGCGGCAACATTAATGTTGTGTTTTTTTCTGAGATCGAGTTCAATGAGGCTGTGATTGACCCATGCGCTCTTCGGCTCCAGTTCCACAATGCAGAGATTGTTGCCGATTTCAAAGTATTCGTGGATTTGAGAGGAGGCGAGGATTCTGGCAGAGCGCACACCGCCCTCTCTCTCCGGATCAATGATCTTATCTGCACCTACTCTCTTGAGAATCGCCTTCATTCTCGGCGTGGAAGCCTTCGCCACCACCAGCGGAACGCCTTTTTCCTTCGCCACGGATACCGACAGAATGCTGGCAGAAATATTTCCACCCATGCAGATAATAACAATATCCATGTTCTGAAGTCCAAGCGCCTCAATCTCATCTTCGTCATCCAGATCCGCGCAGACCGCTGTCGTTACCTTCGGCGCCATGTCGCGGATTTCTTTTTCATCTTTATCCGCAACCAGCACGTCCGCGCCCAGATTATACAACGTTTCGGCAAGACTGCTTCCATACGTGCCCAAACCCAAAACCGCTACTGATTTTTTTTCACTCTTCATTATCTTTTCCCTCATTTATATCCCATTCAACTTTTATCCGACATAGAATTTTCCTGCTGAATACCTGATCTTGTTTGCATCCGCTCCGTTTCCCGCGAAAAGAGCCACCAGAGAGATCGGTCCGATTCTGCCCAGGTACATGGCCACAATAATCGTAAGCCGGCCGAGTGCATTCAGAGATGGAGTCAGACCTCTGGAGAGGCCAACCGTTCCACAGGCACTGACCACCTCGTACAGGGCATCTTCCATCGGAACCGGATTCACAATACAAAGCAGCGCTGTAAAAAGCATGACAGCTCCCGCACTGACAAAGACAATGGCTGAAGCCTTCCGCATAGACTCCTCCGACACTCTGTGATGGAAGACTACGTTCTCATCCTGATTCCGGAGGTAGGAACGCACATTCATAATCAGAAGGAAAAATGTGGTCGTCTTGATTCCTCCGGCCGTACCGATGGGCGATCCTCCGATAAACATGAGGATATAGGCAACCATACAGGATGCGCCCCGCATATTCTCCTGCGGAAACGTGGTAAATCCTGCAGTTCGCAAGGTGACAGATTCAAAAAAGCTGTTGGCAAGTTTTCCTCCAAGTCCAAAACCTCCGATGGTTCCCGGATTATCGTACTCCAGAAAGAAGATGATGAGGGTACCGGCCAGCAGCAGGAAGATTGTAAAGCTCAAGACCAGTTTGGTGTGTTCCGAGAAACGTTTGATCACCGTTGCCGGGGAAAAATTCCTTCTGAAGCCGTCCCGCATGCAGCCGAGAACGTCAAACCAGACCACAAAGCCCAGACCCCCAAAGACGATCAGCGCGATGGTGACGGTCATAAAGAGTGGATTGGAACTGTAGTTCCCAAGGCTGTTTCCTCCCATTACGTCCATACCGGCATTACAAAAGGCGGAAACCGAGTTGAAGATGGAACACCAGATACCTTTTTTCACACCGAACTCAGGAATGAGGACGAAGCAATAGAGAACGGCTCCCGCCGCCTCAACCAGAAGTGTACCCTTAATGACTCTCACAAGGAAGCGGAGAACCCTGTTGTCCGAATTCAGGTTAAAAGCATCCCGAAGGAGCATTCGATCCTTCAACGAAAACTTCTTTCTCGTCAAGAGCATGATGGTGGATGCCATGGCGATCATTCCCATACCTCCGATTTGAATCAGAGCCAGAATTACCAACTGTCCGAAGAAGCTCCAGTGGGCAAAGGTATCTACCACCACCAGTCCGGTGACGCAGATGGATGTAGTCGCGGTAAATAGCGCCGTAAGTATATCCGTGCCGCGCCCCGAAGCCGCCGACACCGGAAGCATCAGCAGAATTGTTCCGGCCAGAATAGCCAGAAAAAAACTGGCCGGAATAATCTGCACCGGCGCTAATTTAATCCCTTTTTGATTCACACTCAAAGACCGTCCCTCACTAAATCTATTATTCTCAAACTCTTCCGATTATATCATTAACTCCCGTTGTTTTCAAAAACAAACAAGGTGGACATGGCCATGCCACATCCACCTCTCAAAGGAGAATTCTTATTTAATAAAACTCAGCTCAGACTATCCACATCCGGAATCGGGATATCCGTCGGTCCTGCAGTGGGATCGCTAGGCTTTTTTTTATGTCCGGTCATGGATCCGTCAGGATACTCAAACTTCTTTGGATTATGACTTGTATCTGAGATGTCAATCGTAAAAAATACCGGGTCAGACCATTTTTTCATAACTGTTCCTCCTTATTCTGATACTACTTTTATGAAAATTAATATTAAGAATATGAATAGTATAACAGATTCCAGGAAAAAAACATGAAGTTAACAGATATGATAGATTTATGCCGGTTCTGCTTTCATGCGATACTCCACTCGGCGCTTTCGCTCTGAAGCTTTGCCATTCGCTTGAAGATACCGTCTTCTTTCTTCAGAAGTTCCGAAGGACTTCCCTGCTCTGCAACCTTTCCGTCGGCAAGCACCACGATCTTATCCGCGGCTTCCACGGTTCGCATACGATGGGCGATGACGAGAACTGTTTTTCCTTCCAGCAGCCGGGACAATGCCTCCTGCACTCTGGTTTCGTTTTCCACATCGAGGGAAGCTGTAGCTTCATCGAGAAGCACGATGGGCGCATTCTTGAGAAGTGCTCTGGCGATGGAGATTCGCTGTCTTTCTCCTCCGGAGAGCTTCGCTCCGTTTTCCCCGATCTGTGTATTGTATCCCTGCGGAAGCTTCTCCACGAATTCGTCGCAGTTAGCAGCTCTGGCCGCGGCCTTCACTTCCTCATCCGTAGCCCCGTGTTTGCCAAGGCGGATATTTTCCATCACCGTATCGTCGAAGAGCACCACGTCCTGGAACACCATGGAATAATCCGAAAGCAGCACTTCCGGATCCACGGAGCTGATATCTACACCACCGACTTTAATTTTTCCTTCCGGTGCATCCCAGAGTCTTGCCGCGAGTCTGGCGCAGGTACTCTTTCCGGAGCCGGACGGCCCGACGAGTGCCGTCACCTCACCGGCCTTTGCTGTAAAGCTTACGCCCTTGAGAACCTGTTCATGATCACGCCCAATACCGCCTTTTCTTCCCGCCCCGACAGAATTCTCACCGTAGGCAAAACCCACGTTTTCGAATTCAATATCGTGACCTTCGGGCTTAAAGACGCCTGCCCCTTCCGCAGTTGCCGTGTCATGGATCTCCATGAGACGGGACGCCGAAATCTGGGACATCAGCATCTCTGCAATGAGAGCAAGTGCCTGATCGAAGGGAGCATAAATTCTTGTAATCACCAAAAGGAACATAAACAGAACCATGAATTCAACCTCACCGGAGAGGATGAGCTTTGTTCCTGTAAGTATGGTCGTCGCGACACCCAGACGCATGATCACGCTGGCTGCATTTACAAAAATACCACAGGATAATTCCCCGGAGAGCATGGTTTTCTCATGATCGTCGATTTTATCGTTGAGCTCCTTGAGGAACTTCGTTTCCTGATTGGTGGCTCTTATTTCGCGGATGTTCTCCAATGTCTCCTGGATTCCGTCAGAAACCTGAATTCCCGCCTCTTTGGTGATCTCCGAGTTACGCTTGTTGATTTTCCGGCTTCCGAACAGGAGAATAAAGGCCACCGGAACGCCCCACAGACAGGCGATGGCCAGTCTCCAGTCGTAATAGAACAGCATGACTGCGATCACCGCAGTAGAAATGTACGAGCCGTAGAGGTATCCGAGACAGTGTGACCACACGTGTTCCAGCCGGTTCACATCACCCATGATCGTTTCTGTCAGATCGGCCAGATCTCTTTTTCCGAAGTATCCAAGGGGAAGTTTTCTCATCCGCTCCGCCAGCGATATGCGCACACTTTTCACTTCACCGTACACAAGTCCATAAGTTGCACTGTACTGCTGAAGGTGCGTGAAAAAAGAGAGAACTACGAAGGCCAGTACGAGAAGCAGGAACAGACCGGCTCCCGGAAGCGCGGCTCCGGTAGTCAGTGTGTCCATATATTTGGACATCATCAGATAGAGAATTCCCATACCTCCCATGACCACAAAGTTGACAACAACGGTCCAGAAGGTAGCCAGTTTCGTATTCTTCACACCTTGATCCGTAAGGGCATATTTCCTCTGAAAGTCTTTTCCGAACATTTTTCACACCTCCCCTGTACAGATGCGCCATTTGACGGCCTGGTTATAATCCGACCACATCCGTGAATACATTCCGTTCTTCTGCTTCAATTCCTCGTGGGTACCTTCTTCTTCAATTTTTCCCTGATCGAGGACAATGATTTTATCCGCCCCCACAACCGTAGACAGGCGGTGAGCGATCATGATCACGGTTTTCCCTTTTGTGAGGGTGCCAAAGGCCTTCTGGATCAGCGCCTCATTTTCCGGATCCGCAAAAGCAGTGGCTTCATCAAGTACAACGATTGGAGCGTTTTTCAGGATTGCTCTGGCAAGGGCAACTCTCTGCTGCTCACCTCCGGAGAGATAGGTTCCCTCGGTTCCGATGACCGTATCCATTCCGTCGGAGAGCTTGGCAAGAATATCGTCACACTGAGCCGCGGACAGAGCCTTCTGAACTTCATCCCTTGTAGCGTCCGGCTTTGCGGCACGTACATTTTCAAAAATGCTTGTCTTAAAGAGTCTGTTGTTCTGAAAAACAAAGGCGATCCTGTCCATCAGCACATGGGGATCCATCTCTCTCACATCTACACCGCCGACGCTGACCCGTCCATCTGTCACATCCCAGAATCTCGGGATCAGACTCGCGGCTGTCGTTTTTCCACCACCGGAAGGGCCGACCAGAGCCACCGTCTGTCCCGGCTCCGCGCGGAAGCTCACATGATTGATGGCAGGAACATCCGATCCCTCATAGGTGAAGCTCACATCCTTGAATTCAATGCTGTTATCCTTCGGCTCTTTCGGATTGTCGGTAACTTCCAGAACCGGCGCGTTCATGATATGCGCGATTCTTCCAAGCGCTGTACTTGCAAGCATCATTCCGCTTGCGGCAAACATAATCCTTGCCAGCGCCGTCGAGACAATCGCCGAGAACACCGCATAGAACGCGAAGTTTGTTACAAAGCCTGCGAAATCACCTGCCTGCAAAGCGGTCGGAGCGATAAAAGCAGCCACAGGAACCATAAAGATAAAAGCGCCCTCCGTGGCAGTGAGGTTTACGGACTGCGGTACACGACAAACGCCCACTGTGTATTTTTCCGCCTTACTACTGTAATCCTCAATGGCATCCTTAAACGCCTTAAAGGAGTAAACGGTCTGCTGGAATACTTTCACAACCGGTATGCCGCGGACGTACTCCGTGCCGGCTTTGCTCATGTAATCCTGCGCCGCCTGGTATTCCTGCATCATCTTCGCATTCTTACCGCCCATCATGGCAAACATGGCGCCGACCGAGATCACTGCAGCCAACAGACAGGCGGCTCCCATCCTCCAGTCGAACACAAACATCAGAACGATCATGCCGATAAACATGGCCGCGCTTCCGACGATGTCCGCGAGATTGTGAGCCAGCAGAGTCTCCGTCTCGGAGGCGGCTCCGTCGAGACGGTTCCTCAAAAGTCCCGACGCGTTCGAGTCAAAGAAGCCCAGTGGCGTCTTCATCAGGCGTTCCACGCCCTGTTTTCGGATATTCGACGCTGTTCGGAATGCCGCAATGTGTGTGCACATAAGTGCAGCAAAATATACGAGAATACCCGCGATGGCAAAACCGAAGGCCATCCATCCGTACTTGCCGATTTCTGTTGCCCGGGACCAGTCCGGAGCAACGTCGATCAGATCCCTGGCTACCAGCCAGATACATATATAGGGCAGCATTCCGAGAATCATTGCAGCTCCTGAAAGCGCAAGACCGAGAAATGTCAGTCCCTTGTAATTACCTGCATAGCCAAGAAGCACGGCTAAATCACTTTTTTTCTTCTCTTTCATCCTGATAGTTTCCTCCCTGAAACAGATTTTTGATCTGTCCTACCAACGGTAGACCGCGAGTCTGTTATTGATATTTTTTCCGACAATCGCAAAAAGTTTCCCCCGGATCGAATACTTCTTCATCTCCTCGTTATAGCTTTTCTCGGATACAAAGCAAAGTCGCGGTTCAAGGTCAAGATACTCCTTGCCGGTTTTCGTTCCCCAGCCGAAGGTGGCATTCGTATTTTTCACAGCGTCGTGATGACTTCCGTGTTTTTCGAGAAAAGGTGAGTGAAGCTCCGCCAGAAGATAACCGTGAGAAAAGCTGTCGCAGAGCATATTCAGGCAGGTTTTCACCTTCTCCTTTGAAAAATACTCGAGGACGCCTTCCATGACAACAATGGTCATGGGACTATCCGGCAGCTTCTTCGTCCATTCCCCGTCGAGCGCGCTGCCCTCAAGCATCGTGCAGCGAGGCCTGTCCTTATATACCTTCCTTCTTACAGCAATCTGATCCGGCAGATCCACGTCATACCAGGTAATTCTTCCGTTATCAACCTGTGAAAACTTGTCATCAAAGCCACAGCCGAGATTGATACACAGCGCCTCCGGATATCTCGCGATCAGCCGTTTCAGACTTTCCCGGAACATAATGGTTCTCGCCACAACTCCTTCATGGGATAAAAAAGGGTCGAATTTACTAACATCCACGCCAAGAGTGTCAATAATCTCTTTTGCCTTCAGATCCCGGATTCTTGCATTTGGTCTTGCTGTCTCGCTGGCTTTGATAGCAAGCGGAATCAGCGCGGTTTCCTGAACATCTCCGAATTGTAGTTCCATGTTTTCCCCCTTCATTTGCTTTTTTGCAAAGGATCATGGCGGTTCCATTCCGCTTTCTGATCTATTACAAGCATGTGTTAATAAAATGTAATTACGGTTAGATTCTACTAACTTTAGAGGATACATTTTTCGTATCATTTTGTCAAGATAACGGTATAGTTTGTGTCATGAACAAAGTCCGCAAGCGGACTTCGACTCCCCCATCCCCTCATCCTCCCGGTGAGCGCAGCGGACGAAAGGCGCGCGAGCAGAATTGCGTAAGCGATCTTCTTATCTGCGAGCTGCGCATCTAAGCGGAGCGTTTTGTCTCATAGGGAATACGAAGCAATTTCCTATGAGACAAAAAAGCTTGCAGATTTTTGTCTGCAAGCTTTCATATCAGTTATTTATAAGTTGCTATTTTCATCAAGATCATCCTTAGGTTTGGGCTGGAAACGCTGATGATCTTCCTGCATCTGCTGTGGCTGCTGATCATAATCCTGCGGTGTAAACCCTCCAGGCTGCAGGTTGTTGCCTGTTGGATTCGATGCCTGATATCCGCCATTCTGAGGGTAGCTGCCCGGTGCATTCTGATTCTGATATCCTCCGTTCTGCGTGTAATTGCCCATCATATTCTGGTTTGGATAACCGCCATTCTGCGGATAATTTCCAGACACGTTCTGATTCGGATACTCACCGTTCTGCGGATAGCTTCCTGGCATATTTTGATTCGGGAAGCCGCCACCCTGCGGATAGCTTCCGGGAATATTCTGGTTCGGATAGCCTCCGTTCTGCGGATAGCCAGCCGCCATATTCTGTACCTGGCGTGCTTTACGATCCCTGAGTACAAGAATGAGAACAACTACCAGAACAGCAGCCAGAAGTAAACCACCCACGATACACACAGGGAGTAGCCAACCCATGCTTGACAGTGAGAATTCCACGTGCACACTCTGATCCGGACCAAGGTCGAGAAGATCCCACTCCAGTGTTTTTCCGTCGTTTGAAACAGAGGTGGCATTGCTCTCGACCGGTTTGTTCGGAAGAGTAACTGTGAGCTTCATATATCCGCCGGTCATTTTGAAATAGCTCTTGTAGGAAGCCATTTCGTCGCTGTCTTCTGCATCAAAGACCTGCCAGTCTAAGACATAGTTGCGTCCCTTCTTTGTGAAGGTGATTTGCCCGGAATCACCGAGTTCGGACCGGGTTGTCTCCATGTTCTCTTGCAGTTCTTCCGGTGTGATATCCTTTTTGGTTAAAATATATCCGTCAAAACCGTCCTCACTATATTTTTCAACATCCCAGCCGTCGTCACGGAGTTCCTCCGTGGCATTTCTGGAAATACTGTCGCCGTCATATCCGTATTCAGACATATCCATGGCTGCGAACAGCATGGTGGCGTCGATCTTACCGTTGCTCTTCACATTGAAGGTGGTGTGAAATCTCACGCAGCCACTAAGGCCAAGTGAGCACATGAGAAAAATAAGAGTTACGCTGAATATCTTCAAAAGTCGTTTCATAACTTGCTTCCTTTCTATCTTTTTATCTCCTAGTCTATCGCATGGAGCAAATTTGTATACTATAAAACTCAGTTTTATGATATCACATATTTCATAAAAAGAATTAAAAAAACTGCCGCTTAACGCGACAGCTCTTCACAGATTCATTTAAGAAGTTCGTACATACCTTCAAAACTGAACACACTAACTAAGTTCCAAAACTGCATTTTGGTTATCTACGGATCGGTCATTCGAAAACGCTTCGCGTTTTCTTCATGAAGTTTGCAAAGCAAACTTTCGTACCTGCATTTGATTTTCGAATCGGTCACTCAAAGCACTCCGTGCTTTTTCGTGAAGTTTGCAAAGCAAACCCTTGTCCCGATCCATACACAGCCTTACAAAGGCTGCGCCTTTGACGTCTGTGTCTGAATCGTTCCAACTGATTCTTTGTTATAGGTCAAACCCTCGACCGATTAGTAACAGTCAGCTCCACACCT
>JAIKXQ010000067.1 GCA_024684035.1 Eubacterium sp. | reverse complement strand
TTACGACTAAATATAGTATATCAAAAAATCCGCATTTTCGCAAGTGCAAAATGCGGATTTTATCAGTATTTATAAGGGTTTTGACGCGTTTGATTTTGCACAATTCAACGTCGAGTCGTACCAGTTATTGGAAGTTCACATTTTATACGCCCCCTCAGATGTTGCGAAGCAACTGGCGGAGCGCCTGAAAAGAATCCGCAAGAGAAGGAAAATCACCCAGCGCCAGCTGGCTTCCCGAAGCAATGTAAGCTACGCTTCCCTCTGCAGATTCGAACAGACGGGTTTAATTTCTCTGGATGGATTCATAAAACTGTGCATGGAACTTGGTGTGATTGACGAGGTGAAAGATCTGTTTACCCGACCGGTTTACACAAGCATCGAGGAGGTATTGAATGACCGACGGTAAAAGACTGGAAGTGTATTATCACAAAGAACTTCTCCTTCCTGTATACAGAAGAAAACGGATGGCGCCTATTCCCCGCCTATGATCTCACCTACAGCGACACCTACTGGGGCGAACAGACAACATCCGTAAAAGGAAAAGGAAAAAACATCACCGAAGAAGATATGGTTAAAGTAGGAACAGATGCGGGAATTCCCAAAAGCCGGTGTGAAAAATGCCTGAAAACCGTGCAGGAGAAGATCGCTACACTGAGAACGTATTGGAGTGTGTGATACGAAATGGCCTTGAGAAAAACAACTACACGCCAAGCTCCTTCTCGAGGTCATCGGCAGAAATAGTTCCCTCTTCTCTGACGGACGCCTCCACATCTTCCAATTATTTCTACAGCTGTGAAATCGCCTGATTCATATCACTTTCCTGCATCGACTCGATCATCCTCTCATACATCTGCCTTAAATCACAGGATGATCTCCACCCGAGTGCCTCCATCTTCCCTGTATCCAGATCCGTATAAAGTGTCTTCGCATATCCCAGTTTCTCCACATCTTCCGCGAGATCGAAGACAACCTTGATCCGGGAACCGGCGATCTCTTCCGCTACCAACTCCGCCATCTCACGAATAGAACAATAGGTATCCTTGTTCGCGACGGTATACGCCTGCCCGGGTTTTCCTTTCAGTAACGCCACAAGAATTGCGGAAACCGCATCCGCCGTGTACAGGTAGCAGCGCTCCGTAGATCCGTCGGACTTCAGAACGATGTCCCTCTTCTCCACAGCACATCTCATGAATTCGGCAAAAACCCGTCCGTCCTCATATTTCACCCCGGGGCCGAACGTCTGAGTTGCGCGAAGAATCACGGCCGGCACACCATACTGTACATAATAGCCGTTGCACAATGCTTCCGCAGCCTGCTTCGCGATGGGGTAACTGTTTCTGGCATTCATTGTCTCGAAAGCGCCCAGCTCGTTTTCCTTAACCTTATGTCCCTTTGCCGGAAAACCATAGACCTCCATGGTGGAGAGCTCCACGTATTTCTTCACCGGATGAGCCGCTGCCCAATCCAAAAGAGCACGATTCCCTTCCAGATTTGCGAGAATCGTATCCACCGGCTTCTCCATGAAAAACTTTGACGAAGTGGGACTGGCGAGATGAATCATATAATCCACCGGCACATCCAGATCCAACACATCTCCAAGCTCGTAGTGAAAAATCTCAACCGGATAATCCCCGAAGAGTTCCTTCGCCAATTCCACATTTCGAACCGGCAGAATAAGCTTCATATTCAGATCTTTCTCACGACTGTTATACGCAAGCGCATGTACAAGATTTGATCCGATCAGACCGGTAGCTCCGGTAATCAGAATCGTCGTATCCCGAAACCTGTCCCAGTCAATGAACTCCGCATCTCCGATTTGCCTGCAATCTTCAAGCTGTATCCTGTTCATTACTCTATACTCCGAATATCTGCGAATTCTCATGGATGTCCATGAATGTCTTGAACATATAGTAATCCGTCGGTGTCGTGATCTTGATATTCTCCGCCGAACCCTCCACCGTATAGACATCGTGCCCGTTCAGCTGCATCAGATAAGCCGTGTCGATACAATCATTCATGCCAGCATCAATCGCCTTCTGATGGGCAACCAGCAAATCTCCCAGACGGAAAGACTGCGGCGCTTTCGCGATCTGACACCTACTCCGGTCAATAATCTTTCCGACCTTGTTACTGTCGTCGCATTTTACCGCAATCGTCTCAACCGCAGGCGCTACAGTAATTCCGGAACCGTATCGTTCCACCGATTCGATGTTTTTGCTGATAATCTCGTGGTCAATCAGCGGACGCACCCCGTCGTGCATCAGGCAGATCGTGTCATCCGGATACAACTCGGCAGCTTTTTTTATCCCGGCAAAACGCGACAGCATCCCCGTCTCTTCCCCCGGAATAATCGCGCTGACTTTTTCGATCTGATACTTATTGACCAGCTTCCGGCAATGCTCGAGCCATCCCCGCACACAAATCACAATAATTCCGTCAATCTGCTCATGCTGCTCAAAATGCTCCAGTGTGTAGATAATGATCGGCTTTCCGTGAAGTTCCAGAAACTGCTTCGGCTTTGTCTTCGAGTTCATCCGCTGGCCTGTACCACCGGCAAAGATTATCGCAATATTCATCTGGCATCTCCTATTCGTTTTAATCACTCAAGGTTAATCCAAAAAATTCTTGTCCGCATATACTACACGGTATTTATCACGATACTTCTCAAAAAAATACGTAATCAGTCTTTCAGCAATAAAAGCCGGGTAACGATTTTGATAACGATCTTCAAGCGCTCCACCTGCCTCCGCGACATGGAACTCAATCGGAAACAGCCACTCGCAGAGCTCGTCAAAGACTTCTTTTCTTGCAATCAGCATATTGCAGGGAAAAAACAGCCCCGTGTTCTTGAAAAAATGCGACGCGTTCTCATAATCCTCAGGTCTGTTTTCTTTTAGATAGAGCAACATCTCGTCCCATTTCTCTCCTACATGACGATTCCGGAAGTTGTCTTCAAGACTTGGATACACATATAAAGGTACAGGCAGAATTACATCAATTTTTTCTCTATCCATAATCTGTTTCCAGTTATCCGGCAGGACAAAGTGTCTTCTGTAATGCGCCAACCCCACCACATCTTCCCTGGCATTTTTCCAGATCCAGTATAATGCGGTCAGCTCACAAAACTGCCTGTTTTTTTCCGAAATATTATCCCCGGTGTTATCAAAATATGCCGCATCGAGCCGTTGATCTGCCAAGGCCGTTCCAACCTGTATGACCCGTTCACTTTCATCCAGGCTGTAAGAATTCGACAGCTTTTGATCAAAAACAGCACTCGCGACATAGATCTGAAACCGTTTCCTCTCTGCAGAAAGAGGAGCACCTTCTTCTGTATTATAGTTGTATATCTTAATGAATTCTCGGTTCTGCTCCGCAAAGTACTTGGTCAGAAAACGATTTCTCAACTCCGTATCGAACTTTACATCCACGGGAACGATTTGTTTCATTCCAATCTTTCGCAAAGTATCTGTGAGATGCCCCCGATTTACACCACGGGTTGCAAGATAGACGACAATATCTACCTCCAGTTTCGTATCCGCATCAATTCTGATTACCGGTACGCCATCCACATCCGATGGATTATCTTCGTCATTGTCGTATAAATAGGCAACGATCTCCAAAGAAGGATCCAAATACTTCAAATAGAATCCAGTTGTGATGCCACGAGAGTGGGCTCCCGCGATGTAAATTTTAGCCATGCGCTGCTACTCCTTTATTTGAATGTATCCAATTGTGATTAACGATCTCTTCATCTGATGCATTTAATAATCCGTCGATACTCTTTATTTTACACCCTTTTCTGATTGAATGAGAAATATTATTGAAAGTAAAGAATATCGGACATTCGTCCAAAAGGGAGCTTCACACAACTCCTCTAAAATACTCAATCGTCCGCCTAAGTCCCTCATCCAGAACAATACTCGGCTCCCAATCCAATTCTTTCTTTGCCAGATCTATCACCGGCTTCCGCTGTGCCGGATCATCTGCAGGTAAAGGCTTGTGTACAATCTTACTTTTGCTCCCTATTAATCCAATCACCTTCTCAGCCAGCTCAAGCATCGTGAACTCTCCTGGATTACCGAGATTCACCGGTCCCGTAAAACCCTCAGGGCTATTCATCATCCGGATCATTCCCTCCACCAGATCGTCCACATAACAGAAACTCCTGGTTTGCGTCCCGTCGCCGTAGATTGTGATGTCCTCGCCTTTTAACGCCTGGACGATAAAATTGGACACCACCCGTCCGTCATCGGCATTCATGTTCGGACCGTAGGTATTGAAAATCCGAATCACTTTGATGTCCACATGATTCTGCCTGTAATAATCAAAGAAGAGCGTCTCCGCCACTCGCTTTCCCTCATCGTAGCAGGAGCGGATACCGATGGGATTCACATTCCCCCAGTACTCCTCCGGCTGTGGATGAACAGACGGATTTCCGTAAACCTCACTGGTTGAAGCCTGCAGAATTCTTGCCTTTACACGCTTGGCAAGCCCCAACATATTAATGGCGCCCATAACAGATGTTTTTATAGTCTTAACCGGGTTGTACTGGTAATGGATGGGAGACGCAGGACATGCGAGGTTGTATATTTGATCCACTTCCAAAAGTATCGGTTCCGTCACGTCATGGCGGATCAGCTCAAAATTGCGGCAATCAAGCAGTTTCTCTATGTTTTTCTTACTGCCTGTATAGAAGTTATCCAGGCAGATAACATCATTATCCTCTTCCACTAACCGCTTACACAAGTGAGAACCTATGAAGCCTGCCCCGCCAGTGACAAGTATCCTTTTTGAACTGTTCGCGCAGTTCATCGTCTCACCTCCGCTTCTGTGTTTTTACTATCCATTCCATCTACGTCATCTGAACCGGAAAAACTATCCGAGAGAGGAGCGAGTTTCACCCCAATCTGATGATATTCAATACCATACTCAGCCACCCGATTCGCATCATACTGATTTCGTCCGTCAAAGATCACCGAATTCTTCAGCAATCTTGCAATCTCATAGAAATCAGGACTTCTGAACTCCTTCCACTCTGTGATGAGTATCAGAGCATCTGCATCCTTCAATGCTTCGTATTTGGAGTCAACGTAATCTACCTGATCATTCCCTTTCAGATAACACTCCTTCGCTTCATTTACCGCTTTCGGATCATAAGCCTTTATCTTCGCCCCGGCATCCGTTAAAGAATTGATTATTGTTATCGCCGGAGATTCCCTCATGTCATCTGTGTCCGGCTTGAAGGCAAGCCCCCATGTAGCGAACACCCTTCCACTCAAGTCATCTCCAAACCTCTCCTTAACTTTCTTAACCAGCACGCCCTTCTGCGCATGGTTAACATCTTCTACAGATTGAAGAAGCTTTGATTTATACCCGAAATTTTCCGCAGTTTTTATCAGAGCCTGTACGTCTTTCGGGAAGCAACTTCCACCATAACCGCAGCCGGGATAGATGAATGAAAAGCCAATACGCTTATCAGAACCAATCCCCAACCGAACCTTGTTTACATCAGCCCCGACACGTTCACAGATATTGGAGATCTCGTTCATGAAAGAAATCTTAGTCGCCAGCATGGAATTTGCGGCGTACTTTGTCATTTCTGCACTTGGAATATCCATAAAAAATAATTTGTCGTTATTCATAAAATATGGCTTATAAAGTTCCCGCATAGCCGCTTCAGCACAAGGGCTGTCTACACCTATAACCACACGGTCAGGCTTCATACAGTCTGCAATAGCTGAACCTTCCTTTAAAAACTCCGGATTAGAGATGACATCGAAAGTGAGATCAGATTCTCGTTTATCAAGTTCCTCCTGTATAGCAGACCTTACCTTCTCACTCGTACCCACCGGCACCGTAGACTTATCCACCACATACATATGCCGCTTCATGTGTTTACCTATGGATTTCGCTACTGACAACACGTACTGAAGATCCGCACTACCGTCCTCCCCCATAGGTGTACCAACGGCTATAAAAGCAATCTCCGAAGTTTCTAATGCTTCTGCTATATCTGTAGTGAAATTCAGACGCCCAGACTC
Organism: Eubacterium sp.; assembly: GCA_024684035.1. Lineage (GTDB taxonomy): Bacteria > Bacillota > Clostridia > Lachnospirales > Lachnospiraceae > Bilifractor. The sequence goes on along the minus strand of JAIKXQ010000067.1, from coordinate 21,823 downwards.
GCGATTTCTTAAAACCATCTCCGAGAGTCCGGGCTCATATATCGGAATAATTCCCTTGTTCAGCGCATTGATCTTTTCTTCATTTACATCCACGCACCATACGGTATTTCCCATCTCAGAAAAACAAGTACCAGTTACCAGTCCTACATATCCCGTTCCAACTACTGATACGCGCATACACTTTCTCTCCTTCTTTAATTTGTATTCGTAGCTTTCCAAATCGTTCGACGATTTCTCTTAATCTTTTTTGTCGTTACTTATGCGTCGATAGTCCTTTAATTATCGACTACTACAATCTCAAAAGAGGAGGCATTATTATTGTTGACGTCAATGCTACTGAATTCTCTTTTTCGCATCCTCCAACGCTTCATTTATCACCTGATCCATATCCATATACCGATATGTCCCAAGTCTTCCACCAAAACGAACCTTACTCTCTTTTCCCGCAAGCTCTTTATATTTCTCGTAAAGTTTTGCATTTTCTGCATCATTCACCGGGTAATAAGCTTCCATTCCTTTGCTCCAACTCTGTGAATACTCTCGGGTAATAACGGTCTTATTCGGATTCCCTTTGCCAAATTCAAAATGCTTGTGCTCAACAATCCTCGTAAAAGGCGTATCAGAATCCGTATAATTCATTCCTGCAACGCCCTGATAATTTCCAACATCGATTACTTCCGTCTCAAACCTGAGACTTCTATATTGAAGTTCTCCGAAACAATAACCATAATATTCATCAATCTGACCTGTATATATAACCTTATCTGCCAAAGCCTCATATACCTCACGTTCTGACAGATAATCCACGCCAAGCCTTACTTCTATGCCATCCAGCATCTTCTCAACCATAGCGGTATATCCGCCAATCGGGATACCCTGATGTGGATGATTGAAATAATTGTTATCATAAATCATACGAACAGGAAGTCGCTTAATAATAAATGCCGGAAGCTCAGAACAAGGTTTACCCCACTGCTTCTCTGTATATCCCTTTATCAGCATCTCATAGATATCGCGTCCGACCAGCTTTAGCGCCTGCTCTTCAAGATTCTTTGGCTCAATATTTGCAAACTCAGCTCTCTGTTCCGCTAATTTCCCCTCAGCCTCAGCAGGTGTATTCACGCCCCACATAGCATGAAACGTATCCATGTTAAAAGGCAGATGATACAACTCACCCTTGTAATTTGCCACCGGGCAGTATGTAAAGTGATTAAACTTTGCAAATCGATTCACATACTCCCTGACATTTTCTTTATCTGTATGAAAAATATGTGGACCGTATTTGTGAACCTCTATTCCTTCAATCTGCTCACTATAAATATTCCCTGCGATATGATCCCGGCGGTCAGTGACCAAACATTTCTTCCCCTGCTCTGTCTTAACCTGTGCAAATACAGCCCCATAAAGACCGGCACCAACAATCAAGTAATCATACATTTTTCCGCTCACTCCGACTCCCCTTAGCATCATCTACATATCATCCAGCAAACGCCAAGCATCAACATAAATACCAAAATAACAGTACGCTCAATACTCCGCATTCTCGTGCCACTTCCATGCATGAGCAATAATGGTTTCTATATCTCCATACTTCGGTTTCCATCCAAGTATTCGCTGTGCCTTCTCACTGCTTCCCACAAGTTTCGCGGGATCTCCGGAACGCCGTGGAGCATGAACAACAGCAAAATCTCTCCCTGTCACTTTTTTAGCAGAATTCACCACTTCAAGAACTGATGTGCCGATTGCATTTCCAAGATTAAAGAAATCCGATTCACCACCATTCTCTAAATAATGCAGTGCAAGAAGATGAGCATCTGCAAGATCTGACACATGTATATAATCACGGATGCAACTACCATCAGGTGTATCATAATCTGTACCAAAAATCTTGATATCAGGACGAACTCCACTTGCCGCATCCAGAACCAGAGGAATAATATGTGTCTCAGGATTATGACTCTCTCCAATCTCTCCATCCGGATCTGCCCCGGCGGCATTGAAATACCGTAGCACTGCGAATTTCAAGCCGTAAGCTTTAGCATAATCCTTGAATATCCGCTCAACCGTAAGCTTTGTTACCCCATATGGATTTATGGGATTCTGAGGCATATCCTCTGTGATCGGCACTTTTTCCGGCTCCCCATAAGTAGCGCAAGTGGAAGAAAATATGATCTTGTTACAACCATGAGAACGCATAACTTTAAGCAGGTTCAATGTATTTACCACATTGTTGTAGTAATACTTCTCCGGCTCTTCTACGGACTCGCCGACATATGCATATGCTGCAAAATGGAAAACTGCTTCAATATCATACTTCTCAAAGGCAGCTTCAATGTCAGTATGATTAGCAAGATCGCCCTGCATAAATTCACCCCACTTCACAGCTTCCCTATGACCGTAGATCAGGTTATCGAAAACGATAGTATCGTAACCTTCAATATTCAGTTGTTTATTAATATGAGAGCCGATATACCCGGCTCCTCCGCAAACAAGTATCGCCACAGCTATCACCAATCCTCAAATGTTATGTGTATTAAAATCTCACAGGGCAATCCATACTAACATGATCCTTAGTGCATCACATAAAATTATTGCATTTTTCGCAATTCAGACTGCATGCAAATCCAAAGATATGACACAACAAAATTCCCCACCTAGTGCTTCCATCTGAGAACAGCCAACGTATTCACTTTTCCGACATTCTATTCGATTGTAAAGCATTAATCATCATAGCAACACTCTGTCTTCTATCTGTACTGAACATCTTGCGATGCGCTTCCGTCTATAATAATCATTTAACTAACCTCACACATACACATCTGCAAATCACGCGAACAAGCATAATTAACGCCTTTTATTAATCCAATTTCATCAAGGCTCTTCATGGCAGAACCAGGATTTCCCATCGTAACAAGAACTACGACATTTTCCCCGTTATTAAATACATCGTTTAGACGTAGTATCGGTATACCTTCAACACACTTTCCAACCTTACTAATATCATTATCAATCACACCTTTTACTAACACCGAAGTATTTTTGATCATATTAATAAAGCTAAAACCATATTGCCCTGCACCAAACACATAGAGTTCTCCATCATACTTTGTTATAATTTGTCTCAGACAGATATCGATTTTATCTTTATTATAATATTTCTTAAGTTTTTCATCTCTTTCTTTTCCGGAACATAAAAGCTGTGTTTCCGTATCGCTCACATCCACAAGTTCTACATCATATCCATACGTATCAATGATTTTCTTCCAAAAAACATTATCGAATCTGTACCATGCATGGCATCCAAACGGTAACTTATCTCCATTCATGTGAAAGCATTCTTCCGGATGTAAATCATACGAAAACTTCATAGCTATTTTTCTATCCGCAATCCTTAAATGCTCTCTCCCATATATGGATATGACAAGATCCTCCGGCAATAGCATTCTGCCATAATCAACTACAGATTTATCCTCTGTAATCCACTTTTTAAACGCAGAAACTCGCCGTAATGATAAACCGCCGTTGCCAAAATACCATAACTGTCCATCCTGTGTATGACATTCCAAGCCATACAGCCACTCAGCGCCTATATAGTCATAGTCTAAACCACAGAAATACTCTAATTTGTCCTCAAACACAAATGCATCCAATTGATATATCAACATGAATTCATATTCATCAAATAATGAATAAAACTCCAGGCTTAGAACATAATCACTATATTTTTTTCGTGAAGACAAGTTTTCTTTTGAAGTGTATACGATTTTTTCGTCTTTTCGAAAAGGAACATTTAACCGTTCTGGCGATAAAAAGAAAAAATCGTAACCACCTAGTACTTTCCTGCATTGTTCCAATGATATGATTTCGTTTCTGCTTAAGCGCTCCTTATACAGCGGAATAACAACAGCTATCTTACTCATCTAACTCAGTCTCTTTTCTGTAATCTTAATACACCCTTTACCAATCTTGGCGGTTGATAAATGTTATCAGGAAAAGCCATGTATCCATTTGTAGTTTTACCTTGAAATCCTATAGGCTCAAGTATTTCTCGTATATGCATCTCATCATCGATATTATGATATGTACATACTGCCATTTTTAATCTCTCAGATTCTTTTAGGGTTTTCATCCCCCCCTTTATGGCTTCTCTCTCTGCTCCTTCAATGTCCATTTTGATGAAATCTATGATGTAATCCTTTGAAATCGTATCAATCGTGATAGAATCATCACTGTCTTTATCTGATAGATATTTATTTATTATCACAACTTTATCTATCCATTTTGAAAACGTCGCCTGCAAAGCCTCAATCCATTCTGCATTAGCCTCAACCAATATTACTTTGTCAGCCTTCTCGATCAATTCTATGGAGAAATTTCCCTCAGCTGCTCCAGCGTCCAACAGGCATCCCCCATCAAATGTAAAACTATCATCCAAGTAACGATGAGGTGATCTGATGTCCTGCTCGAGAAGAATAGAATTCACATATTTTTCGGCCACGTCCTTTGTCTTGTATTTCCGCTTCAGATAAAGCTTTTTCCCAGCATATACCGTATAATATAGGTTATATTTATCATCCCATATACACTTTGCTTTTTTTTCATACTCAGATACATAGTCATAATTGAAAGCTTTTAAACGATCATGTTTTTTTACGTATTCAACAATACTTTGAACTTCATCCGAAACTACACTCTGTCTTTCTTCGTAATAATCTAAAAAATCAACTCTGCTCCAATATGTCCAATGACGTATCTTATTTTTGTCAACCCCAAAATCATCTACTAATTGCGCATAAATATCGTCATAATAATCATTTACACAAACTGCGATGGCATCATAATCAATCCGAAGTATAGAAGATGGTGATAATACTTCCGTTGTTCCAATAAATGTTCCCCACCTATCTTTAGCATTATCAATAAATGCCACTGGCTGAATCTTCTTGTTGACTAGTTGTCTGTATAGGCGCTTACCAAATTCACCGGCTCCAAAGATAACGATCTTTTCATCCATTGCGTTCATATAATCTCCAATATGATTTCTTTTTCATATTCTAACTTAAACTCACCTGGAATTTCTTCAAATACGTTCTTATCAGCATATTCGCTGACTGTTTTGTACGGAATATTGCATCTTTGTTCAGTTCCACGTAAATACCACTCGTATTCAGTATCAACCTGACCGATATCCACAACCCATAGTCCTTTTTTAGTCAAATCATACGCCAGGGCTGTGGCTGTAGGCCCAATAACAGCTAGCACCAGTCTATCCTGTCCGTATTGTTCTACAGCATTTAATATTTCTTGATAATGGTTGTAGGCATTTTTATCCGGCACAATTATCCTCTTTATATCTGTCACTCCAAATAACAGATCATTACCGACGCCAAATCTGGTGTGTTCACCCTCGACTATCAGCACGCTTTGGCTCTGCCAAATTTTTTTTAGCAAATCAAACTTAGCAGACATTGTTCTTCTGTCCTTATCCCTATATATGATATAAGGTCTTGACAGATACGCATCGTAATAGTCGCGTTCTGATGACAATAATGCCATATGTTCTTTTCTAACATTCAGCGTCATATATGCTCTGATAGCTGCCGCGGCTTCATCTGTATACTTATCAAGTCTTCCGTAGTTATCGGCAACGGCAATTAGTACTCTGTCGTCATCAGATTGAATTATCTCTCTTAACTTTTCAGTTAGTCCGTTCGTCGAAGACTGGAATCTTGCTCGATTTCTCTTAAGCATAATTTCAAACTCACCATCCCCAAACCTAGCAAGACTTTTTCTATTACATACTATCTCTTTAATCGCAATATCTCCTGGCGCTATTCTAGGCACAAAACCAGCTGTTCTTAATTCATCAGTATAAATCTCGTATGGTAGATTATCTATTGCTGGTATGACACAATCTCTTGTGTATTTCCATAATAATTCATTTCGCCATTTGTATTTGTCAATTACGGAATAATAAATCTGATTATCTGCATCTTTTATATCAAAAAAACAAATTATATTATTACCGGAAATTCCTTTTTCTAGCAAACTCGACTTTATTTCAGCGAAACCCATAATACTTACTATGATATAGTCATATCCTTCAACTATCTCATCTTGTTTAATAATGGGAATCCCATCATGGGTGTAATTTTCATTAGAAAAGTTATCTATATATGCAAGTATTTTCACATTCGGCGATAAGCATCCCTCAAGAATCGAACACCCTTTTCCTCTACCATATATATATACTCTTCTCATAAATCACGCTTTCGTCTCACAAGTGGTAGTTTGTTCTTAAACTCTTGTTTTTATAATTCTTTACGTCTGTTCCTCATTCCATTAGATTGTCCCAATTTGTAGAATAATATACTGCACCGATTCGATCTATATTCAATTCATTATTTATTGCATTACAAATATCTTTTCTTTCAAGGTTATTTAAATCTACATTGTCTCGATAGTCTTTGGGCAATGCATTGCAAAGAGTATTTAAAAAAGAGTATTGCCCCCCTACGCTACCTTTGTATCCAGATAGATCCATTATCCCATTTAATACTCTACTTTCATATTCACGCTCTCGTCCTACTAATCTTGAATCCCTTCTAATCATTGAATCGGCACAAACTCTCATAATATGTTCAAGTTTTTCATCCATTGTCATTTTACAATCACAATTATTTAATGCATGTATCTCATGAGTTAACTCTCGCAATCTTCTTTCAACAAGATAATCTAGAAAAACAGTTTCTGATATATTCCAGTTCATATATATTTTTTTCGATTTTTGATATATCTGATTAAACATTTCATGTTCATAATCATAATACTTACCCATAGAAATGTTCATTTCATTAACACCATATTCATAAAACCTGTAGATCTCATTTGGCAGAATAACCATACTCCCAATATCATCCGCAATTTCCAAGTTAAAGAATGTATCTGCGCCATAGTAATCGTTTCGAAATGGATGATTTAAAGCAATTCTTCTTTTATAAAGATTAGCCTGATTTCGTATCAGCTCAGATTTCTGCAATAAAAACCAATTATCGTGTATATCTTCTGCCGAATTATAAAAACATTCTTCTGTTACTTCGCAATTCATATCACACTGCGAAATAATATTCTGGTTTGCATCAACTTTGCAAATCGTCACCTTCGTCCATATCACATCAGGCTCATTGTATTCATCCACTTTATCGATGAGCAACTTAAGAGAATCTTCCACAAGAATGTCATCAGCATTTAAAATATAGACATATTCGCCTTTTGCTACTTTTATACCATTATTAAAACTAGCATATGTCCATTGGTTTTCCTGATGAATCACACGAATTCTCCCATCCTTTCTTGCAAATTCATCAGCCAAATCGGAACTGCCGTCTGTCGAGCCATCGTCTACTATAATGATTTCAATATCCGCAGAATTAAGCAACTCTTGCTTCGACACACTGTTGACGGCAGCCGATAGATAATTTCGCTTGTTATAAACTGGAATAATAATGCTTATTATTGGACTTTTCTTAGTCATAGATTTCTTTCCTCGTTGGTTCCAAACTGAATTATTCATACCTGTGCGCCAAACGTATCTGGATGATCAGAATCAAAAATCTCATTTGCCCACATAAGAGTAACAAGATTTTCTTTTTTACTGAGATTCGTGATACTATGTGTGTATCCAGGTAGCATATGTACCGCTTGTAAATGCTCTCCACTCACCTCAAATTCCATGATTGTATCAGTCCCTATTTTTCGTTCTCTGATCAGACCATGTCCGGATACCACAATGAAGATTTCCCATTTACTATTATGCCAGTGCTGTCCCTTGGTAATGCCCGGTTTTGAGATATTCACACTGAACTGACCATGATCTATGGTTTTAAGAAGCTCTGTAAACGAACCTCTTTCATCCACATTCATTTTCAAATCAAAGGCCACTTTCTCCTTTGGAAGATAGCTCAAATACATGGAATAAAGCTTCTTCTCAAAACTCCCGGAGGAAATCTTCGGCATAATCAGGTTGTTTGGCTGGTCATGGAAGCACCGTAACAGTTCCACAATTCTTCCTAGTGTCGCTTTGTGTGTTATCGGGGCATAACAATAACGTCCATCAACAGCTGGCCGCGGTGTCAGCCCGTCATATCTCACTTCCTCAATGTATGATCCATCCTCCGGGTAATCCGCACGATGCGGATGTCCTTCCATCGCATCATACATCTCCTCGAGCAGATCATCGATAAACAACAGTTCCAGATCAACCGTCGGATCATTCACCACGATAGGCAGGTCATTTGCGATGTTATGGCAAAAGGTTCCGACTGCAGAATTATAATTCGGCCGAACCCACTTACCAACCAGATTTGGAAAGCGGTATACATAGACGGTCGCTCCTGTTTCCTCTTCATAATGAAAAAAAAGCTCCTCGCCGTCACGTTTGGAAAGTCCGTATTCGGATGTACCAAACCTTCCTGCAAGAGTGGCCTGTAAACTACTGCTGAGCATCACCGGGCAGGTATTTCCGTTTCTCTTCAACGTATCCAACAGAGTACTCGCGAAGCCATAGTTCCCCTCCCGAAACTCTGTCGGATCTTTGGGTCGATTCACTCCCGCAAGATGGAACACGAAGTCGCAATCAGAACAAAAACGCTCCAAGTCATCCGGGCTATTGTTTCGGTCGTACTCATAGATTTCTTCTACATAAAGAATCGGTCTGGTTCGATTCTTCCCATCCCGAATATTCTTCAGATTCTCTACCAGATTTTTTCCGACAAAGCCTTCAGCACCGGTTACAAGTATCTTCATAGATCTTTTCTCCACACCATCTTGTTCACAACGCCTACGTAAGACTGGATAATCTTTACTACCTTGTCCGAAACATTTATGTCGGTATAATCCGGAACCGGAATCGCACCACCGTTCTTCTCTTCCCGAACCATTGTTACAGCCGTATCCACAGCCTGAAGCAGTCCCTTTTCATCAATTCCCGAAAGGATAAAGCATCCCTTATCCAGTGCCTCCGGTCTCTCTGTCGATGTTCGAATGCAGACGGCAGAAATTGGATGTCCGATCGATGTAAAGAAACTGGACTCCTCCGGGAGAGTTCCGGAATCAGACACAACCGCAAAAGCATTCATCTGTAAGCAGTTATAATCATGAAAGCCAAGAGGCTCATGCTGAATCACGCGAGGATCGAGTTTAAATCCCGATGCCTGCAGACGTTTCCTCGATCTCGGATGACAGGAATAGAGAATCGGCATATCATACGTTTCTGCCATTCTGTTGATCGCGGTAAAAAGACTTGTAAAGTTCTTCTCGGTATCAATATTCTCCTCGCGATGAGCAGAAAGAAGGATATACTTTCCCTTCTCAAGCCCTAAACGTTCATGAACATCTGACGAACGAATGGCCTCAAGATTCTCCGTCAGCACCTCTGCCATAGGAGATCCCGTAACATAGGTTCTCTCTTTCGGCAAGCCACAGTCGGACAGATACCTTCTCGCATGCTCTGAATAGGCAAGGTTCACATCCGAAATAATGTCAACGATTCTTCTGTTCGTCTCCTCTGGCAGACATTCATCCTTACAACGGTTTCCTGCCTCCATATGAAAAATCGGAATGTGAAGACGCTTCGCGCCGATAACAGCCAAACAGGAATTTGTATCCCCGAGAACAAGAACTGCATCCGGCTTCATCTTTGCCATCGCCTTGTAGCTTGAGGATATAATATTTCCCATGGTCTCACCCAGATCCGCTCCTACCGCATCCAGATAGAGCTCCGGATCCTCCAAACCAAGATCCCTGAAGAAAACACCGTTCAGATTGTAGTCATAATTTTGTCCGGTGTGCACGAGAATCGTATCAAAATATTTCCGTGTCTTTTTGATCACTGCGGCCAATCGAATAATTTCCGGTCTCGTGCCCACAATAATCATCAGCTTAATCTTGCCATTTTCTTTCCAGGATGGGTAATTTACCATTTCGTCCAACTTCCCCCTCTTACGCTTCTACCGTATGTGGCCGGCCTTCAAGCTCTTCCTTCACATAATCTGTTGTCAGAATCTTCTTCACCACACCATCCACATCCAGACGATTCGTATTATGACTGGTGTACGCTTCCTCATCCTCGGTCAGAACTTTTCCCTTCACGTAGAACTTATCGTAATTCAGAGAACGTCCATCCGGCGCAATTCGGAAGTATTTTCCCATATCCGTGCTGCGGAGTCTCTCTTCTCTTGTCATCAGCGTTTCATACAGCTTCTCACCGTGTCTGGTTCCGATGATCTTCTTCTCCGTCTCCCCAAACACTTTCATAACCCCGTCTGCCAGATCTCCGATCGTGCTGGCATCTGCTTTCTGAATAAACAGATCTCCCGGTTCCGCATGTTCAAAGGCAAACGCCACCAGATCCACAGCCTCATCGAGATTCATCAGGAATCTGGTCATATTGGGATCCGTAATTGTGATCGGGCGATGCTTTTTGATCTGATCAATGAAGAGCGGAATAACACTTCCACGGCTGCACATAACATTTCCATACCGCGTACAGGCCAGTACCGTTCCGCTTCTCTCAAAAGCTTTCTGAGCTCTTGCCGCTACAACTTTCTCTCCGACAGCTTTCGTCATCCCCATGGCGTTGATCGGATACGCAGCCTTGTCTGTCGACAAAAAAACAACTCGTTCCACATGGTTCTCTACCGCTGCCGTAATCACATTATCCGTTCCGATGATATTGGTCTTCACTGCTTCCATCGGAAAAAATTCACAGGACGGCACTTCCTTCAGTGCTGCAGCATGGAATACAAAGTTCGCCCCATACATAACATCACGGACGGAATCAATATTGCGAACATCTCCAACATAGAACCGGACTTTGGACGCATATTCCGGATACTGAGCCTGCAATGTATGCCGCATCCAGTCCTGCTTCTTCTCGTCGCGAGAGATGATACGAATTTCGCCGATATCAGACGTCAAAAAATGCTTCAAGACAGTTGAACCAAAAGAACCGGTACCTCCTGTTATGACAAGAACTTTGCCATTTACCGAATCAATTAGTCGCATAAGACAACCTCTTTCTTTCCCAGTGTCCAAGCAATCTCTAGTCACAGCATGATAACTCCGTGCAGTTATTCACATTTGCTCTGCAGGTACTATTGGATATAGAAAAGCCTCATTGGCATTACAATGTCTACACATATCAATATACCCTTTATCCAAAAAACCTAATGTATATTTTAAATACTCAAATTTTCCTCCTGATTGAGTATTTTGAATTTCTATCAAATCCAAATAATCATTCTCTCCGACATTATATGACATGTTTTCCGCAACACTTCTGCCCATCATACAATAATATAGTCTAGAAAATCTTAACTCTCTACATGGCGTCTTGCATTTTCTAAAAACATCTTTCAATACTATTGGATCGTTGCCTCTATCCTTCCAATCGAATCCAAAATCCACCCAGTAAACTTTCTCTATGTCATATTCTATAGAGTGTTTCTTTAGCATTTTCTCTATATTTACTAGCGTTTTCTTACATTGATTTACCGTCTTTGAATAATCTGAAATTCTAAATTTTACATTATATTTTTTTGAACTCTTTAAAAGCATATCATCTGGGACAAGCGTTCCATTTGTTGTGATCGAAAATACCCCTATTTTATTCCTGTATTTACTTCCTATATAATCAATCACATTTCTGAGCTTCTTATACAGCAAAGGTTCACCACCTAATAAAACAAATTCCTCTATGTAGTCAACAATTCTAAAAAATTCATCCACTCCTTTTACCACTTCCTCATATTTCAAATCCTCCCTATCATTTTTTACCAAATTACATGCATGCGCACACTTTTTACACCTAAGTGTGCATCGCTCTGTTAGTGAAATTTGCACAACTCTCACTGCAAGCCTTTTTTGTCTAATCCAACAGTATTCCGGCAACAAGTAATCCAGAAAATCATGATAAATAAATATATCACTTTCATTAATACCACTATCACATAATTGCGCCCTTATTTCCTTGATATTTTCAGGATTCAAAGCACAAATGATAACGATCCCACACTTTTGTTCTTTTAAAAAATATCTAAACGAATACACATTTACATCGTTTATCTTTAGACCACATTTTGCCGGACTATTATCAATAAAACCAATTACTTTTATTCCATTATTATTTAATAGATTTAGAATTCTTTCACCATATGCCGATGCCCCAAATAACCAGCATCCTTTGTCTACAGATTTATAAACATCTTGATGTAGCGAGAGCAATTCTTCTATACTCTGACACATACCTTCTCTCCTCAAATACAAATAAACCATTTTCAATATCTTCTTTTGCAAATTGTAGTAATCTATCAGTAATTATCAAGAATCATACTCTTTTTTTAGTTAATACATCATTTTATGTAAATAAAATCCTCTTTCATTCCATCATCTACAAATGATGATATTAGATTAATAGTATCTTCCATACATTCCTTAAAATCTATATGTGAATTAGATGGCCAATCTAAATACCCTTTTACTAGGGTTTTCGACATAGCCTTAAAATATAACATAACTTGCTTTTCATTAATTACATAGTTATCCAAAATCATTCTAATTACCTCGTCAAATTGTCCTTCACTTTTAATTCTAAACACCCCAGGCGCGCCACACATATACGAATTAGCAAAAGTTATCACTGGTTTTCCAAGTAATATGCTTTCTTGTATACATGTTCCAGTTTCACTCGCAACTGCGATGGACTTTTTTATCAAATCAAATGAATCTTTCTTTGACGGAACACAAACAACGCCTTTAATATCTTTCAACTCCTGATAAAATGCTTTTGATCTTCCCTCTTCAATCCAATGTTCTTTTACATACACAAGAACACCATATTTAGATGCCACATTTGCAATTGTTTTAATAGCATTTAGCTGATTCCAATACACCCCCCCTCTAGGCAAAACCGAGGATTCTGGAAAATACTGAAGAGCATAAAAAATATATTTTAAAGAATAGTCAATTTCTTCATCTGTTATCATTGTGTCATAGTATTTCAAATCTCCGTAATTAAACTTTTTGATAAAGTAACGCCCTACCAATTCAAAATTATAATGTAACTTATTATTGTACACTTTTCTCTTACCCATAAAGCTTGCTAAAGCAAACCTCATCATACTTGTATTAAATGCCCTCTTTATTATTGGCTTGTGGTATAAAGAATAAACCCATTTCTTTTGATTCTTGATCAGATGTTGTTTTTCACCATCACTTAATGATTTTGAATGGTTCAAGACCTTATTTACATATTCTTTAACATTCTTATCCCATCCAACTAACCTTAATTCATCGTCTTTATCAAAAAAAACTTTCACATTTTGCCCCAAGTTTTCCAAAGATGTTCCAACCTCATTAAAGCCCGGAATATTAGCAACCGTTTCAATAAGAACTGGTATACCTTTCGCTTTTGCAAGCGAATATATGACATATTCCCATGCACAGTGTGGGACAGTACATAGAAAAACCATGTCTATTTCATCTTCATCGATTATTCTATTCCAGAATCTCACATGCCTCATATATTCTTTATACATTTCATCGTAATACATTATGTGCATATGATGATTCCGACATGTCATATTTAATGTAAATGATTCGTACCTTCTCATTTTTTCTAAAACATCTTCTGACACTTCTGGAAAACCATCAAAATCAGACATTTTATCATATGAACATGAATAACCATATTTAGCTTCAATTTCGTGATATATCTTCGTAGAATAATGATCTTTATTATCTAATGCTTGTGTAATAACTGTACAACGCTCAAAAACGCCTTTTTTATATAATTGATTTAGTATTGTGGACTGATATCCATTTTTTGAGGCGCATGCCCGATACAATATATTCATATTATTCCCCTTTAACACCAATAATAGTATTCTCACACATACTCTTAAAATACATTTCATCAACCAGTATTTTATCTGACTAACACTTCATTTATCTGTTAAATCCACCATCTGAGTTTTCTATGCTTCCAATTCGTCCGTTCCCACAGCCAACAGGCGTCAGGCACCATGATAATTTTATAAACTCAAAAAGTGAAAGGGGATGAACATCATTTCACTTACATTTAAGAAAGTGTTCCGTGCTCAAATCCCCCCCAGTTCCTTTTTCTTTTCGAAAGCTGATTATTTTTTTAATGGACCTGTTATTCAGTTTCTCGCGAAAGGGGAATCAGACTCCATCGATTCAAAATAATGACGTCAATTTTTCCCTTTCAGGAAATCAATGGCTTCCTTCCATATCATTTTTTACTTGCAATATATCAAATAAACAAATATCCTATTCTCGGTACAAACAAGTCCTACAAACCTCCATTACATGATTCGGCCAACTATCCCGTATTTTATTTATCAAAGGGCCGTTCCAAGCGTCCTTTAGATGCATATTTTCTATATTCCCCAGTTTAATATGCTTATTCCACTCTGAACAACAGGGAAAAATATTACCAAAACTGTCCACTTCCATTCTACTAAATGGTTGCTTACATATTTCTTTTGGCATGGGGAGTCCTGATTTAATAGCCATTTCCTTGTTGTATACAGTAAGTTTCTGAAAATCAATTATTTCAACTTTATCTTTCCATTTGTCAAAGAACATCTTTTGTTCATCATCATTCTCATCCATAACCACAAATGATACTCGTATAATTGGAAAGCTAGAATTCGCTTCCCGTCTTCTATCAATTAACCTCTGTATCCTCCGTTCTACATGTGCCAATTCTCGCCCTCTGATTTTTTGATAAGTGCTCTGTGTTGCAGCATCAAGTGAAATAAAAATCTTTTCCCAGCCCTCTTCAATCAAGAGATCAATAATATCATCTGACAATTCATATCCATTGGTTATTAAAACATCGTCACTAACCGTTCTTTTTATTGTTCTAATTTTTTTTATTATTTCTTTAATATCTGGATTTATTAAACACTCGGCTCCTCCTCCTAAGAAAACACTTGGTATATCAAGTTCTTCTATGTCTCCGAGAACCTTATCTATAAGTTCCATTTTCAACACATGACTGCTGTTCTGCCCCTCGTCCATTGACCTAATGCACATTTTGCATCTCATATTGCAATAATTATTTACTTCCAGCACAATGTACATGGGTTTTCCAACATTTTCACCATTCTGAGCCCGCTCAAACTCATCAAGATATTCTTCGTAAATCGGGTCTTTTCTTTTGAGTATATCCGTTACACTTTTCAATTCATATCTGCAAACACCATTTTTATATTCCACAGTTTATCTCCTAAGGATATTATCGCAACAACAAATCCAACAAATATTCATCGCTGTAGATAACTCAAACAGTTAAACACTTTCTCCATCAAGGATTTCTCCCTTTTTCAAGTTTTTCCTAGCCCTTTTTCCGATTATTTCGGATATTCTATCTGCTGCAATGCCATTGCCTGGCCTTTTCCACGTAAGCTTCTCCTCGGTAATAACCTCACCCTTAGCAATATCTTTGTCAGCAACCAATGACCTTCGTGCATTCTGTCGTGCCTTTTTTTCAGATTCGAGACACTTTATTGCTCCATCCCCCCCCAGTACACAAAGACGCTCAATGGATTGCAGAATATTATGAACATCAATGGGATCCATCGCATGATAATGATCATTTCCTTTCAACGTCTTGTCCAGCGTAAAATGCTTCTCGATAACATTAGCGCCTAATAAATATGCCATTTTTAGCACATCGTATGAAGTATCCGGCTTCGTATGATCCGAGTATCCTATAAAGCAATTTGAATATCGTCGACTTAAGGAAATAATCTTTTTCAAATTTGCATGCTCATATGGCGTCGGATACTCCAACACACAATGCATCAAGGTCAACGGTTTATCATTGTATTCTTGTATGCATCTAATCGTCCGATCTATTTCGTCTTCGTCAGATGCACCTACTGACATAATAATAGGTTTGTTTTTTTGTGCTATAGCCTTGACAAACCCAAGATTGTTTAAATCAGATGACGAGATCTTGTAAACATTCATCAACGATTCCAAATAATTAACGGAGTTTATATCGAAGGGGGTGGACATGAATTCCACCCCCACTTCCATTGAATACTCCGCCAATTCACGATATTCTTTTTCTGAAAAGGCATCATATTTTTTAAACAATTCATACTGCGAATTGGTTGGTTCCTCTCTCAAATCCCAATACGACGGTGATTGCTCCAAAGCAATAGTGTCCGCTTTATATGATTGAAACTTTACGGCATGCACTCCTGCATTTGCCGCTTCTTTTACCATCAATTTTGCTGCATCCATCAATGGAATTCCCCTCTGCGCGGAAACATCATAATAATTGACACCTATCTCCGCAATAAGCACAAATTTGCCACTTTTTATTCTTTTATTAACTATATCTATCATCTTTTTCACCACGCTGTTTGACCACCATCGACCATAATATTTACACCAGTTATATAATTTGATGCCTCCGACAACAAAAAAACCATCACACCCACCAAATCCTCTGGATACCCTATTCGTCCCATCATAGTCTTTGACTCCAAACGTTTCTTAAATAATGTGTTTTTCTGAACATCTTCGTGAGGGAACGAACCCGGACTTACACAATTAACGCGTATACCATATTTAGCAAGATATGCCGCACAAAATTTGGTCAGTTCAACTGTCGCTGCTTTTCCAGCTCCATAATTAGGTGTACTTGAAAAAGGAGTATCATAATATGTTCGTGGATCCGGTGCGCCCACCGCATACAGCGAGCCAATATTAACAATACTCCCCCCATGTTCTTTCATATACGGTATGATCTCACGAATTGTTCTAAATGAATATCCAATGGTTCCATCTAACCCCTTTCCCCAATATTCATCATCCATATTTTCAATATCATTTAACACCCCTGCTCCGAGGTTGGCTGCCATCGTAATCAGTCCGTCGATTTTTCCTTTTGCAATAGCCGCTTTTTTTATAGCAAGTTTCAATTCTTCTGTACTATCAAGATTACAACGTATTGTTGCGGATTCAGCATAATCTATAACTTGTACGCTAGCCCCCATAGCTCTTACCCCATTTACTATTTCTCTTCCTAAGTAGCCGCATCCACCAGTTATGACTATATTTTTATCTTTCAACGAAAACATATTTTTGTAATCCATAATGCACTCCTACTTAACCACCTTGTCATTTGCTAATGAAATCCGAAGCCCTTCATTTCGCGCATACATTTGATTTAACAAACGAACATCGGGTGTCTTTTGTAAATACTCATATATTTCTCCTATTGTAAAATCCGTTCTCGGAGAAAAATGTCTATATACGTATCTTATCAATTCCAAATCTTCTTTTTCATCCAATGTCCATCTTTCGTTATGCATATTTCCTAGTGGATTTTGATAATCCTGAATTGTAAATTTTTCCGGATGATTCTTAATATACAATGTCACATGCTCTCGTTCTGAAGCGAGCCTCGCTTCTTTCCACGCCTTTTCCAGCGAAGAAAACCTAACAATTTCCACATCTTCACCGTCAGGAAATGTTTCTGAAAGCATAGTCAAATCATCCGTCACATTATTCATTTTTTTGATAGCGTCATCAATTACCCTCCAATCCAACATAGGACAATCTGCCGTCAAACGTATAACATACTCCGGTTGAAATAATCGCGATGCTTGATAATACCTGTCAAGAACATCTTCGCTACTACCAACAAAAACACGATATCCATAATCAGATACGATACGTACTATCTCTAAATCTTCTTGGTTAATAGTTGTTGCAACCACTATCGCATCAACTTTCTTTGATTTCGACACTCTCTCTAGCATCCTCAGTAAAACCGGTTTGCCTTCGATATCCTTTAAAACCTTGTTAGGTAAACGGCTTGAACCACATCGTGCCTGAATAACAGCCAAATATTTCATCCTCTTTTTCCCTCGTAATATTCAACCGTCTTTTTAAGAATCTGAGCCTGCGTTTCAACTTCTGCTTCATCATAATAATTTGTTTTTAACTGGATTATACTACGTTGTAACCTTTCCGCATTTGGACAACATACACTTCTAAAATCGTATGCATCATATATGCCTATTTTTTCCCGATTTAAAAACGCTTTATTTCTAAACATTGGTTCTTGATAGGCTAGTTTCCAAGCCGCATAATAGCCATCTCCGCCCATTTCAACATACTTTTTTCTAAATTCATACCAGTTCACTTTGTCGGTATCCAGCTTCATAGCATATGTCCAATATGAATTTGTATTCCCCGTCGGTATTTGTTGTGCTTTTAAAATTTCAGATCCCTTGATTGCATCGTCGTAATAAAGTGCGCACAACTGTCTCATCTTCACAAATTCTTCCATCCGCTCAAGTTGTCCCATTATTACAGCAGCACATAAATCAGACATTCTGTAGTTCCACCCCAAAATAACATGTCTCTCATAATTGGGACTCTGTATATCATCTTTTGTTATTCGCCCCTTTCTGCTACTGACACCAGCATACCCCAATCCGGAATATCGTCTAAGTTTATCAGCCAAGTCACCATCATCTGTTATAACTATTCCGCCCTCTCCGCACGTAATATGCTTTGAGCTTTGAAAACTATATGAAGCCATATCGCCGTATGAACCTACAATCTTTCCGTCCTGATATGCCCCGTAACATTCAGCGTTATCTTCAATAACCACTAGATTATGTTTTTTAGCCAGTTGCATAATCTCATACATTTGAGGAGATAGTCCGTATGTTGATACCGTAATTATCGCCTTCGTTTTAGCTGAAATCTTCTTTTCTATTTCTGTAGCCGTAATTAGAAAAGTGTCCAGATCCACATCCGCAAAAACAGGTACTGCATTTGTCATCAGGATTGAAATAGCTGTGCTACTCATAGTAAGCGGCGGACAAATTACCTCATCTCCTGGTTCAACTCCTGCCGCCTCCAATGCCATATGAAGCGTTGCAGTTCCGTTTACCATCGCCACGCCATATTTCTTTCCGAATTTCGAAGCAAACGCCTGTTCCATCCGAGTAACCATCGTGTACGTTTTCGACGCAGAAAACTCACCTTTCAGTACTTCATCCAAATATTCTCTTTCTTTTTCAGTTATTCGATCTATTTTTTTCATAACACCTTTCCAAACTATTATCGTTCCCAAGTATCACATTTTTCACCCTAAATATACCGTCGCGAATCGGCAAGCAGACCATCAAATCATACATATTCTTTCTAATTGCTGGTGTATTTATCAGCCAGTCTAACGTATTTCTAACCACTTCCAATGATATATCGTCTCTTCCCAAATTTAAAAAGCCATGATCCATTTGCGCAAATGTGTGTGTTTGTTCTCTTTCATTTTGTGCCAACACTATAGACGGAATCCCCATTGCTGCCAATTCAAAAATAGTCCGCCCCTGACTTGTAAAAGCTATGTCTGCATTTTTCATGTATTCTGTAACTTTCTTGACATCCGAATGAATTTCTATACCCAAATCAGGAACAGATACTATTCCATTTTTTTCGCTGTCGTACCCTAGTCCCGTAATAAAATCAAATGTGACATTCTTATAATGTTTTGCGATCTCCTTTATTGTCCCATACAATAGTCCATTATAATTTGAGGGATCAGTTCCCCCAAACATAACAATCACCCGTTCCACGTCCTTCTTAAAACTGCATGAAGGAGATGTCAGAAATTCGTCTCTCAAACATGCATATTTCCATCCACTGTTAACAAAAGGCCTGTCGTCCCACTCATAGACTGCATTGATTACCGCATCTGCAACTTCGGATCCACTACCAAGATCCTCCATAGTAACTACTCTATCAACGTGTTTCTTCAGCCATGTAATGTACTCAGCTGATGTATCCAAACAATCATTTACCCATATATCTGGTTTAAAATTCTTAATAGCGGTCTCAATATCTCCTTCACCATCAATCACGTATGTTTTTATTCCACTCTCTTTAAATTTAATTACTCCCTCCTGATATCGTTGCTCAGTAACAAAGGCCACATCGTGGTCTGACAAAAGCTTTGCCATGGTCAAACAGTTATAAATATGGCCTAATCCAATATCTCTATATCCGTTAGCTCGAAATAATATTCTTTTCCTCATTTAACCGTCTTACTCCCCTAAACCGTACTACCATTGGTTTCAGGCACCATGAATTTTTTATACAAGCGAAGTGCCAGGTACCATGAAATCTCTCCGTTTCTTCTCTATCTGCCCACGGATCAGATATGATAGGTTCTATTCCGTACTCTTGCAGTCTTCTAACGATATCAACAATCTTGCTGTTTCTGACATCAGGACAATTCTCTTTAAAAGTAAGTCCCCATATAGCCACCTTACTCTTCTTAGGTGCTAATCCCACTTCAACCATCAGTTTAACGGCTTTATCAGCTATATAGTTTCCCATTGAATCGTTGACCATACGACCATTCAATACTATCTGACTATGATATCCAAGTCGCTCTGCTTCGTATGTAAAGTAATAAGGATCCACACCAATGCAGTGTCCTCCGACAAGTCCTGGGCGAAAACCTAATGCATTCCACTTTGTGTTCATCCCATCAATAACTTCATTGGTATCAATACCCATGCGATCAAATACCATTGCAAGCTCATTCATAAAGGCGATATTTATATCACGCTGACTATTCTCTACAACGTTAATCGCTTCAGCAGTTTTAATACTTGATACTGGATACGTTCCTACTTCGATGACAAGGTTATAAACCTTTTCTATTTCCTTACATGTGTCAGAGTCCATGCCAGCGATGATCTTCTTGATATTATTTAGTCTATGTTCCTTATCCCCCGGATTAATCCTCTCTGGGCTATACCCGACCTTAAACCCTTCTCCACATTTCAGTCCCGACTTTGTTTCCAAAATTGGTACGCATACATCCTCAGTAACGCCTGGATAAACTGTTGATTCATACACAACAATAGTACCAGGCCTTAGGTTGTTGCCAACAATTCTTGAAGCTCCTTCCACCGGACTCAAATCCGGCGTGTGGTCAGCATTTACTGGCGTAGGTACAGCGATGATGATGAATCCTGCCATCTTCAACTCACTTTCATCACTTGTGAACCGTAAAGTAGTCCGTTTGATCACATCATCCCCGACTTCCTTTGTCGGATCGATTCCTGATTTGTAGAGATTAATTTTCTCCTCGTTATTATCGAAACCGATGACATCAAGTCCCTTCTCTGCAAAAGCCACAGCAATAGGCATTCCTACATATCCAAGACCGACTACGGCGAGAGAGATGTTTTTATTAACTAAATTATCGCAAATGCTATTGTAACTCTGCATTCACTTAAGCCTCCACACAAACCCATCCACAACTTTCGTATTAGACTATATGATCTTCACAACCTTATCGCAAACGTTCTTATCTTTGTGATCCGGTACAACCGAACCACAGTTAAATTGGGGTCAGGCACCATGAAAATTTTATAAACTCAAAAAGTGAAAGGGGATGAACATTTTTTCCACTTACGTTTAAGAAAGTGTTCCGTGCTCAAATCCCCCCAGTTCTTTTTTCTTTCCGAAAGCTAATTAGTTTTCTTCAATGAATCTGTTATTCAGCTTCTCGAAAAAGAGAAATCAGACTCCATCGATTCAAAATAATGATGTCAATTTTTCCCTTTCAGGAAATCAATTACTTCCTCCATACTGCGCTTACTTTTCGCGTAGGCGCCGAGGATTTTCTTCATATCCGCTTCGTTTTTCTTTTCCACCAGACGATCGTATTCGTTCTGGGCTTCTTCCAGCT
>JAIKXQ010000026.1 GCA_024684035.1 Eubacterium sp. | reverse complement strand
TTTACTATTCATCTTAGATACCTCTCGTATTTTTGGATTTTACCAACTGCCAGGTCAGTAATAATCCAACTTTACCTGAGGTATTTTTCTTGGTCAAGGCTGCTTCCCTTCACTGTTTAAAGTATACAGGAAGCTTTCATTTTCAAAGAAGCCCCACGCTCTCTTGATTTCATCACCAGAAATGTTCTGATTATGCTGAACATAGGGATAGTTGTACCCCCCAGGATTTTCTGAGCACTTCATCACATATTCATCATCCTATTCTCTTAGCCGGAGTCCCAGCATATACACCATTCGGTTCCAGATCCTTTGTTACTGTGGAGCTAGCTCCGATAATACAATTCTCTCCAATTCTGACGTTTGGAAGAATCGTCGCATTGTAGCCAATAAAAACGTTGTCCATAACTTCAATGCAGCCCACACGCTCCGGGAACTTACCCAAGCCTAACTTACTCAACACCGTATAGGACGCATCATGTGTCACGAATCGCACCCCTGCTGCAACCATGACGTTGTTATGCAGCTTTATCAACTCCGGGTAGAGAGGGATAAGCCTTGGCTGGAATTTCACATTTTCTCCAACCTCCGCAAAGATATGCTTATCTCGGAGATACCGGCCTCTGGCTCCCGAGCCTTTCTTTAAAACCAAACCGATGGTTTGCAGCATTCGTTCCTTCTTCATTACTCTACAGTTCCCATCTCAGCTTTGCTAATCTCTCATCCATTCTAATAAGCATATGTAGATGACGATTCAACTCCTATAAAGTGGGAAATACTTCTCATTCAAGGCTTCTCCTGACCTTAAATCCACAAGTTTGTCATAGGATTCTCTATCAAAAATCTTCCTGCCAATATAGAAGTCATATTGGCCATGCGGAGCCAAACTCAGCTTATACTGGAAGATGCCGTCATCAGCACCATAACCTCCTCCAAGAACAAAGCTCTTAAATCCCTTCGCTTTGGCCCATTTAATAATCTCGTACTTCAAATAATCGTTAGGCCTTACATCAAAATAATCTCGGTCTGTCCCCCCCAAATATGAATAACAATTCTCAGTTCCATAAATAACCAATTCAGTAGATACGATTTTTCCATCATATACAGCGTGAAAATACATCACGTTGTCTTTCATCTCGTTCACATCTTCATAGAATCGCCTACTGAAGTAATACTCATCCTCTGCGTCCGTTCTACTCATAGTGCTGTAGTAGATTCGCAGGAAATCCTCCAAATACTCACCCGTATTCTCTATGATGCAACTCAGATTATAGCTATTCGCTTTCTTGACATTCTTTCGGACTTTCTGTTTGAAATCCATCCACATTTCATCGAGCGGAATTTTAAGTGATCTAACCACATTGTGGGTTCTCGTTTCCACTTCGCCATCGTAATGGGCATGGTAATCAGTAAACAGTTCAAATCGGACGAATTCACAGACATAATGATTCTCCATGCAATACGCTGTATAGGCTTGATTCAATTTCACCCAATCAGAAACACGACCGTAAAAACCTCCATAGCCATAAGGCGTTATAAGATCAAAATATTGTCCTTCTTCAACTTTCTCCTTTAACTTATCATCCAATGCAACATCGCGCTTGAGTACCACATTGATGGCCCTATCATCACCATCTTCATAGAGAAGCAAGATTGGAGTTCCATTTTTTGGTGCTTCACGCATAAATGCTTTTGAATATCCTGATAGATAGAAAACATCATAGTTTGGGAAAGAGCGAACAATTCTGTCCCATTCAGCTTGGTTTGAGATGGGGTATTCTTTAATCATGCGGCCACCTCCAATTGAGGTGATGAGAACATATTAGCCCTTAGCCAAACCCCCCCCCGAATATGTGTAGGATCATCAAATATCTCTTCAGACTCCAGCACTATCGGCTCAACATCTACATCTCTTAAAAAGATATAAGGTTTTTCATAGTGGTGGTACGGATCACGCATTATATTGTCTGCGTTCCCATCCTCATGAATCCGAATCGTATCCTCAATCAAATCAAATCCCACATGTGCCATAACACCCGTGTACGCCATATGCCGGATATTTACTTCGGTCACCTTCATGTTCCCATCCTTGTCTTCTTTTAGGTCGAAGGAAAGGATGCCATGGGCTTGCACACCGAGTTTCTTCTCCAAATATTTGATACAGTCGTCACAGAACTTGTTGATCCGATCCTCATTAAGGAATCGACCAAAATGAGTATTCCCGGTCACGTGGGAAGGAGCTGTGTTTGCCATAACGTACTCCACACATTCCAATGCAGCGCCTTTTACATACTCACCGTTGTAATAGAGCATTTGGTTGGCGAGATGCCGTCCTGTAAGGAACTCTGAAACGGTAAACTCCGGAATGCGAAAATTTATAAAGAGCCACGATTTATAAGAACTGATATCATCAAGACGCAGAGAACCAAGACCACCAGTCCCTTCTGTTCCTCTGATCCAGCAAGGGAAACCTATCTCTTTCTCCACATCCTCAAACCGGGGATTCTCCTGAGTGACTTTTATGGTCTTCGGAACATAATCTGTTCCCTCCAGCAATTCCGCCATAATCGACTTATCACGCAAGGATTCCGAAAGCAATTTAGAACCCATAAATACCGGGCAGGGATACTTACCGTGATCTTCGTAATACTGTCCCCATTCCACAATCTCAGACTCCGGCTGAACGAAAGCATAGTCAATAACCTTCTCTTCCACGAACTTCTCAATCCATGTGAAGTAGGAGGGATCATCGCATCTCGGAGCTACGAAATACTCGTCTATAAGTTTCCTTCCGTCCCTGGTCTTCATGAAGAAGCCCATTGCCTTTTTTTCTACATCACAGCCTATGAGCTTATAATCAGGATGGTTTTCTTTTATTATTGTGGCAATAGAACGAGGTGTAAGTCCTCCGATACCAGTTATTAAAATTGTTCTCATATTAATTGACACGCTCGTCCTTTCCTTTTCAACAACTTCATCTGGGGGAAAAGTCTCCAATAAACTATGTACATTAACAAATGAGAGAGAGAAAGGCTGAATTGCGCCTCCGCTCGTCTTATCTACGGTCTCATACATATCCAGCAGATGCCTATATGACCCCTCATACATATTCAGCAGATGCCAATGTAAGCCCTCATACATATCCAGCCGATACTGATTTATCCCCTCAGTTACATTCAGCCGATATTACAAAAAGCACCGATGAATAATCTCTATAATCCTTTCCTGTTGTTCCGGCGTCATCTTGTTATCACTCGGTAAGCACAGCCCACGTCTGAAAATATCAGCTCCAACGTCGATTCCAGAACCTTGGATATAGGCATTTGTGCATCCTCTTCCGTTCCCTCAACCGTCACAAACGGGTTCATCCTATATATCGGCTGCATATGCATGGGTTTCCAGATCGGACGGCCTTCTACGCGAAAGGCTGCCAGTGCCTGCAGGATTTCTCCGGGACAGGTCTTGCCGGTTTCCCGAACCCAGAGTTCTTCCTTCTCTCCCCGCACGGCTCTGCACATGGCGTCCTCGTCGATGAGCATACAGGAGAGCCAGTAGGTGGGACAGCTCTGCTCGTCCCCAAGCGGATTCATTCTCACCGGCAGGTCTTTCAGGCCTTCCTTATATCTCTCGTAGATCTCCCGTTTCTGTGCGATGTGCTCGTCCAGATAGGGAAGCTGTCCGCGGAGGATTCCGGCGATGATGTTGCTCATCCGGTAGTTATAGCCCAGCTCCTCGTGCTGATACCAGGGGGCGTCTTCCCGGGACTGGGTGCTCCACTTCCGGATTCTGTGGGCGTCTTCCTCTGAGTCTGTCAGAAGAAAGCCGCCGGAGCTTCCGGTGATGATCTTGTTGCCGTTTCCGGAGATGATGCTCAGATCCCCGAAGGAACCGATCTGTTTTCCTCCGTAGCTTGCCCCGAAGGATTCTGCCGCGTCCTCCACAATCAGTGCCCCGTGTGTATCTGCGATCTTACGGATGGCGTCTATTTTTGCAGGGGTGCCGTAGAGGTGGGCGACTACGATGAGTTTCACTTCCGGATGGATCTCAAAGGCTTTTTCCAGGGCTTCGGGATCCATGTTCCAGGTGTCATATTCGGAATCGATGAAGACGGGTATGCCGCCCTCATAGCAGATGGGATTCACCGTTGCGGCGAAGGTCATGTCGCTGGCGAAGACTTTCCTCCCCGCCAGACTCCCACAGCCTGCCACCGGTCGTCCGTAGAGCTTCTCCCCGGCAAGACGGATGGCGAGATGCAGTGCCACTGTTCCGGAAGAGAGTGCCACGGCATACTTCCTGCCGATGATTTCCGCCACCTGCTCTTCGACAACATTGATGTTCTCTCCCACGGTGGATACCCAGTTGGTGCGAATGGCTTCGTCTACCCACTTCTGCTCATCACCGTGCATGGTGAGACTCGACAGCCAGATCTTTTTCTCAAAGGGTTTTATTCCTTTGAATGCAGGATCGTTGATGTAATCCATTCGACTGTTTTTCCCTCATTCACTTGTACTTTTCTTGCTGATTTCTTAAGAACTTCTTATTGACTGTTTCCGTTACTCAAAATACCTTGCAATACTTTACTGAACAAAAACCGCAGCAGTTCGCTGCCTGATGAAACTTTGTGATGCTTATAAAAGCCTTGATTGATAAATGTATAAATATAGAATTGATTCGTCCCCGAAAGGGCAGGCGTCGCTAGTGTTTAAATAATAGGTTCTATACACCATTTACGAGAAACAATGTATTATAAAACTCTATTATCTGATAACTATTGACTTTGTTGCCTATTATGTTACCCCTTTATGACTATTTTTGCAACTATTCCTTCAATATGCATTTCGTTTCAAATAATGGATTTTTTTGAGGTTAAGATACCAAGAGCGGCTCCTGTTGATCGTTCAAGAACGATCGCAGAGGCTCTGGATGATAACGTTCCGAATACTTTGTTGAAAAAAGATATTCGAACCGTTTCATCTAAACCACAAAAGAAGATTTATGCAGTATTAAGCAAAAAGTACTCCGAAAATAAATATAGCATAGTCGAAAAATGTGATAAATCTATCGAGTTGAGCAAGATTCAATTGCCATGAGCAGCATCTATCTGACGCAATCCCAATTCCTCACTTCCCCCACACTATCCCCTTCAAATACTGAAAAGAATCCGTCTTCCTGTAAGCAAGAATAAAGATCACGTTCGGAATCAATACGCAGATCACCGCCCTCACCAGCAGCTGCATCAGCGCCCCCTCCACCGGAATCGCCACACAGACTCCATAGGTCATCGCCGCCACCAGCATAACAAGAAAGCTCTGTGTTCCCTGATACAAGTGATAATCCCTCCGGTGCTCCTTCTTGAAATAGAGCCGGAAGGTAATG
>JAIKXQ010000007.1 GCA_024684035.1 Eubacterium sp. | reverse complement strand
GCAGCTCCTTAACAAATCCCTCTATCTCGTTGCAAAGAGATTCAGGTATCGTCACAGTTCTAAGCCCGCTTTGCGTTTTTGGCAGACGTATAATTGGTTCGCCCTTTACAACTGTAAAAATCTTATTTATCTTTACTGTTTTCTTATTGAAATCAAAGTCCCTCAAAGTCAACGCAAACAATTCTCCCTCTCGAAGGCCGCACCAATAAAGCATCTCAAAGGCATAATAAAAAATTGAAGTACTCGGAACATGCGAGATAAAAATTTCAAATTCTTCTTTCTTCCAATAACGAAACTCTTGCGGCCTTCCTCCGGAAATAGGAAGCACTTTCTTCACAGGGTTTGACTCTAAATCATAATATCTCACCGCGTGGTTAAAAATGGAGCTTAGCTGAGATTGAATTGTTTTGTAGTAAGAAGCGGCATAATCACTACCGTCTTTTCTTTTCATCTGGGCGATTTGATTCTGCCATTTAATAATATTCCTCGGCTTAATCATATCCAATTTCATATCACCAAAGAACGGAAGAATCTTTGTACGTACCACGTGCTCTTTCGCATCCCAGGTACTTTTTCTGACTTGAGGTTTCATATCCTCCGTGTAAGTCTCCCAAAAATACCTAAATAACTTTCCCGTGCATCTGGATTTTAAAAGCACAAAATTCCTTTCCCATTCAAGAGCTTCGCGCTTAGTTGCAAACCCTCTCTTTGTCTTCCGATGTACCGTGTTCTCATAATCACGATAATACACCGATACCGTCCATGTTCCTCTTTTTTCATCTCTGTAAACTGACATAATAATGTCCTCCTTAAAAATAATATTGTGGAATCCACATACTATCTGTCGGCATTTGAATAAGAAATGAAAAAATACATTATTCCGAAGAATAAATTTCAAACCTGTCACGTCTGCATATTTACGGGCTTATCACCTGCAAGCCATCTGAAATGATACCTTTTTGATACATTTTTTTACATCAAAATGGTGTCACAAAAGAGCATAAAAAATCCGCAAACCCTGCAAAATCAAGGGCTTGCGGATATGTTATTTTATCACTTTATTATTCAAGCTCAATGGTTCCCGGCGGTTTGCTGGTGATGTCGTAGAATACGCGGTTGACGTGATCTACCTCGTTTACGATCCTGTTTGTGACCTTCTTGAGTACCTCAAACGGAATCTCAGCGGCGTCTGCGGTCATGAAGTCCACGGTGTTGACTGCACGAAGGGCGATGGCGTAATCATAGGTTCTCTCATCACCCATAACTCCAACGGATCGCATATTGGTGAGTGCCGCGAAGTACTGACCGATGGTGGCGTTGAGGCCTGCATTGTCAATCTCCTCACGGTAGATCGCGTCTGCGTCCTGAACGATCTTTACTTTCTCAGCGGTGACTTCTCCGATGATACGGATTCCGAGTCCCGGTCCCGGGAAAGGCTGTCTGAAGACCAGTTTCTCCGGAATTCCGAGATGAAGTCCGACCTTTCTCACCTCGTCCTTGAAGAGGTCACGAAGCGGTTCGACAATTTCCTTGAAATCAACGAACTCCGGAAGTCCTCCTACGTTGTGATGAGACTTGATAGTAGCGGATTCTCCACCCAGACCGGACTCTACAACATCCGGATAAATGGTACCCTGTGCGAGATAGTCCACAGCACCGATCTTCTTCGCCTCTTCTTCGAAGACACGAATGAATTCCTCGCCAATGATCTTTCTCTTCTGCTCAGGCTCGGTAACGCCTGCCAGTTTCTTGTAATATCTCTCCTGTGCGTTGACGCGGATAAAGTTGAGGTCAAACTGACCGGAAGGTCCGAATACCGCTTCTACTTCATCTCCCTCGTCTTTTCTGAGAAGACCGTGATCCACGAATACACAGGTAAGGTTCTTGCCTACCGCCTTGGCGAGAAGTCCTGCCGCAACGGAGGAATCCACGCCGCCGGAAAGTGCGAGAAGCACTTTGCCGTCTCCGATTTTCTCACGTAGTGCCTTCACGGTATTCTCCGCGAAGTCATCCATTCTCCAGGTACCTGCGCAGCCGCACACATTGTGTACGAAGTTCTTGAGCATCTCACGGCCGTACTCGGAATGAAGTACTTCCGGATGATACTGGAAGGCGTAGAGTTTCTTCTCTGCATTCTCAACCGCTGCGTACGGGCAGTTAACCGTATGTGCGTCCACCACGAACCCGTCTGCGATTGCTGTTATATAATCGTTATGGCTCATCCAGACAATGCTCTTGTCCGGTACATTCCGGAATACCTCTGACGCAGTATTGTCAACAAGGATCTCCGTCTTTCCGTACTCACGCTCCGGTGCCTTCTCCACTTTTCCGCCCAGCACATGCATCATGAGCTGCGCACCGTAGCAGAGGCCGAGAACCGGGATTCCCATCTCAAACAATTCCTTCGGGGCGGAAGCCGCGCCCTCTTCATATACGCTGTTCGGGCCGCCGGTGAGAATGATTCCCTTAGGATTCATCGCTTTGATCTGATCCAGCGGTGTGCGGTAAGAGTAGATCTCGCAATACACATTTGCTTCACGTACTCTTCTCGCAACCAGCTGATTGTACTGTCCGCCGAAGTCAATGACAATTACTTTTTCCTGATTATCCTGTGCCATAAACCTGTCCTTTCTCTGGGTGCTAACTAAATGCAATTAATTATATCGCATCTGCAGGGGACTGTCATCCCGTACGCCAAATTTTTCTTTCAGGCAGCCGCAGCTGTTTTTCTCACTGCAAGGAGCTTCTGGATTGCCAGGACACCGATGACAAGGGCAAGACCCGTGGCATCTGTGACAAGACCCGGAATGATCAAAAGCAGTCCGCCGACAATGGCAAGGATGCGGAATACCGGATTGATTTCTGTGAAGCAGTAGCCCTCCAGCGCCGCGGAGATGCCGAAGATACCGATGAGGGATGTCACTGCGATCTGTACAACCTCAAACGGATGTGAATCGATGAGCAGCATCTGCGGGCTGTAGCAGAATACGTAAGGTACAATGAATACCGCGATCGCCAGCTTGGAGGCATTGAAGGCGGTCTTCATCGGGTTGGACTTCGCAATGGCGGATCCTGCATAGGCCGCAAGTGCTACCGGCGGCGTGATGTCTGCAACGATTCCGAAGTAGAATACGAAGAAATGCGCCGCCATCACCGGCACGCCCATTCGGATCAGAATGGGAGCTGTGGTTGCCGCCATGATACAGTAGTTGGCAGTTGTAGGCACGCCCATACCGAGAATGATACAGCAGAGCATGGTGAGCACAAGAGCAATGATCAGATGATTGCCTGCAAGTCCCACAATTCCGTTGATGAGGTCATTGGCCAGTCCTGTCATGGTGATGGTTCCGGAGATGATGCCGGCCACACCGCAGGCTGCACCTACTGTAATGGCGCTCTTTCCGCCGGCCTCAAGAGCCTCCAGAATCTTGTGAGGTGTAATGCGGTTCTCCTTGTCAATCAGACTCACCGCGATGGAGAGAAGAATTGCAAGGGAGGCGGCCTTCTGCATGGTCATGAAGTTTCCGGATACCCAGACAACCAGCATGATCAGCGGAAGCAGCAGGTAGATCTTGCGGATCAGTTTTCCGAATTTCGGAAGTTGTTCCTTCGGAATGCCGTGAAGTCCAAGTTTTTTCGCCTCCAGATGAACCGAAATAAAGATTCCCGTAAAGTACAGCACTGCCGGCAGAATTGCACGGCCGATGATATCGGAGTAAGGAACGCCGACGAAATCAGCCATCAGGAAGGCTGCCGCTCCCATGATGGGAGGCATAATCTGTCCTCCGGTTGAAGACGCGGCCTCAACAGCGCCTGAAAACTCTGATTTATAACCGGTCTTCTTCATCATCGGAATGGTTACAGAACCGGTGGTTACTGTATTTCCCACAGAGGATCCGGATACCATACCGCAGAGAGCAGAGGAAATGACCGCAACCTTTGCGGGTCCTCCGGCGAAGCGTCCCGCCACGCAGTTGGCAAGGTTGATGAAGAAATTGGAGATTCCCGTTCTCTCAAGGAAGGCTCCGAAAATAATGAACACAACGATGAACTTCGAACAGACGTTGACCGGTGTGGAAAGAATTCCTTCTTTCGTGTAGAAGAGATTGCGGATCAGATAGCGCACTCTTCCGAAGAAATCCGGATTTGTAAGTCCATAGCTCAGAGCGTAAATCAGGAAAAATCCTGCCACGCAAAGAATCGGGATACCCACGCATCGTCTGGTCACCTCGATCAGCGCTACAACGCCGACGATTCCGATGATGATCTGATACCAGGTGAACCGGGTTCCCTGATTGATAATCTCTGTCGCATGAAAGGTGAAGTAAAAATACGCTCCCGCTCCGAGGATCATGAAGATAATGTCCCCGATGGGCATGTAGTTAACCTTCTGTGTTCCCTTCTTCGCCGGGTAAATCAGAAAGCCCATCAGAATGATCAGTCCCATAAAGGATGTGAGACGGATCTCCTCAAGAAACGTGGCAAAGAGTGTGACGTAGATACACCAAACGGAAAACGCAGCCAGGATCATGCTGATGGCCACCTTCGGTTTTCCCACCCAGACTCTGGTGTTGGACTCACGGTCATACTTCCTCATTACTGTGTCGATATCTTCCTGAATCGTATGATCCGGCTGTACGAAGGATTCATACGTATTGAGTTTTTCTTCCTCTTCCCGGTTGCGTCTGTCTTCCTGCGCCACCAGGTCTCTCTCAAATGCTTTTCTGTCTTTTTCTGCCATGATTTTCCCCCTGATTACTCCTCGGTGTTCACCGTAATCCCGTGCTCTTTGTAGTACTTTGCGGCACCTTCATGATACGGTACAGTCTTGATTCCGGAGGCATTCTCAAGCTCAAGTTCCTCACCCTTTGCGTTCTCTTTTGTGATCTCTTTCCTGTTGTCAAAAAGTGCTGCGGTGAGTTTGTACACGGTTTCTTTGTCAGCCTTGGCAGACACAAGCAGCGTCGCCTCAACCGTAATCGTCTCGATATCTTTGTCCTGCTTCGGATATGTTCCCGCCTTGATGGTGAGCGGTTTGTAATACGGGCATTCCTCGAGGATCTTCTTCTGAAGGTCGCCGTTAATATCGATGAGCCTGACTCCGTTTGTCGTCGCAAGCTCTGTAATCGCAGTGGTGGGTGCACCGGCCACGATGAAAGCCGCGTCTACTTTTCCGTCTTTGAGAGCTTCTTTGGAATCCTCAAAGGACTGATACTGGGGTTTGATATCCTGCAGGCCGATGCCGGCACCATCCAGAACATCGATCGCATTGAAGTACACGCCGGATCCCGCCTCGCCGATGGAGACACTCTTTCCCCGAAGATCCTCCACCGAATTGATATCCTCATCCATGGTAATCAGCTGTACGGTCTCTGCATAAAGAGCGCCCAGCACACGGAAGTCATGGGTCTCGCCGTCTTTCTCGAATGCGCGGGTTCCCTCCCAGGCATAAGTGAGAACGTCAGACTGGCTGAATCCCAGCTGAAAATCGCCATCCTGAATACTCTGGATATTAACCTTGGATCCTCCGGTGGAAACGGCCGTTACCCGGACACCTGCATAGTTTTTCATGTACTGGGCGAGAACTCCTCCGTACGCGTAATACGTTCCCGCGGTTCCTCCTGTTCCGAACATCATTCTCTCCTGCGATGCAGAGCATCCGGTGAGAGAAAGCGTCATAGACAGAGCAAGCAGCATACCCAGTATGCCTCTCTTTAATTTTTTCACTGTAACAATCTCCTAGCCTCATTTATTTTACGTTCCGGCATTTTTCTCGCCATTATTTATAGCAGATTCTTTCGCTGTCCTCCACTTCCTCCATAGACAACAAAAAAGGACTGTTATGCCGCAAAAAACACAGCGCTGTTTCCCGTCATACCATTTCTGCGCTTCACAGCGTTGTGTCACTGCCGGATTAACGTAATGCATATAGAATTATTCTATACTAAATCACGGAAAATGCATAGTAAAACATCCGCGCGAAGCATTTTCTTTCCCGTCCGCCGTACATCCGGCCAGTCGTCCTAAAGCATGAAAATTCCGAAAGAATCTCCTATGACAAAAAAGAACTGCCGCAGTTTCCCACGACAGTTTTCCAAATATCATGACAGCATTTCCGCCGTCTTCTTTTTCAGTTCTTCTGTTGCTTTTCGCACGTCCGGCTGCGCGAAGATCGCGCTGATCACGGAAATTCCGGCGATCCCGCTGCCCTTCAGTTTGTGAAGATTGTCCTTCGTAATTCCTCCGATTGCCACAACCGGAATGTGAACCGCCTCGCAGATCTCCCGGAGTGTTTCCATCGAGACACCGCTGGCGTCATCTTTCGTGCCGGTCGGAAAAACAGCACCGACGCCGAGATAGGAGGCGCCTCTCTTCTCGGCGAGAACCGCGTCCTCCACCGTCGAGGCGGATACGCCGATAATCTTATCTTCTCCGAGCAGGCGGACAACTTCTCCTGCCTCCATATCGCTCTGTCCGACATGAACGCCGTCCGCGCCGATCTCTTTCGCAAGTTCCACATTGTCGTCGAGTACAAAGGGCACATTATATCTGCCACAGAGCTCTTTTAACGCGACTGCCTCCTCGCGGAAAGAATTCTCATCGAGATCCTTCTCACGCAGCTGGATAAAAGTCGCACCTCCCTGAAGCGCCTCCTCGACCTGCGAATAAAGCGATTTTCCGTTCAGCCATCTGCGATCCGTGATCGCGTACAGCTGCAGACTCGTTTCTGTGCATTTCATCTTCTCAGTATCTCCTATTTCCTTACAAATACTCACAACGGATTCCCTCGTCGATATCCTCAGGCTCCATGTTGTACACGGCGTCGATCAGATAGGTCCGGAAGCTGGCATTTCCCGTGCTCTCTTCCAGCCGTTTCTTCTCGGCAATTTCTCCCGCAAGCCCCATCGTTGTCATGGCCGCCACTGTCGCGCGAAAAACATTCTCTCTGTCCGCTCCGGCAAACTCACCCGTAAGAGAGGAAAGCATACAGCCGCTTCCCGTGATGCGGGCCATTGTCGCACAGCCGTTTCTTAACGCAACGGTATGTCGCCCATCGGATACAAGATCAATCTTTCCGGAAATCGCGATCACCGTGTCAAGACGTCTCGCCAGTTCCGCGACAATCTCGCCGGATTCCCGGACATTATTCTCCGTAACCTCATCGATCGCTTTTACATCGACGCCGGCGCCCGTTTTTCCTCCCTGCGCCAGAAACCGGATCTCGGAGGCATTTCCCCGGATGACGGAAAAATGTACGCAGTCCAGAAGTCTGCGGCTCTGTGTCCGGCGAAGCTCGGTAGTTCCGCAGGCCACCGGATCTAGCGCCACCGGAATCCCGAGTTCATTTGCCCGCTCTCCGGCAACGATCATCGAGTCCACAAAATCGATGGCTCCCATATTGCATACAAGCGCCTGCATCCCCGCGACGCCCTCGCGGACTTCCCGGATGTCCATCGTCATCGCCGGCGAACCGCCCGCCGCGAGGATCACATTTGCACAATCATTCACCGTCACAATATTTGTTATGCACTCAACCAGAGGTTTTCTGCTCCGGACGAGACGCAAAGATTCACCAAATTCCACTGTTCTGTCCCTTTCATTCTTTGTTCAGCTCAAAGAGCATTCTTCCAAACAGACCGGACTTCTTAAGAATCGCGATCAGCACAAAACCCATAGTCGCTCCCATCGCTGCAGACGGGGTGTAGAAAGGCACAAGATAAAACGGGTTGTATTTCGGAAAACCGTAAAAGATTCGGAGCACCGGATATGCAGCAATCGCCGAGAGAACACCCGTGCCGATTACCTCACCGATCCATGCAGCCCAGAGCTTATGCGTCTTGCGGTACAGAAAACCTCCGAGGAACGCCCCGATCACCGCGCCGATGACTGCCTGAATGTCACGGCCGGTCATCATACGGAGACTGCCGGTCAGAAGCGCCGCCGCAAAATTCCATAACGGTCCGACGAACACGGCTCCAATCACATTGCACAGATGCTGGAACGGCGCCATGTGCGGGAAGCAGACAAAGGTACTCAGCACAAAACTTAAGCCCGCCAGCATGGCGGTAAACGTGAGCTTCCGGATCGTGAACCCGCGGCTCTCCCGCATCTCATATTTCTCCCCTTTCACTGACGCGGATGCCTTTCCTTCCGGCTCTCTCTCCGTCGAAGTTGTATCATTTCCGGCAGCCGCCTGGCCGCTTTCATACACTATATTCTCCTCCACAGAAGCCATCTCTCCTGTACTCATCTGCTTTTCTCCTCCCTCTCTCTTCTCTTTTTCTCATACTTTCCTGTCTTGTCATCGATTGTCCACACGCCGTCCGGCTCATAGCTGATCTTCACATAGCTCATCACCCCCGGCGCTCCTGCTCTCACACAGATCTTCTGACTCTCCTTTACGATTTCCAGTAACTCATCAAGATCTCCCTCGATGGTAGTCTCGAAAGCTCCGACTACATAGTGGAGTCCGGACTTTTCAATGTAGGCGATTACCTCGTCCACAATCCGTCTTGTCTCTTCACGTTCTGTCACGTTGGGCAAAACCTGCAGTGCAATACTTGCGTTCATCCTGCCTGCTCCTTTCAGGTTTTTTTTGAAAATGTTTCCGGTTTCTTGTCTAAAGCGATGAGCATCATTCAGGTCGTTCCGACCGGAGCGCTTTCAAGCGCTGTTCCCGTAACGAAGACAACGAACGTTTATCCGCGAGGCGCGTATCCCGTAACGTAATAAGAGCAGACTGCCATTGGCAGTCTGCTCTTATATTTCTTCTTGCTTAACAGTCACTTCCTACGTTGGCATGATCCAAATCAGGTCAATGGGTCGAGAACTTACATCCTCCTCTCAGCCGGATACATCCGGCTCCCCGCTGCTCATTATTCACTTTACGCGTTTAATATAGCACTGCGTCAACGCACGGTCAACACTGTTTTTGCACGATTTACGCAGTTCTCACACAATTCAATCCTGCTACACCTCTATGTCATCTGCGGCTGATTATCGATTCCTGATTTGTTCTACGCTTTTCTTTCAAAATTTCATTCATACCAATACGTATCATCACCATCAAATTTCCAGGTATAACCTTCCCCGGCAAGACTGGTCACAAAGAATTCTCTTACCGCCTCAATATGTTCAATCCCATGATCTTTGCGAAAACGCTGTAATACTTTCATACCCTTTTCATAATCTGTTTCAATTATTTCATAGGTGATGGGATAACCTTCTTTCTGCAGATACTCAATGACTGCATCTGTATTTGGTGTTTTTTCTAACGTGTATTCATATTCGGAGCCTTTTCGTGTACAACTCACAAGCATACAAGCATAATTTCTGGCATAGATATAATAATCAAATTTGACTTCTCGCATCCTTTTTCTTGTCTCTATATGCACTCTGACTGCCACTATGGTTGTAGCTAATAAAACAATGACTAATAAAGCTACAATTACTTTCTTTAATCTACCCATTCCGAATCTTTCCCTACCTGTATTTGCAAATTTTATGCAAGTTCTTGGCTAACCTCAGAAACAATCTCCGATTGCTTCCATTCAAGGTAGCTCCGACAGGAGCAGCTTCCTACAAAAAAGCAGCCTGCCATTAACAGACTGCTCTTGTATTCCTTCATTCAATATCAGTTTCCGAATATAGCTGCTCTGACAGCTAATCTCATAGCTCTGCCCGGTAGCCGGCGCACTTCCGGTCCAGCATTCCGAGTGCCGCCATGCCGAGAAGCGCCAGTACCGTCAGAATAAGAACCGGCGCAAAAACAGCCGCGCCGTCCATACGGATGATCATTCTCCGGCTGAAATAGCCAAGCCCCTGCGTGGCACCGAGCCACTCTGCGACTGCCGCGTCAATGACCGCCCAGGGCAGGGTCATCTTCAGCCCGGTGATAAACATAGGAACCGCCGACGGGACTTCCATGGAAAAGAAGATATCCCTGCGCCCCGCCCCCATGGACTCCATCAACTCGATTTTTTCCCTGTCCGCTCTCTGCAGACCGTCAAAGGTATTCAGAGTAATCGCAAAAAAGGTGGACAGCACCACGGCTATCAGACGGGCCTCAACCGTATAGCCGAACCAGAGCACAAACAGGGGCGAGATACACATCACCGGTATGGTCTGTGTAATCACCAGCGCCGGATGAAGCATGGCCTCCGCCACACTTGAGAAATGCATCAGTGTCGCCAGCACAATTCCGAGCGCTGCCGCCAGAAGCCAGCCGCCCACAATGGTCGTCAGCGTCGACGGAAGCTGTTTCATAAACAGCGTCTCCCGGAGTTCCCATGTTTTTTTCAGTATTTCCAATGGTCCCGGAAAAATATGCTCGATGTTCACCACTCCGGATCCCACCTGCCAGAGTGCCAGAAGGCAGAAGGTCAGGAGTACCGGAGGCAGCAGGTTTTTTGTCTTCTCTTTCATTTACATGTCCTTAGTCGAGTTCCGGCGCAATATATACATCCGCCGGTTTTACGTCCCTCTCAACGAGTCCGTTCTCTTTCATCCAGCTGATATAGTTCTCCCACTTTTCATCGGTCATACTCAGGAACTTCGCATCCTTGTTCTCCATGAAGGGAAGAAGGGTCTCGTAGCTGCCCTTCTGCTGTTCACGATCCAGCGGATTCTCGTCGGAATTCATGGTTTTCATGATCAGATCCAGAGTCTCATCCTCCGATGCCTTCATATCCTCGAAGCCCTTTGCGCAGGCTCTCAGGAAGCCTTTGTAAAGCTCCGGGTTCTCCTCATACGCCTTGTCAGCGGCAACCATAACGATGTCGTACATCTCCGGAACACCGTTTGTCTCATAGCTGAATACATTCAGGTCATAGCCGTTGTTCTCCATGGTGATTACTTCATCATTGATCATGATGCCGGCCACAACATCCACACTCTTCGTCGTCAGTGAAGTAGTGAGATCAAAGCCGACATCCATCAGCTCATAATCGTCATCTGCAAGTCCCGCTTTTCTTGCCACCGTGCGCACCATCGCCTCAGAAGAAGCGGTACCGTCATAACCGATTTTCTTTCCCTTGAAATCCTTGATCTCCTGAACATCTCCGTCCTTCAGAGAAGCCATGCAGCACAGGGATTCCTGTGTCACCGCGCCGATGGCATGAATGTGAATATCCTCGGCGTCCGCTGCCTCCACTGTCTCCAGAGGATAGGTGAGACCGATGTCCGCTTTTCCTGTAGAAACAAAAGTCACGGCATCCACACTCTGTGCCGGGGGAATAATCGTGACTTTGATTCCCTCCTCCGCAAAATAGCCTTTTTCCTCAGCGTCATAGAGGAACGTATGAATCGCATTGGGCGTCCAGTCCAGGATCACCTTCATCTCTTTGAGATCTTTTCCGTCATCCTGCTTTCCGGAAGTTGCTGAATCTGATCCCGTTCCAAGGCTCTTTGCCTCTGAAGCTGTTCCGCAACCGGTAAAAGCTGCCGCTGTCATAACGGCTGTCACGAGTGCCATACTGCGAATCCATTTCTTAATACCAAACGCTTTCATAAAACCTCCCAAATCACATCTTTTGAATATTTGTATTTTATTATTTCCTGCGAACCCGGCAGCCGGCTCCGGTTTCCGTTTTCGCATAGTTACCGCTTATAAAGCCACCACTTATATAGTTACCGATTGTATTGCCAAACCGATCAACTGCGTTTCTCTGTGTGCTTATTCTGTGTTTCAGAAAAAAACATACCGACCGCTTCAGTCGCGGTGACGAAGCACCGGCCGCTCAATCAGCCCCACCAGCTTGTTCAGAAGGAGAGCAACCACGGTGAGAACCACCAGCGGAGCCAGCAACGCCGCGGCGTCCAGTTCGGCCATGCCGTTTTTGCTGCAGATCCCGAGACCTGCCGGCGCCCCAAGCCACTCGGCAATGGTCGCACCGATGACCGCCCAGGGAACCACCACATGAAGGGACGAAAAAAAGTAGGGCAGCGCCGAAGGCATTTTTAGATGAATGAACTTATACAGTACTCCTGCCCCAAATGTGTCCATCAATTCCGCCTGCTCACGGTTTACCGCCTGCAGACCGTCAAAAAGATCAATGGTCACCGGGAAAAAATTCACCAGAATAACGACCACGATCCGCATCTCCACGGAATAGCCAAGCCAGAGCACCAGCACAGGCGCCACACACATCGTGGGGATCACCTGTGTCACGGTGAGGATCGGATATACCGCCCTCCGGATCAGATCCGAAGCATCCATCAGGATGGCCATCAGCGCCCCGAAGAGAACAGAGCTGACGCCGCCGACCAGCACGACATACATGGTGGCCGGGAGATGGATCGTAAAGATCTCCACACGTTTTTCCCAGAGGCTCTCCGCCACGTCCCAGGGACCTGGCAGTACGATTTTGCTGTCGATCAGCAGGGATAGCCCTTCCCAGAATGCCAGAAGCAGGATGCCGAAGAGCAGAGCCGCAGCCTTTTTCTTCCGGTCTTTTCCGGGCTTGTCCGGAACTTTTCTTTCCACTGCCGACGGCTTCTTATCCCGGAGTTCCACATTCAGTTCTCCTGCCATTGCAACGCATCCTTTCTCAGAAGTTCCGAAAGCTGTTCTTTCAGCTCCCGAACCTCGGCAGCCTCCATCATATCTCTGGTTCTGTCTGCCGGAAGGGGCACCCGGAACTCCTTCAGCTCACAGGCCGGTCTGCCGGTGAGAACCAGGATTCTCTGGGAAAGAAAAATTGCCTCATCCACATCATGTGTAATAAAGAACACGGTCTTGTCCATTTCATTCCACTGTTCCCTAAGCCACTCCTGCATCGAAGCTCTTGTGATGGCATCCAGGGCACTAAAGGGCTCGTCCAGAAGGAGAAGCTTTGCTCCAACTGCCAGCGTTCTTGCAAAGGACGCTCTCTGCCGCATACCTCCGGAGAGATCCGAAGGATATTTTTTCTCATACCCCCGAAGGCCGACCCTTCCCAGAAGCTCCCCTGCTTTCTCCCTGCAGACAGACTTACGTTCCTTACGAATCTGCATGGGAAGCATAACATTCTCCTCCACCGTTCTCCAGGGAAAGAGCAGATCTCTCTGAGGCATATATCCGCAATACGCCTCATCCCCGGAGAGCAGTCTGTTCTTTTTTCTTCTGCCTGTCTGTTCTGCCGCACTTACTTCTCTTCCGTCCACCAGGATCCGGCCGGATTCAGGCTGCAGGAAACGGTTAATCAACCGGAAGATTGTGCTTTTTCCACCGCCGGATGCACCGATCAGAGCTGTAAATTCACCCTGATCCACATGAAAGGACAGGTGATCAAACATCAGGCGCTCATCTTCCGGATACCCAAAGGTAACATCTCTAAAATCCAGCATCTGCTTATCTCCGTTTCTCCCAGGCCATATCCCAGAACCTGCCCTCGTATCTGGTACAGGTCAGAAAAATGTCCTCGAGATGTCTGTACTGCTCATCCGAGTAATCCTCTGCAAGTCTGTCCAGCAACTTTTCCTGTCTGCGGGTTTCAATCCCATACTCCTCACTGATATACTCTTTTACCCACTCTCCGTAAAAAGGATGATCCACCACATCCGGATACTGTTTCACCAGCTCCTTCGCAATATACTCATAGCTGACCGCGCAGGAGAGAATCGACGCCACGATATCCACATCAGGCCCCTCATAGGCGACCTTTAGCATATAGGAAGTATAGGATTTATTGTCCAGGGCAGGTTCCGTGAACTCCGCCTCATCTTCACTGACTCCCAGTCTTCGCATATAGGCGCGATGAACGTCCATCTCTCCGTAGAGTGTGTGATACACACTGGACGTGAACATCTTCATGGTCTCCATATCCCTGGCCTTTGCAATTCCCAGAGAAAAAACACGCATATAGTCAATCAGATACTTGTAATCCTGAAGCATATAGTATGCAAATTTCTCTTTATCCAGTTCGCCGCTTCCTATTCCCTGGACAAAAGGATGCTGTACAAAGGAATCGAACATCTCTTTTGCAGCGTCGAACAGTTTCTGCGAAGGGGTCTTTTTCAATTGTACCGCTTCCACGACAACCATCGGATCATCGATACAGTTTGACTTCCTTCGTCTTCTATAGTTTTCCGGTGTTGCGCTCATTCAGACTCCCTTCTGTCATACACAGGATTCCTTAAACCGCCCGCAAAGATCAAAGGCGTGATTCATGGGGCCGCTTCCCTTTCCGAGATTCAGCATAGCCGCCAATGCATCCGAGATGTACATCTTTGCGCGCCGCACAGCCTCTTTCATGTCATAGCCCTTCGCGAGATTGGACGCGATGGCGCTGGAAAGTGTGCAGCCGGTGCCGTGCGTATTCGGGTTGTCGATTCTCTTTCCATTGAACCACTCGGAACAGCCGTCGTAATAAAGAAGATCATTGGCATCATTCAGATTATGACCGCCCTTGCAGAGCACGGCACAGCCGTATGCCTCGCTGATCTTCTGCGCGGCGGTAACCATGTCTTCCTTTGTTGTGATTTTCATATCCGCAAGCACCTCTGCCTCCGGGATATTCGGCGTGAGCACCGTTGCAATCGGCAACAGCTCCTTCTTCAGCGTATCGATGGCTTCGTCGCTGATGAGTCTTGCTCCGCTGGTGGCCACCATCACAGGATCCACTACGATATTCTCCGCCTCATAGAATCTCAGTTTCTCCGCAATGGTGCGGATCAGACCGGAGGACGATACCATACCGATTTTCACAGCATCCGGGCGGATATCCGTGAATACCGCATCAATCTCCTGCGCCAGAAACTCCGGAGTCACTTCCATAATTCCCGTCACGCCGGTGGTATTCTGGGCTGTCAGCGCAGTGACCGCACTCATGGCATATACGCCGTTCATGATCATTGTCTTGATGTCCGCCTGAATGCCGGCGCCTCCGCTGGAGTCACTTCCTGCGATTGTTAATACTTTTCTCATTGTTTTACCTCCTCCATGAGATCATATTAATTTTGTACCGCGACAGAAGGTGGTGCCCCCGGTCTGCCGCATGGGAAAAAATTTTCGTGTGACCGGGAAATTCCTTGAATTTCCCGGCGTCCATCTCAAGGCTTCGCCTTTCGATGTACCGCAGTCGCCAAATATGCGTCACTTCATGCAAGCATGGTGACGCATCCTTGGCTCGTTGCCAC
Organism: Eubacterium sp.; assembly: GCA_024684035.1. Classification (GTDB taxonomy): domain Bacteria; phylum Bacillota; class Clostridia; order Lachnospirales; family Lachnospiraceae; genus Bilifractor. The sequence continues at coordinate 6,427 of JAIKXQ010000007.1, read as the reverse complement.
ACAAAAAATCCTCTTCCGGAACACCCGGAAGAGGACTGACAAATCTCATATTTGCACCCAATATGGGCGTAAAACGATATTACTTGCGCAGCTCCCTGTGTCGGCATTGTCCGTATCAGGTATAAGGGTCTGCAGGCAATCACGAAGGATTCCCGCACTCTCAGCAATCATGCTCCCCTGCTATTCCGTTTAGAATTTTTTTACCGTTTTAAAGTATATCACACGCAGAACGCTTGTCAATTAGACTTCTGCATTTTCTGCCTGTTCCGGGAGATCTTCTGTGCGCAGGCCTCTGGTCTTCAGATAGAAGACAAGGCCGAGCACTACCCATGCCAGCAGGCAGATGTAGGATTCTCTTCCCAGTGAGCAGTTGAAGAAGGGAATCGGGACGAGCAGTAGAACCGCGAACATCACCGACATCAGTGTTCCGAGAACTCCTGTCACCATGATTCCTTTGTTTTTCTCCCGCTTTGCAAAAACGAAAGCGGCCGCCGATGTGTATCCGTATCCGATCGCAGCTCCGATGGACGCCATATCTACGATCCAAAGGATGGCTGTCCTTCCGAAGAAAGGTGCCACAAGAGATACCAGCAGCACGAAAAGAATCGCATTGGCCGGTGTCTTGTATTTCGGATGAAGCCTTCCGAACCAACCCGGAATCACGCTCTCCTTTGCCATGGAGTAGAGAAGCCGGCTGGTGGCCATATAGAAGCCGACAATGCCGGAGAGGCAGGCTGCCACTACGGCGATTCCGATGAAGAACAGTCCTGTTTTTCCAAGAAGCTGGTAAGCCGCGTGGAAAGTAGGAAGTGCCATCAGACCGCTCAGGTTGGGAAGATCACGGAGATACTCCACCCAGCTGCTGTAACCGGCGGGCACAACTACCGCTGTCACCGTATTGATGATCACATAGACAGCTCCTCCGAAGAGAACAGAGAGAACCATAATTCTTCTCGTCTTCTTCGCCGAGAAGCAGAACTCCTCTGCTGCCTGTGGGATCGTATCAAAGCCTACAAACGCCCAGGGTGCCACTGCTACGACACCGAGAATACCGGCCAGCGGTTTCACCTCCGGATTGAAGAGGGGAAGAATGTTCGCTGCTTTTACAGAGGGATCCACGACAGAGGCTCCCAGAACCACGAATACGCCTCCCACAAGGGAGAACACCAGGATGGTCTGAAAAACGCCCGTGAACTGAACGCCGCGAATGGAGAGAATCCCAAAAAAGACAAGGGCAAACACTGCCAGCAGAATCTCTCCAAAATAGATATCATATCCCGCTACCACGTAATGAAAACCAAACTCAAAGTAGGTAATCAGGTTTCGCAATACAAAAGCCAGCGCGGTCGCGTTCAATGCCACCAGCGACAGATAAGACAGCCCGAGAAACCAGGAGCAGATAAACGCCTGTTTTCCTCCGAAGGCTACATTCGTGTAAGTGAACTCACCTCCGGCGATCGGATAACGGTTGATCATAAAGTGATAATTGAAAGCGATCACGATCATGATCAGCGCAGCCACCGACATGGCAATTGCCGTTCCAAGAGGTCCGGCCTTCACAAGAAACGTGTTTGCCGGCATAACGAAAGCACTTCCTCCGACAATACACCCAAGAGACAGCGACCACACATTAACTGGTGACAGTTTCTTCTGCAGCCTTACTTCATTTTCCTTTTTTGTCCCGATTTCAGACATTGTCATCTCCCACTCATTCCCATCATTTTTACAAATTTACGCTTTGTACGCAGGAGAGATTTGTAAACCTTCCTGTGCCTGTAACGGCGAACCGCACTTTCCGGAAGACGCCAGTCCATCCCTGTATTCATAGCATCGATACACGGGTTGCACCATCCGCAGGGTTGCCCGTTTTTGTCCGGATTATAGCAGAACCAGGATAACTTCATGATATCAAGCCAGCCATTCTCTCTGGAGATGTTCTCCTCGTCCTTTTTGGACAGGAAGAAAATAGGAAGAATCGCGTCCTTGAAAAGCGTCGATGCGCTCTCGTTATCACCTTTCGGCAACACAAAATACCGTCCCTCCAGCGTGTCATTTTCCATCGGCGTGATGACGCCCTCTTTCAGAATGACCTCCTCGGACTTTCCGCCGATCTGATGCACGATGCCCATCTCATATTTCATGTGAAAATGGTCTGCAAGCAAAGCAAGATACAAATATTGCGTACCAAGATCGTATTTTTCCCTGAGGAACTCATAGTTTTCCTCAATTTTTTCATTATGACAGTTCTCACGAATCCAGTCAAGCTCATAGGTCTTCGGTTCCAGAATTTCTGCCTTGAGCTTGAAATCGCCGGTCTGCACAGCTTCAATAATCTCATGAATAGCTCGAAGTTCTCTCGGCCAGCTCCCGCGTTCCCTGTCGATCATGTAGATCGGTTGAATAACAACTTCCTGTGCCGCAAGCTGAAGAAAACAGAAGGTACCGTCCCAGCCTCCGGACCAAAAAATATTAACCGTTTGCATATTCCCCACCTCATTCTCATATCTTCATGTAGTACCTTTTTAAAACCACACTGAATAATACTCCTTTTTTACTATTGTTTCCATATCCAAAAGTATATCTGGTTATAATGACAAAATATCGCAGGATTTGGAGACAATGTACTTGCATAACGACAAAACAATATTCTGTGATATCGTGTTGCCGATCTCTCCAGTTATCCCACAACCGCTCTACTTGCATGACACGGAGTTGCTCTGTATACTGTCGCCACACACGACCTTGAGGGTTTGGTCATGTGGACGCTTAAATCTACTTCCTATTCTTCTGCAAAAGAAAAACAAGTGAGTGGCTTTTTGTTTACCTCTCACTTGTCTATGATAATTGTCGTGGAATAGTTTATGGATAACAGATATAATCACCACAATAGGCGTAAATATAGTCTAAAAGTGCATATAGTTCTCGTCACAAAATACCGTAAGCAGTTGCTTAGAGGTTCTATCACTGACAATGTAAAACAAAAGATATACGATATCTGTAATTCTAAAGACTATGAGATTATTGCTATGGAAACCGACAAAGACCATATACATTTCCTGAGCCTACGACAACCGAAAGGATTTTTTTATGAGCAACTGCCCCCTTCCCCAGGGACCATCAATCCTTCCAAGGACGAGTGCCTTCTGTCCAGCCGTTTTGCTTCCAATAATCCATATCCAATGGATTATATCCATTCTTTTGTACCATTCGACAAATCATAAACCAACCTTTTAGTTTCATTCCCGGCTTCACCTTACCATGATTGTTTTTGATATCTGCCGCAAGTCGATCCATGTCCTTATGGATCTTAACCAGCTTCTTTTCGGAAACTTCCTCCCAACCGGTAGCAGCAACTGCCATCCCATATTTATATATCTTTGGAATTCCCCAGTTAAAAAGACTGTCTGACATATCCTTATTCGTAGACTTCATTCCAGCTCCAGCTGCAGTACTAATGCAAACACCCTGCTTTTTAAACATCTTTTTCTCCGGCCGATGTACCATCCAGCGATAACCAAGATGATCCAAAAAAGCTTTCATAGGGCCGGTTGCATGCATAACATATACAGGACTTGTTAGAATTACAACATCCGCCTCATCAATAGCCTCGACGATAGGCTTTAGCTTTTCATAATGCGGACAGTGCTCTTCGCCTTTCACAAAACAGCCTGTACATCCCAGGCAAAACTCTCCAAAATCTTTTGGAAGGAAAAACTCCTTTGTCTCGCTGCCAATTTTGTCTGCCAACTCTTTGCCAATATGGTACGTCGACCCATGATGATTCTGACCGTTAATTATTAAAGTTTTCATATTGCACGCCTCTCCTATACAAATATAAATTGGGAATGGACCACTGTCCCCGTCCCCCCTGAGTCATCCCCTTGAGTCATCCAACTAGGTCGACAAATCGTTAGGAAAGAATCGAAGATGGTGCAAACGAAAAAGCAGCATGCACTTTTCGATAACTGCCCTTTCGTTTGCATCAATTTCGTTTTTTCCTGGTTGAACAAAGCGCGTCCGGGTTGCCGCTATATATGGAACTTCAATCAGACTGTTTCTGCCAAGAGTTTAGCATGGATCCTCTGATAAATGTACTGTTTTATACGAAAAAACTGCGATCACTGCATCAGAAATAAGCCTTCAAAAAAGGCTTCACAGAGGTCCTTATTCAGTTTCAAGGTGTCAGCAGAGCTGGTGCGGGTCTGGTCGGAACAAAGAAGGATCAGCACCTATCGGAATGATCCTTCCGCCACAGGATGAGCATTTTCAGACATCCTTGCTTACAACGCTCAGGAATTAGCCTACGGAACTACAGTAAGCGTTAATAGTGATTTCAAAATAACTGTTGACCCTAACGTTACGTCATAGTTTATTGTATAATTACCACGGAGGGAAAAGCAATGATAAAACTCAAACTTGCCTATATACTCCGTTACCAGATCTGATACTTCTTTTGTTGTAGCCACAACGATATTACTTCCATAGGAAACAAAATTACATATGATTGGCTCCTTATAATACTTTCGCGCATTCTTGCCTAAACAAAATGGCACAATAACATTCTTATCTGAAAGGAAATCATGCGCCCGGCAGCCTATATCCTCTGCAGACTGCTTCAACGCGATTTCCTTTATCTCACTATTATTCATCACTTAAAACCTCATTGTTCATGGATCGTTTTACTGAAAGATTCTTTTCTTTCTCAAAGAAGGCTGTGTTCATTTGCTGATATTCTTCTTTTGTACAGACTTCACGACAATTAGGTATAAAAGACCTTGTAACCTCGAAACACTCTTTCATATTGTCGCAAGGATATTCACTGCAATCAGCACATGTTTCTATACCTCTGTCCACGCAGCATTTAACAACGCGGTATCGGCACCAGTTTTCCGGCTTACAACCCGTACATAAAATCTCTTCATTCGTAACAAGATGATCCCGATACCCTATCTTCATCCATAAATCTGCAGTGTGACGGAGTTCTTCGTACGTCTTTTCATATGGATGTGCAACATACCTTGGGCAGGCAGCGCAATCATTTCCACAAGCTGCTATTTTTTTCATTATCCGTCACTCCTATATAGAAACGATAAACCTTTAATTTAATATGTATCCAGTTTATATACACACTCAATATATATACTTATCTCTGTCCTGAAGATTATGTAACATACGTCGTACTTCCATGATTTTTTTATTATCTCCATCCGGAATCACAACATAATAAATCGTATAATTCTTTACATAAATTCTATAATATGGATAAGTGCGTTCCTTTAAAGAATGATATGGTTCAAATGACTCCGGATTGTTTAACCGTTCCAGAATCGCACTTTCGATATTTCTGCTCAGCCTGGAGTACGTCTCAATGCTCATCACGACCATCGATCCATATCCATTCTTTGTCAAGAACACAGGATTCCCATCCTTTACAGTATTTTCAATATCCGTAAATTTATTCCGTAAATTTGAAACAGGTCTGATTACTATCATAGATAACCTCCTTCAGTGTTTTACTTATCATAATTTTTTCTTAATTATGATAAGCGATCAACAACATATTTAGGATTCAAACCGACATGTAGATTCCTAGTTTCGCTTTTTTACTTCCATGAGGATGCTCTGACAACGGGTATTTACGCCGGAAATACGCCAGCTATACGCCAATCGTATTAAATAATCTAAGAATAAATATTAATCTGGGAGGATATTTTTATAGAATTCTCCACCCTGGGAATGATAATGGGCTAGTCCGAGAGGGATTTACGTGTATACGATGGGATTTCCGCTACATGAGCGTAGTTTGAATAGCACGGGACAACACCTCCTACGCGCATGACCGTGATTTTTATGTAGATGAGCGTAGTATCAAAAGATTAGAACGATGCAACCTACGCGCATAACATCATTTAATAAGCAGATGAGCGTAGCGCTTTATATTAATCTAGTGAAATTTAGCTATATCGCTACGCTCATAGAAGCGAATTTCTACTATATGCGTGTAGTTATAGCATTCCGATATATACATGCTACGCTCATAGAAACAAAGTTCTCTATTATGAACGTAATTCTTTTAAATCCATGGAAAATCATAGTTTCCGGATTCAGGGTTCATTCGCATCCTCTCAATTTATCCTGCAGCTCAGCTCGGATGCTCTCCACTCTGCGAATCGCCTCATCGCACTGTCTCTTTCCATCGCTGATCTTCGACTGCACCAGAATATCTGCCACAAATCCATCAAAAAAGAAATCCGCAAATGTCAGGAACTCCCCAATGTGAATAGAGCTGTAGCCGCTTACATCTCTAAGTTCCCGGCTAAATTTTTGAAGCGCATATCTTGCTTCATCAATTTCATGCTCGGCATCACTCATTTTGCTATGTTTCATAAATCCGGAGAGCAACCCTCCGCCGATCATATCCAGCAAC
>JAIKXQ010000002.1 GCA_024684035.1 Eubacterium sp. | reverse complement strand
CGGTGTTACTGTAGGTTTCTTTGTAGGTGTAGGTGTAGCGTCCTCAACATCTCCGAAGAGCTGATCGTAAACACCCATTGCGATAGCTACATCGCAGTTAGCCCAGAAACGATGGTAAACGATTGTGGACTCTTTGCCATTCTCAGCATCTACCAGCTTCTGGTAGTCCGGATCATCCTTGTACTGGGAACGGATGGAAAGGAATGTAGAATCGTGGTTGATCGGATCGCCAAGGGCTGTCTCTCCGCCGTCAAGCTCCTCCGGAATATCAATTCTGGACTTGAACCACTTATCTGCTGTTGCCTTATCGATTACGGACGGATCACCGATACCCTCGCCGTCTGTGTGCATCTCCCAAACTTTGTCGAGAAGCTCATCAGCGATTGCTCTGTAGTAATCGTAATCATGTCCGTCACCGTCTGTAGCATCATCAAGTTTCAGACCTGCTGCGTAGTAAGCAAGTGTGTTTGCCATAGAACCTGCAACACCGGCGTCATGGTTCCAAGCAACAACATCTACATGAAGGTCGCTGTTATCGGAAGAATGAGTCTTGCTGTTCCATGTGCCAGGCTGTCCGGACCAGTCAAGTGTTCCAGGCATCCATGTATCTGTAAGCTCGCCGTTCTTATCTCTCTGAAGCTGAGATGTAGCCCAGTTAGCCCACTTGTCCATAAGAGCCTTCGCCTGCTCATTGCCTGTCTCGTAGTAGAGCTCGGCAATACGCTGCATAGACCATGTCTGCATACCGAACCACTGGTTGGAATCCGGGTTGTGGTAAACAGGAGCCTCTGTGTATGCAAGTCCGTTGAATGTGGATACATTCTTCGGAGCCGGTGAGTAGTCACCGTTGTAGTTGTTGGAAGCACCACCGGCTACACCACCCTCTTCGGACTGCAGCCATGTGTAGAAGTCAAGCTGTGTATCGTAGGACTTATCCCAGTCTTCCTGAGCTGTTGCGGATCCCGGTACGAAGCTTGTGAATCCTGTGTTGTCACGGGAAAGAATCCAAGCAGCCAGCGGGTTCTGGTATCCGAAATGAGCGTGGGAAGAACCGATTCTCCAGCTCCAGCCATCATCCATTCCGCCGCCCCATGCGTAGTACCAGTTAAGCAGGTAATCGCAGGAGTCTTTCTTTGTTCCGTTAACTTTTCCGTTTCCGATCTTTCTGAAGTACTTGTCGTACATGGAATAACGGAGGAAGTCACCGAGTTTTGTTGTCTTAGTAATTGCGGAGGAGCTTACTTTGCCCTTTCCGTCAGCCTGAGACCACTTAACAGCATCGTAAACAGCCTGTACCACACGGGCATCAGCATCGGATGCTACTGTGTACTTCCACTGTTTGGAAGGTTTGTTGGACTCTTTTGTGAAGTAGCTAAGGTAACCAGCGTTCGGAAGTCCTCCCTTTGTGAAGTCCTCCTCAGAAGGCTGCGGGATAGTATTGAAACATCCCTCCATACATCCACGCTGATAAGTGTTGATGAATACCGGCTCGCTTCCATCGCCGAAGCCGTAGAAGTTATCGCAGTCGATGAGCCAGTGCATACCGTAAACGTTGGAATCACCGTACTCTTTTACGAGCTCTTTGTAGATCGGGTCTTTTCCAGCTGTTCCGGAAAGCAATGCCGGATACTGATCCGGTGTATCGTACTCGTTTGCCGGAGTAGCCGGGCTGTTCGGGTTGTACTTAGCATTTCCCTCTGTGGACTGATGTGTCTCATCCGGGATGAAGTATTTGTCAATGATCTTCCATGCTGTATCTACACCTTTGTAGTTGCCGGTGTAGTATCCGTTCATAGCCTCGAGCCATACATAGTAGGAAGCCGCCTCAGATGTGGACTCATGTCCCTGATCCGGAGCCTCTGCCATAAGTGTCTCTACAGAGTGGTAAGGAACACCGTGTTTGTCGAAGTATGTGAGATCACCGTTGTGCATATCGTTGTACAGCTGTTTGAATCTCTTTGCATACTTGGAGTTCGGGTTCTTTGTGAAATCCTTTACGTTTGCACGGGATGTCTGATCCTTCTCGGATGCAGCCGGTGTAGGTGTTGCATCCGGGTTTGTTGTGATGGACTTACCTACAGACCAGGTATCATCGCCGTTGTCCTGGACATTCTTTGTAGCCCAGTCAGACGGATCGAAGTTGAATGTACCTGCCTCAATCACGAAGTCACCGGATACATCTGTCTGGCCTGTCTTCAGGTCAATAGCACCTGCAGCATCGTCGCTGCTGTCGTAGATCTTAACAGATGCGTGATCCTGGATTGTGATGTCCTTGTTGATCTGGATGCTGTATCCGTTCAGGTCAACCTCAACGCTTGTGCCGTACCACATATTGATCGAATCGATCGAAATGTTGGACATAAGTTTTACTTTGTTGTCAGCTTTACCGGACATGTTTCCACAGAACGGCTCCCAAACTTTGCCGTTGTCTGTGATGTTTTTGCCGTTAGCAACGATCAGAGTCTCTGCTCCAACGACATCCTCGTCTGCTACAGATGCCTTCGGACCGCTAGTCTTAGCATCAGCTGCCATAGCAGGTGCTGCTGTTGTAGCGATCATCGCCATCGAAAGCAGGCAAGCAAGAAACGCTTTCCTTTTCATTTCTCGAAATTCCTCCTCATACTTTAATGATAAAACATGTGTATTTCATTAACGTTCATCCCGAATCCGGATCGCGTCCGTCTCTTTCGATCCGTCCTTATAAAATTCAGGCCTGTCAAGGTTGCCCTCCCGATCCTGACCTGTCACCCGGGTTCCAAGATCAACGTTCATGACAAAAATAACAAACCGGAAAAAGCGTCCCCAATCTGCGCCTTTTCCTTTTACACCCCGGAAAGCTCCGGCTGGTCCTTTGCACCACTCTGCACAAAAAACCTTCGAATATTCGCTGCAATTAATGCAATATTCTCATCTACCACCGTTTTAGCGAAGAATAATTGGAAAAGATGTCTAATTACCCCTCCCTAAATCGATTTCGGCTATATTCAATATACTATCACAGAATATAAATGTCAAACTTCTCAAAACTTGTCGTTCGTTATGTCTGACGAAACATTTTTCGAAAATTATTTGTCCTTGCATTTGCACACGTCGGCAAATAATATGTTATATTTCATATACAAATCCAAATATTGTGTTAAATTCCAGAAATTCATTGACATAAGACCATTGACGAAATACTAATAATTTTCGCTGAGGAATAAATTAGGCCGCCAAATCCCCTGTCATTTTCGTCATTTTCACAGTAAAGCATGTGAAACAAAGACTGGTTTTCGTAGATGTTTCGTTTATATCAAAGTCAGTAAGCGGACTTCGACTTTCAGGGAATACGGAGCGTTTTGTCTCATAGGGAATGCGGAGCAATTTCTTATACAAAAAACGGGCTGTTTCGCTTTCTCGTCACGAAACAGCCCAAAGATTCTCTTTTCTTTATTTTCTCGTTTCCTTATTTTCTCTCTGCTCTGGCGGTTATGATCCAGGGCGCCGGTTCCTGTGTGAACAGATTCTTGTGTCCCAGCTTGGAGACGGCGATCTGAATCACTTCCGTATCCCGGATACCGAGTGGCTCGAAGACCTTGTCAATATTGGCGGCCACACCCATATCCAGGGTGTAAATAACAATATTCAGATTCGGATTGAGCCTGGTGAGAAGATCGAGTTCCTGCTCCATGCTGGCGGAAGCCACCAGCATAACCTTGTCCGGCACCGGAACTGTCTTCATGGTCTCCTCATTTACCTGATCAATGACCTGGATATTGTGCAGACCGAAATGGTCAATATTATCCTCCATCGTGCTGCGGTCGTCGGCGCTGTACTCAACAGCCGTGACGGCACCTGCCGTCGCGATCATGGCGGATTCCACGGCGATGCTCTCTCCGCTGATGACCAGAACAGAGTCGTGGGCTTCCACCTGCATCTTGTTCAGAATTACAGAGCGGATCTCGCTGCCCACATAGTGCACCGATCCACGGCGGAAAAGGTCATTGTCCATTCCGATCTTATAAGTATTCCGCGCATTCTTGTTGAGCACAAGCATACCGGCAGAGGCATTGATACCGCGGTCGATCATGTTACAGAGAAGGTCATGCTTCACTTCCCCCTCCGGCTCAGAACCTTCGTTGTACCAGACCTCACACTCACCCAGGCCGGCATTCCACATCCTGTAAAAAATATCCTCGTCCCCCGCCGCTGTGAACACAAGGGTTGCCCGATGGGTCTCTACGGTTGGAATGACGCTCTTGCCCTTGCGGGTGATATCCAACAGCTTTACCCGTTCCAGATCAAAGGGCGCGCTCTTTGCAAAGTACTGAAGCCAGGAAATAATACTCTCATTGTTAAACAAGGATTCTTCGCTCATGTCATTCATCCCCCTTATGCGGATTCTCATTTTGAGTAGTATTGTCTTTTCTTATCCGGATCTTTTGCCCGGAAGTTCACAGTCCAAAATATGTACAATCTGCCCATAAACCGCATGCACATAAGATTGTTTTTATGCATATATTCTATCATATAAAAAAGGCCGTGTCGAACAAACGAAGGTTCAGACACAGTCTTTTTTGTTGTTTCTTTTGCACTTACAGGTTGAGCGTATTTGAATACTCTTTGATGACATGCTGATAGAGCGTGCGGACAGCCGGCGCCATGAAGGCCGGGTTCAGACAGGCAAGTCCGATTTCCCTGTAGGCCGGCGGATCCATATGGTATTGCTTTACATCGTAGGGAATATCCTTCATAACAAGTTCCGGCATAATACAGATCCCGAATCCGCTGGCAACCATAATGATGGTGGAGAGATCGTCCACTACATGATAGCTTGTCTGGATGTCCAGCGAATTGCTGCGAAGGTAATTCTGGATATCCGCGTCCGTGGACTCGCGCTGTACGACGAAATGCTGATCCCGCATCTCATCGATGGTAATCTTCTCTTTCGTCTCGTCCTTCTCAAAATCCGTCGGCGTGATGCAAAGGAGCGGATCCCTGTAAAAAATCTCAATGGGCAGGTCCCCTGCACTGGAGGCAGAGAGGAAGCCAAAATCCACAATGCCGTTTTTGATCCAGTAGCGGACGTCATCATAGGTTCCCTCGAAAACCTCGATCCTGATGGCCGGATACTTCTCCTCGAAAGACTTGATCATTCCCGGAATCCAGGTGGTGCAGGCACTGGAAAAACAGCCGACCTTGACAGTGCCGGTTTTCAGTCCCTTGTACTCCGCGACAACCTGCTGCAGGCTCTCGTCGCTGTTCAAAACTGCGTTGACATAGGGAAGAATATGCTCGCCGTAGTTCGTCAACGCAACTCCGGATTTATTTCTGGTAAGCACAGCAAAGCCCAATTCCTTCTCCATGGCGGAGATTGCATGGCTGATGGCCGATGGTGTAAGTCCGAGGACATCCGCTGCCTTGTGAAAGCTCCCCATTTCAGCTACTGTCTTGAATACCTGGTAGGTGAGTAAAGTCATATCTGCTCCTTTCGCATATCCCGGGACCTTGCGCCTGAATCGTCCCTGTTCATATTTCTTGTTATCATCAATCCCCGTCGTCTTCCTGTCTGTAAACAGTCTCCGTCGAAAGCCGCCAAATACCCCGTAGCCTGCTGCGGGGTATCTGACCTGATTTAAGGATTATTCTTTAATTGTCAAGCAGTAAATCAACCTGTACATTATGTGCCCTTACACCGGAAATCAGCTGCGGGCGCATCTGTACTGGAGATCTTCCCAGCGCTTGTCAACCTCCTGCTGGAAGAGCTCGATGAGGTGCTCATTGCCCGGCTTGAACAGATGTTTGAATCTTCCCTGGGGCTTGAGGAAATCCTCGATGGGAAGTTTGTGTTTCGGCTCGTAGGAGAGTTTCCACTCGCCGTGATCCACCTCGAAGAGCGGCCAGTAACAGGTCTCCACCGCCAATCGGCAGATCTCCATGATATCTTCTGTGGCGTATCTCCATCCGCGGGGACAAGGAGCCATCACGTTCAGGAAGGAAGATCCCTCTGTGTAGATGGCCTTCTCCGATTTCTTGTGAAGATCGCGGAAGTCTCTGGTGAAGGTTGTCTGGGCAACATAGGGAACGTAGTGTTCTGCAATGATGGCTGCCAGATCCTTTCTGTACTGGATCTTACCGTCAGAACACTTACCAGCCGGTGTGGTTGTGGTATCTGCGTACATGGGTGTGGCGGAAGATCTCTGAATACCGGTGTTCATGTACGCTCCGTTGTCATAGCAGACATAGAGCATATCGTGTCCGCGCTCCATGGCTCCGGACAGAGACTGAAAACCGATATCATAGGTACCGCCGTCTCCTCCGAAGGTGATGAACTTGAAATTGTCCTTTTCTCCGAGTTTTCCTTTTCTCTTCAGAACTTTGTATGCAGTCTCTACACCGGCCATTGTGGCGCCGGCATTCTCAAAGGCATTGTGAATATAACTGTCCTCATAAGAGGTGTAAGGATACATAAATGTGGAGACCTCCAGACAGCCGGTTGCATTGCCGACTACCGCCTGATCCTCCTCATGAACGGCACGGAGAACCGCACGAACCGCAATAGGGGCGCCGCATCCCGCGCACATTCTGTGTCCCGGTGCAAGCCGCTCCGGTTTGCCAAGCATTGTTTTTAAACTGTAATCACTCATTTTCTGCGGTCTCCTTTATTATCCTCTGAGTCCGACGTACTTATGATCCGGCGCCGGCTTGCCATTCTCCACAACATCCTTCAGCTCTGCAAACACATTTTTTACATCCTCTGTTGTAAAATCTCTTCCTCCGAGACCATAGATGTAGTTTACCGCCTCGATGCTCACCTTATTTCTGAAGAGTCCGGCCGGAATCTCACTTCCGAGAGGTCCACTGTTTCCGTTATAACTCTCACATCTGTCCATGATCGCGGCGCCCTTGCAGTTTTTCAGCGCCTGTGCAATCTGTTTTTCCGGGAAGGGACGGAAGACTCTGATCTTCAGTACTCCGACTTTCCATCCCTGCTCTCTCATCTCGTCCACCGCCTGCTTCGCGGTACCTGCAGCCGATCCCATGATCACCATGATGTAATCCGCGTCCTCTGTCCTGTATTCCTCAAAAAGGCCGTAGGATCTTCCGGACATCTCTGCGAATTTCTCTGCGACTTCAAGAATTACTTCTGTGGACGCCTCCATGGCTGCTTCCTGTGCTTTCTTGGCCTCCATCGCGTAGTTGGATACGGAGTAGGGGCCTACGGACACCGGTTTGCCCGGGTTCAGAAGGAACTCCTCCGGCTCATAAGTGCCCACAAATTTTTTCACCGGCTCATCTTCCAGAAGATTGATATTCATAACCGCATGGCTGGTGATAAAACCGTCCTGACAGATCATAACCGGCAGATGAACCCTGGGATCCTCTGCGATCGGGAACGCCTGGATATAGTTGTCATATACTTCCTGATTGTCTTCTGCATAGATCTGGATCCATCCGGTATCTCTTGCTCCCATTCCGTCAGAGTGGTCACAGTTGATGTTAATCGGACCGGAAAGTGTACGGTTCACCAGCGTAAGTACCAGCGGAAGACGATTCGAAGCGGCCAGAAGGAGCTCCTCCCACATGAGCGCCAGACCGGCGGAAGAAGTCGCCGTCATCGTACGGGCACCTGCTGCCTCGGCACCGATCGCCGCAGACATTGCGGAGTGCTCACTCTCTACCGGAATGAAATCGGTATCCATCTGTCCGTTGGCGATAAAATTGCTCACCATCTGCGGAATCTCTGTAGAGGGCGTGATGGGGAATGCCGGCATGACATCCGGCTCTACCTGGCGAATGGCGTTGGCCACCGCCTCGTTTCCGGACATTCTCTCCGGAATCGCTTTGCTTTTTACAATCTCAAGATTACTCATGGTTCAATGCCCTCCTTCATGACGATCGCATCAAAAGGACATACTTTCGCGCAGATTCCGCAGCCCTTACAATGATCATAATCGAATTCCAGTCTCTTTCCGTCCTTGAACGGAATTGCCACATCCGGGCAGACCGGACAGCAGAGAAGACACTGTTTGCATTTATCAGCCAGAAAAACCGGTGTGTTTGTTCTCCACTCCCCGGTGTTGAACTTCTTCGACGTTCCCGCAGCAAAAATCTGCATTCCCTCCGTAAGATCCGTGTACGGAGACTGTTCATTAATCTTATCTATATCTGTTCTCATTTTTTCTCCTTCAGGCACCTACAGCCTTGAATGCATCTTCAAGTGCCTTCATATTTCCATCAATGACTTCCGGTTTCTTGGCAAACTTATGTCCGAAGGACTCGCGCATATTCGCGATAAAATCCTCCTTCGGCATGACGCCGCTGACAGCAACGGCTGCTGCAAGCATCGGCGTATTCGGGAAGTTTTTGCCGAGAGCCTTCTCGGAAATATCCCTCGCGTCGATGACCACTACTCTCCCTGTATATCCCTTGAGCAGCGGACGGATCTCCTCTTCGGTCTTTGATGTATTTACAATAATCGCACCTTCATCCTTCAGGCCATCCGTCACATGAACGCCGTGAAGCAGTGTCTCATCTACAACCACAACGTAGTCCGGATAGTAAATATTGGAATGTACACGAATCGGGTCTTTGCTGATTCGATTGAACGCGGTAATGGGCGCCCCCATTCTCTCCGGACCATACTCCGGAAAGCCCTGGACGTACTGTCCGGTCTTGAATGCAACATCCGCAAGCAGAAGCGCCGCAGTCTTCGCACCCTGACCGCCTCTTCCATGCCATCTGATTTCCAGTGTGTTATCCATCTGTTATTCTCCTCGTTATATTTCGTTCATCTTAATGTTGACTTTCCGTCAACATTAACCATTATATCAATTCAAACAACTTTGTAAATGAAAATCGTTGATTTTTCTTCATAAATATCATGAATTCTTTTCACCGAAAACTCAGAACAATTTGAATTTGTTCACGTAAAAAAGCAAAGGAACCGCCTCGGGCTCCTCCGCTTGTCTAGTCTATGTTCTGTTTTCGTACCAACCTGTCTCAGTCCTATGATTCAGGTCTTCAATTCATGTCGTTCGGCAAAACGCCACGCATCCGTCATTCCCTACTTCAGGAAATGTTCTTTTGCCCCGGACATATCCTCGGCGATCTCCAGTGTTCCCAGATATCTGCCTTCGCGATCCCGGACGGCATAGAAGCGCACCCGTGCCGGATTCTCTTTGTCCGGTGTCCAGGTCTCTGCACTCTCCTGTTTTCCCTCTTTGAAATCTTCCAGAAGCGCACGGATAATCGGCCGCACATTCTTTGCGTGTCTCTCATAGACAGACTCACCGATCTTCGAGTCTTTTCTTCCCAGTACGTTGTTCCCCTGAACGGAAAAACAGCAGACATCATTCTCATCAATGAACGTGATGTCCATGGGCATGACCCGAAGCAGCGCCTGAAGCTGACCAAAGGTGATATCCCCGTTCTCAAAGTGAAGAAGAGCTCCTTCCGGTACATTGCCGGAAGCTGCAAGATCTCCCGCAACGGCCGCCTCCAACAGGTCGTCTGCCGATTTTCCTGCTGTGAACCACACTTCCGTCTCCCGGTTCCCGTTTCTCTTGAGCAGTTTCTCCTCCTCAAGTGCCTGCGCCACCGATTTCGGAGCTTCTTTGTCGATATTCCCCCTGAAGAGCGGCGAATCCACATCACAGAAAGATTCCACCTTCTTGAAATCCACGCCCTCAGTAAGAAGCAGATGAGCAGTTCTCTCGATCTCCTGAGGAGTTACATTGCCGAGTTCCTTTGCAATCTCCTTGCGGATCTTGCGGACATTCTGCCCTGCGCAAGCGTGCCGCACGTACCTCGAAAGCATCTCGAGACGATCCTCCGGGAGTTCCGGAAGCTCACTTCCCGCCATCAGCGCGAGCTCAGATGCAACCAGAGCCGCCTGCTTCTGCGCCATGGCTACACGCTCTTCTTCCAATGACTTCTCGTAGCTCGCGGATTCGTCCTCGTCTTCCTCGTCGTCCTCATCCTCGAAAATATCTCTGTCAACTGCCTCGTATCCGCAGTCCTTTAACTTCTTGATCAGTTCCTCGGGAAGGATATTCCTGCGGTCCGCTTCCTCCTTCAGTGATCTGGATCTGCCGATCAGCTTCAGCCCGATATGATTCTTCGCTTCTTTGAACCCCATGCGGGCAAAAATATCCCGGAGCCCCGGTTCTTCGCTGATCAGCTCACTAACTGTCTTGTTCAGATTTATGACTTTGTCCATGTATACTATCCCTGAAATAAAAAATATAGCCTCAGGAATCATTATAGATTCTTTGGGTACATATGGTCAATACCTATTCTATCGGTCTTTTTTCCAAATTTTGTGTTTTTTTAACCATCTTTTTATCTCATATCTTTTTCATCAGGAAGTCGCTTCCGCGCGTGACTATTCTGTTACTTCTATATTAAATGCATTTCATTTTCGGCTCCCGTGTCATAACAATTCCAGAATCTGCGCCGCGCACAGAGACGCGTCTGTCCGGAGAAAAGTCTCCAGCTCAGGCAGATCGAACACCTGCAGTTCCGCCACATCTTCCATGCTCACATTCAGACTCAATCGTCGAATCTCGGCCAGCACACCTTTAAGATCCTGCCACTCCGCCTCCCGGACCTCACAGGTTCCGTCTTCATATTCCGGGATACATACCGGAAAATTCTTCATGAAGTAGGCGTTCATCCTCGAGAAATCTCCATAATAGAATTCATCGGAGAAAAAACTGTCGACGGGAACAACCCTGCCACCGTGAAGAATCCTTACCTTTGTGATTCTCTCTGCCAGTTCTTCCCTCCGGCCGTCTTCTCCAAGAAGTTCGAGGATACGATCCCAGAACCGGTTTACCCAGTCTGCGTCCAGCTGCAGGTGCATGCGATACCCCAGCATGGACGGCTCTGTCGAGCTCCGTCCGTATTTCCGGTAAAACAACTGCAAATCCGGCGGTATGGCAAGTTTGACCTCATCTCTCCGGTTTCGGAAATGGGATTCTTTCTTGTCATTTCTCGCCTTCGTATCCGGCAGGAGGCTTCCCAAAAGGTATCTGTTTTTCCAGCGGACATCCGGGCAAAAGCCATGTTTTTCCAATTCTTCAAAAACAAGTCCCGCATGTGCCAGATGCATAATATATCCGGGCATTTCCAACCTCCAACCTGTTTCATCCCTTACATTATCCCTTACATTCTACCACAACGGGCCGCCCCGAAAAGGGGGCGGCCCGATATTTCCTATCAGACAAAATAAGCATCCGCTTTCTGCGAATAGCGGTAGAGCATTTTTGCCATGTCAATGGTTGTCTGCTTCTGATTCTTTGAGTGAGAGAGTACATTCTCCGCCCAGGAGAGAGCGCTGGCCTTGATGGTGAAGGTGTCGCTTCCCTTGCGGATCACGATATCTGATGCTGTACTCAACTTTCCGGCACTGATGGATTTCAATTCAATGCAGTAAACACCGGATCCACAATCCTCCGGTTCCACCGCTTCTCCGTCTACGGTGAATTCGTACGCATCC
The DNA here is from genome assembly GCA_024684035.1 of Eubacterium sp. Taxonomy (GTDB): domain Bacteria; phylum Bacillota; class Clostridia; order Lachnospirales; family Lachnospiraceae; genus Bilifractor. The sequence continues at coordinate 13,714 of JAIKXQ010000002.1, read as the reverse complement.
ATTTCAGATGTCAGGCTGAAATAAACCTGCATCGATGTGTCTGACTGGAGTGCGAGACCCAGACCCACGTATTTTGCTATTCCGGATTTCTTATCTGCAGCCACTGAATAAGGAAGAAGATCCTTTGCTGTGATTCCTGTCAGCTTATCCGTGATCACTGCGCTCTCTGTCTTGTATCCGGTCATCAGCTGTGTATAGCCGCAGTAATTCCGGATAGCCTTGACAAGGTCGATGGTCTTTTCTCCGTAGAGCGACGGCTTTGCCAGATAGGATTCTGTGATATCGTTGATGCTGAATACGTAAGACTCCATGGTCTTCTTTCCGGAGACAAGCTGCAAATTCTTTCCATCCTTGTCTACCAGTTTCAGTTCAATCGTATCGTTGATCTGTTTTGCAGGAACGAATACCTGGAGCTCATAGACCTCATTTTTACCGGAAGCATAATGCTCATATTCTGAAAGCTTCTGTACTGTTTCTTTACCGTCGACGGTAATCATAACCTCCGGATCCGCATTCTCAACCACAGCAGCATCTGTAAAGCTCAACAGGAGCTGCGCACCGATCTTTCCTTTCAGGGAAAGACCTGTTCCGATGATTTTTCCTTTTATTGCGGATACCGCCGGTGTAGGAGTTGCCGGTGCCTTGGTAGGTGTCACCGGAACAGCCGTAGGTGTCACCGGAACAGCCGTAGGTGTAGCCGGCACAGGCGTCGGTGTAGCCGGCACCGGTGTGGGTGTGGCCGGCACGGGCGTAGGTGTGGCCGGTACAGGCGTAGGTGTAGCCGGTACGGGTGTAGGTGTCGCAGGTACGGGCGTAGGTGTGGCCGGTGCCGGTGTCGTTCCCTGTGCCACAACGGTCCATGTTCCGTCACCGTTGTCTACGCAGGTATATCCCTCCGGCATATGCCAGTCGGGAACCTCTGTTGTGTAGGTTCCACCTGTGATTTCCGTGCAGATGTCCTGTTCTTTTGATGTGCCGTCATAATACATTTTTCCGACGCAGATGCCGGCCGGATCAGAAATAAAGTTTCCGCCCTTCAGCTTGAGCCAGCACTTATTCTTCGTCGGATTATCCAGGGCAACCGCTACCCCCGGATGGAAGGTATAGGAGCCGTCTTTGTTATATTTCTTTGCACCGTGGCCGGTCGCCTCCACCGTTCCGTCATTGACAACCAGAGAACCCACGGAGGCAAGGATTCCGTAATCGAAGCCACGGATGGTTCCTCCGTTGACTGTGAGATCGTAAGTGATATTATTTCCGCCGCTGTACAGTTCGATCGCTGTTCCATAGGTACTTTCAATCACGCCGCCGTTGATCGTAACCTTCAGCGCTTTGCCCGGGGAACGCTTGTTATCACGATAATAGTCCGGCCGGATCGCCTTATTGCCGACAGAAATTGTTCCGCCATTCATAACGATCTCCGCATCGCCGGCCAGACCGATTCCGAAGTTTCCGTACAGGATACCGCCCGATTTTTCATACGGTTCCGTTTCATTTTTGATCAGAGCACCGGCCTCAAGCGTCAGTTTTCCTCCATCCACATCGATCATATTCTCGTCATTGACCGAGAGCGGCGGCGCATACGCCGTATGGCTGACGATTCCACCTGCAAGTTTCGCATCGTCGCAGATCGTGAGATCTCCGTAGACCACAATATTTCTCGTGACGGTGCTGTAGGAATCCTCTCGTGTGTTCGTCGTCGTGAGGATATGTCCGTTTGTATTCAGAACGATCTTCTTATCCTTCGGAATATCGACTTCCACTTCTGTCGCGTCGATATCTTCATCCAGACGGATCGTCTCGCCCCACTCGGCATCAGCGATCGCCTTCAGAAGACTTTCAAGATTCTTTACCCTCGTCACCTTGTCGCTGAGCACAGGCGCTGCTGTCGGTCCGGGCGTCGCTGTCGGCACAGCGCCTCCGGTCGGCTCTGCAGGAGTTGTGGGTGTCGGCTTTGCCTGTCCCGGTCCCTTGCAATCCGAAGCCGCCGAACAAATAAACTTTCCGGACTTCACCTGGCCGTTGAGACTGACATGCTCTGTTCCGGTCACCATTCCGCCGCCCTTGGAGTCTGTAATCTCCACAGAAGCGTTGTCACCGATCAGCACATCTGACTTAATCTCCAGATTATAGCCCGCGATATCAATCTTTATTTTCCGGCCGTACCACGCGTTGATCTCCGAGCCGATCGTGGCATCTCCTGTCATGACCACTTCCGCTTCCATCTCGTAGCCGATCAGAGGGCTGATATCCCCCTTGCCTGTGACAGGCGCTCCTGCCACCTGATCCGCATCTGCCACACTGCTCCGGACCGTTCCTTCTGCCCAGACCGGTGCAGCCGTACAACAAACAGCCGCTGCCAGGAGTACTGCCAGTACTTTTTTTCTTCTCATTTGTCCCCCTCCAATTGTGTAAATTTATTATATAAATCGCAAAACCATGGCATTATTATATGAAATTTCTGTCATATTATCAATATTTAGATGATATTCGTCAAATTTTCAGTATTTTGCCACAATCGAAGAAAAAACACACCGGCCTGCGTCCGCGCTACAAAAGGAATACAAAGGACGCACCGGCTTCCTGCTATTTTTTTCTATGGGATTTGATCTTCGTGTAGCCCCGGTCGATCCACTCTTCGAAATGATGATTGATGTATCCCCCCACCAGGAAGATATAGAAACAGCAATACATCCAGAACATGAAGATCGCCAGTGTTCCGAGGCTTCCGTAGAACATGGTGTAGCGGTTGAAACCGCCGATGTACATCTGAAAGAAAAACGTAAAAATCTCCCAGACCACGGCAGTGAAAACCGCTCCCGGCAGCTGCCTGGAGAACTTCCTGTATCCGGCCGGCGCCAGTTTATACAACAGGGAAAAAATAAGAATTGCCAGCACAAAGGAAATCGCAACGCGACTCCGGTGATAAAACCAGGTTGGAATAGAAAGCCAGGGCATGTGTTCTTGAAAGAAATCCACAATCTGATTTCCGAAAACCACCGTCATCATCACATAGACCAGAAAGATCAGACCCGCGGTGTAGATGATCGACAGAATAAGCAGTTCCAGATATCGCCGGTGTTCCTTCACATGATAAGCCTCATTCAAGCCCCGAAGCAGCGCCACCGTTCCCTGTGAAGCAGCCCAGATCAGCGTCACCACAGAAATCGGAAGGAGATCATTGGATTTGGCGTAAGCCTCCCGAATGAGCTTTGATACAAAACTGTCAACCACGTCCGGTGTTACAACGGTCACCAGGTGGCTCATTCTCTCCGGATCCATATTCGTAGAGGGAATCAGGCTGGACAGCAGGATCAGAATCGGAATCAGGGAGAGAAAAAGAAAGAAAGCCGTACTCGCGGCGTAGGTTCCCACGTTCCGTCTTCCAAGGCCGTGAAAGAAACCTTTTCCCACTTCTCTGATTACCGTTCGCTTCCGCCTCCTCTGCGGCGAATTATGTTTTGCTGTATCCATCATCTTTTTGGAATTCTCCTATATTAAGAATATCGCTCGCAGCACATCTGAGCGGAGCGTTTTGTCTCATGGGGAATTCGGAAGAATTATCTATGAGACAAAAAACGGAGCCTGTACAACAGACTCCGTATGATTACGTATCATATCATATTCTTATTTTAACAACAACACCCGGATCAGAAAAAATCCATCCCATGGCGCGGCAATCCGAAAATCGTCCGTCGAACGTCACCGGTCCAGATCCCGGATCAACATCAGGCTCTCATAGGCAGGACGAATGATCTTTCCGCGACCGGCCAGTTCCTCGATCCTGTGAGCGCTCCATCCGACAATTCTCGCGATGGCAAACATGGGAGTGAAGAGCTCCTCCGGAATGCCAAGCATGTTGTACAGAAAACCACTGTAGAAATCCACATTGGCACTGACGCCCTTGTACATTTTTCTCTTGTCCGAGATGATCTGTGGTGCCGCCTCAGCTACAGAAGTATAGAATTCAAATTCATCATATCTGCCCTTCTCCCTCGCCAGCTGCTCGGTAAAGGTCTTCAGCGCCCCTGCTCTCGGGTCGGAAACCGAGTAAATCGCATGGCCGATTCCGTAGATCAGTCCGGAACGGTCAAATGCCTCTCCGTTCAAAAGCTTCAGCAGGTAGGCGTTCAGTTCGTCCTTATCCCTGTGATCGTGCACATTTTTCTCGATATCTTCCATCATCTGGCGCACCTTGATGTTGGCGCCGCCGTGTCTGGGGCCGCTTAAGGATGCCATCGCCGCCGCGATGACGGAATAGGTATCCGCTCCGGAAGAAGTGACGGTTCTGGTGGTGAAAGTGGAATTGTTACCACCGCCGTGCTCCATGTGAAGAATGAGAGCCGCGTCCAGCGCCTGCTCCTCTCCGGGTGTAAAGCTCTTGTCCGGCCTAAGCAGCCGGAGCAGATTGCCCGCAAAAGAAATATTGTCATCCGGACGGTGGATATACATACTCTCATCATTCTCATAATGATTGTAGGCATGATAGCCGTATACTGCCAGCATCGGAAAAACGCTGATCAGCATCAGAGACTGTCTCAACACATTCTCAAGGGAAATATCTCTCGCATTGGAATCATAAGCCTGCAGGGTCAGGATACTTCTCATCATGGAATTCATGATGTCGTTGGTGGACGCCTTCATGATGACATCTCTGACAAAATTCACCGGCAGGGATCTGCTCTCATTAAGGATTCTCCGGAATTCATCGAGTTCCGTCTCATTAGGAAGTTCCCCGTAGAGAAGAAGATACGCCACTCTCTCATAGCCAAAGCCGGCGCCATCCTCTACACGTGCAATCAGGTCATATATATTGTATCCGCGGTAGTAAAGCTGTCCGTCAATCGGCACAAGCTTTCCATCCACGCGTTTTTTCGCGTTGATCATCGAGATTTTTGTGAGTCCGGTTACAACGCCGTTTCCATCGTTATCGCGGAGTCCTCTCTTGACGTTGTGTGTATCATAATTTGAAGGATCGATATAATAGGCTTGCGCGCAGGCCTTGATTTCCCTATCCGTGTACCTTCTGATTTCTTCCGGATCATAAAAATGATGTCTGCTGTTCTCTTTTCCCATAGGTACCTCCTTTGTAACACATTATGTAAATAATACCACAAACAGAGATTCCAATGTTATATTTTTTCGATTATGAGACACATTTTACAAAAAAATCACACTCTTCACCATTGCAAATACCGGAATATTTGGTTCGAAGATCCAGATGAAAGACATGTCCCAGCTCCATCTCCTCCGTCGAATAATAATGATATTCGAAAGGAATCCCCTTTTCCCGGAAGGCATTTGCAAGAAGCGGTGCCTGATCCTGCAGAAAATCACCGGAACTCGTCATAAGGAAGACCGGCGGGAAATCCCCGGTAAGATTTGCGGCCACATCCGTCAATTCCTTTTCTCTTGCGGTTCCCTTCCCCGGCAGATAATCCCGCATAATCGCCCTGGTAAGCCAGTCTTTGGGATCCATCCCCTTGAGCCCGTAGAGGCCGCAGTTCAGCGCAGCCGCGCGAACCCGAAGATTCTCCGGCGTCTTGAAAGAAAAATTCGCAGCATAGGCCGGGTTGGTAAGCACGTTCAGATACGTAGCAAGGCCATGGGCACCGGCGGAGTCGCCGACGGCAAAAATCCTGGACTCATCCAGGCCGTATTCATCGGCATGTTCCAACACCCAGCCAAAGACCAGATTGGCATCCTCGATGGGCGCCGGGAATTTGAACTCCGGAGCCAGGCGGTAAGTGTAGTTGACCACGGCAAAGCCCAACTGCGCCAGAGACATGCAATAGAACTGATAAAGCTCCTTGTCGCCATACACAAAGGCTCCCCCGTGAAAACTCACAATCACCGGGAGCTTCCCCTCCTTTTCCTTCGGCCGGTACACGTCAAGAATCTGCCACTTCGGATCCGGACCATAGAGAATATTATCGAACCGTTGCACGTCCGGAGGCGTAGAGAGACCTCTGTCCCTGACCACATCATTCTTTTTGAAACTTCTTCTTATCATTCTAGACATTAATGACATCTTTCACACCTTCTTTATTCTGTTAATGCCCCGGAAGCACATGGCAAACTACAGATCCGCCAGCTGCGCATCCCGGAGACGCATTTTACCGCAAAAGGAACCCGGAGAGTTTTCCTGCGAGATAACAAACGGTTTCCGTGCAGGTTTCAGTACAAGAGATCCTCCACACTCACCACCAGCCGGAACATACTGTCGGTCAGCGAAGCCGAATTGACACAGTCCTTCGCCAGCGGCACGTTGTTCGTGATGATATTGTCTCCCTGGTTCTGAATGACCGTCTGGATACTCCTTCTGTTGTTCACCGTCCAGACATAGGCCTTGTGTCCTCGGCTGTGCATCCTGCGAATCAGCCTGGCACTGGCGAACGTCTCCTCGATGCTGAAATCATCTGCCGCCGATAACCGTTCGATATTTCCGTAGGCCAGATGCATGACATAGGCCGTGCGAATCTCCGGATCCAGCTCTTTAATCCTTTCCAGTACATGATACCGCTGCGAGGTGATAACGCAGTATTTCTCGAAGTGGGCTTCCTTAACCACCTCCAGAACGCCTTCCTCAAACTCCGTCTCATGGCCGTTTGGCTTCAGTTCTATGTTCAGACGGATATTGGCCAGTCTTGCCAGAGCGATCACCTCCGACAGCAGCGGCGGATGCTGGTCGCTGAATTTCCTGTCAAACCAGCTGCCCGCGTCCATACGGCTGATTTCGTCATAGTCCTTCTGCCAGGAATAGGCATTTACCCCACAGGTTCTGCGAAAGCTTGAGTCATGCATGGCAAAAATCCGACCGTCTCTGCTCTGCTGTATATCCAGCTCGATCCAGTCCGCACCCTGCTCAACGGCTCCCTCAAAGGCGGCCATGGTATTTTCCGGATAAAGAGCGCTGGCTCCGCGGTGGGCACTAACCTCCAACACATGAATATCGTCGGCACTGACATTGTACTGACCGTGAACCAGACGCAGGTTGTAGACCACAAAAAGCACCGCCGTCAAGAGAAACACCATTGTTCTTGCAAAATACTTCGATATGCGCCCCTTCACTCCGGTCTGCTCCTGATTCCCATCTTTCTCTCGATCCCTCTTCCTTTCGGTCACCTCAGTCCCCTTCGTCTCCGGCACAGGCAAGTGCTCATAAAACAGGACACTGACCCCGGAAAAGCCAACCGGAATCGAAATTGCGGCCATGACCCGAAGCACCAGGCGATAATAATAAACCAGTATCATGTTGGTGCTGCCCGGAAGCGTGATCCTGGCAATGGACCAGAAAGACCGGCGGACCAGGATGATCAGGACGCTTCCCAGCATAACCAGCGCAAGGAAGACAAGATACAGTAGCAACTGAAGGACGAGAAGCTTACCGTAATCTGAAACCTTATGTCTCTTGCCGAGTTTCTTCGCATACTTCACTGCTTTCTTGTAGTTCGTATCACGAAGGCAGAGGAAATGAAAGACATAGATCCAGTGCATCATAAAAAAGGAAAAAACCAGATAGCCCAGAAGGATGACCAGAATATGTACCGGATCGGATTCCACATATTTCGTCAGAATTCCCGGCACACGGATCGTGCTCAGAAAAGAAGAGACGACCCCAAAGTAAAGAAACGGGAGAAAAAGAAGAACTACCGGAAGAATCCTGAGGTTTTCTGCTTTAAAAAAGGACAGAAGCTTCGAGATTGCAAAGCGAAATGCCCGGAGAACCGTCACACGACTTCCCTTTCCCGCCTGATCCAGAATGTAAATCACCGCACAGATATCAACCGCTGTCACCGCAGCCACACAGAGAAGTGCGACGAGCATCAGCAGAATCACCGCAGGTGTCCGGAAAAAGCCCCTGATATTCTCCGCCGTAAGATAGGAATAACCGAAGAAACAGATCATCGCGTTCATCCCTCTGATGAACGCAGGAAAAAGAACTACGGTTGTGAGAACTTTGAACAAAAACTCGAAGCCCGCCAGAGCCGCCAGATTGAAAAGAAAAATTCTGAAATTCCGTCTGATTTTCCCCATAAACCAACACTCCGAAATCAACACAGGACGCCTTTTGTACCTGCGCGGCGTATCCCAAACAAATAATTAATTGCAAATCAGGTGAGGCCTGACAACACGCAGTCAAACCTTAGAAAACAAGAATCCAGAGCCCGAGAATCAACAGCAGGACCACATTTACCAGACTGAACCTCAGGATGTAAGCCAGGCGTCTGTCTCCGTACTCCTCCGCAAAGAACTTATACGTAATGAGGCTGGCCATCGACGCGATCAGTGTGCCAAGGCCTCCCAGATTTGTTCCGATCACCAGCGCCTTTCCATTCTCCGTAAAACCGGACAGAAGAACGGCCGCAGGAACATTGCTGACAACCTGGGACGCAAGAACGGAGGTCAGGACTTCCCGGCCGTCCACAATTTCCTTAAGAAAAGAACGGACAGCGGTGACATTTCCCAGATTTCCGATGAAGACAAAGAAAAAAACAAAGGTAATGAGCAGGGAATAATCCACCCTGGTCAGCAGTTTTTTCTCTTTGATCCACACAGCCGCCAGCACAAGAACAAATAAAATCCGGTGATCCAGTACCCGCGCCACTGACAAGAGACAGAGCAGAAAGAGGATCAGGAAGTAGATAAACTTTCCCGTATCAATCTTATTCGCCATAAGCGGTGAATTCTCCCCGTTATTCTTTGTAGACTGCCGGTTGCTTCCTTTTTTCTTTGCCCCGGTACCACAGGTAAACAGGGTTCCCAAAAGCACCAGTGCCAGCGAAATCAGCGTATAGGGAAGCATCAGAAGAAGGAAATCCTTCATGGAAAACTGATATCGGGAATAGAGATAGAGATTCTGCGGATTTCCGAAGGGCGTCAGCATACTGCCAAGATTCGCACCCACCGTCTCCATAATCAGTGTCATCATCAGAGCGTTTCCGCGCTCCTCACCCATATCTCTGAACACCAGGATCGTGAAGGGAACAACCGTCACCAGCGTCACGTCATTGGTCAGAAACATACTGAGAAAAAAACTCAAGGTCACAAGAGAAACCGCGATTCCCCGAACGCCGGATACCCTGCGGATCATCCAGCCGCTTAGGGCATGAAAAAATCCTGCTTCCCGCATACCGGCCACGACCGTCATCAGCGAAAACAGAAGGATCAGCACCCTGCCGTTCACATAGGATGCATATGCGGTCGACGGAGGCACCGGGATGCATGAAAGCAGTGCCAGAAGGCCGGACACTACAAGGATGGTTTCTTTTTTTACATATTCTATTACTCGGTTCACTTCAGTTCCTCATACCTTATTCTTAGTAACATCCTCATGTAAAGCATCGCGAAAAACGACAGAATATGCTCGCTCACACGTCGCTCTCGTCCTCAGCGCTCCGCCGTCTATTTGCATCTGCTTCCGGCAAAATCGAGCACGTTGTGCTCTCATGCCTCCAGCATCTGCGCTAGTATAGCGGTCGAAAAATAACTCGACGTATGCGACGAACGCTTGCCCGAGAGTGCGTGCCTGAAAACGTAGGCGTAGCGGGGCGTTGAACGTCCGGGGGACGTTCAGCACCTTCACTCCTATCGTTCGCATCGTATATCCATGTCGTCTTCCGCGAATATTGTTTACTATGTCCCATTTTATAAAAAAAGAATATCGACAACATTTCCATGCATATAGTATAGCACAAATATCAGTTACGCTGTGTATTCCAAGTCAGACTATAGCATTATTTGCCCCCAGATAAATAACCATAACAGAAAGACGGCCGCGCCGCCGGGGATTCGCGAAGGAATCCCTGTTTGCGACGTGGCCGTCTGTTTTCATGTTGTTTGAATTGTCAAAATCGGATTTACGATTCCGAAAAACAATCTCGCGTCCCTTACTTACGGAATCAGGTTGCCGGAGCTTACGTTTCCGTCGAGGTCAAGTGCGGAATATTTCACGCGTTTGCCCGGTTTTCTTGTAGGCTTCGGTGTCTGTGTAGGTTTCACCGTAGGCTTCGGTGTGGAAGTCGGCTTCTTTGTAGGTGTAGGTGTTGCTGTCGGTTTCTTTGTAGGTGCAACGGTAGGCTTTGTTCCGCCGTTTGCTGCTTTTACAAGGGCGTCAGCTACCTTCGGATACTCGAACTTCATGGTGTTTCTGTTGTAGATACCCATGCTGTTGTAGTAGTCCAGTCCTGTGGAGTAGTTCGGTGTGAAGGTTCCACCGTTATCCCACCAGAAGCATTTCACGCCGTATTTTCCGGTCTTGCTTACTACGTAGTCTACCCATGCCGCACGGTTGTCATCATTCTGTTTGTGGCTGGCAGCGAACTCACCGACGATACAGGGAATTCCTTTTTCTGTGAATCTCTTGTAAAGCATCATGGCAAGTGTATCAGTTGCGCTCTCTCCGCCGCAGGTCTTGTAGTCCACATCCATGTTCTGCCCCTGATTCGGGTTCATGTCGAAGCAGTAGCCTGTCGGCTGATAGAAGTGAACCTGAGCGATGATCGCATTCTCTACGGTATCGTTCGGAATCTCGAAGGAGTTGAGAGCTCCTGCCTCTGTACATCCTGCGTAAGTGTTGCAGATCAGAGGACGGTCGCTGTTCTTTCCGCCGCTTGCACGTACAACATCAACAAAGGCCTGGTTGTAGAGGTTGATTGCCTCACCTGCGTCAGAGCCCGGATAGTTCCAGCTGTTCTTCTCATCGAGCATCTCGTTGAAGCCCTCGAAGGCCAGCTTGTGATCGTAGTTCTTGAATTCAGCGGCAATCTGTTTCCAGAGTGCTTTGAACTTCTTCTCGTTCTTTGCGTAGTTTGCAGTGGAAGCCTTAAGCCATCCCTGCTCACCGGTGTCGTGATGAACGTTTACGATACAGTACATATCATTGTCCATTACGTAATCAACAACTTCTTTGACACGAGCCATCCACGCCTCGTTTACTTTGTAGCCGTCGTTGTCGTCGATCTCATAATCCCAGGTAACCGGCACACGGACTGCGTTGAAGCCCTGTGCCTTGATATCATCGATCATGGCCTTTGTGGTCACCGGATTGCCCCAGCAGGTCTCGATATCAGCAGGATTGTTGTGTCCCTTTGTCCTTGTGAAACGGTTGGTGTCGTAGGCATCCAGGGTATTACCCAGGTTCCATCCGATGTTCACGCCGTTTGCCCACTCACCGGCAATTCCCTTGAGGTTGATGTCTACGTCTTCCGAACCTCCGTTTGTGTAGATTCCGGAAACTTTTGTCACTGTCACACCTTCTTCGGAAGGCAGCGGTTTAACCGCGATATAATCAAGACCACTGAAGTCATCGCTTCCATAGGCCTTGGCGATCTGCTCTTTTGTGAATACTGCTGTTCCGTCTACAACATAGTACGGAGAGATCTGTGCCCAGATGTCCTTATCCCAACGTGCGAAAATCAGAACAATATCCGCACCGTTGTAATCCACTTTGATCTCAAAATTCTTGTTCAGATCAAGCTTCATCGGCTCATTCTTCGGCGAAATTTCGAATGCGCTGGGCCAGTCGTCGCCGCCCCAGGCTTTGAAATCCGCATGGTTGCTTCCGGAGAACAAAATGATTTCGCCGGAATCAGCTCCTGAAGTCGGATTCGGTTTCGTTGTAGGTTTTGTTGTAGGTTTGGTTGTGGGTTTCAGTGTTGCTGTCGGCTTCGGTGTGGAAGTCGGTTTCTTTGTCGGTACAGTTGTGGGTTTTGCTCCGCCGTTTGCAGCATTTACAAGGGCGTCAGCTACCTTCGGATACTCGAACTGCATGGTGTTTCTGTTGTAGATACCCATGCTGTTGTAGTAGTCCAGTCCTGTGGAGTAGTTCGGTGTGAAAGTGCCGCCGTTGTCCCACCAGAAGCATTTCACGCCGTATGTACCGGTCTTTCTTACTACGTAGTCAACCCACTCTGCACGGTTATCATCGTTCTTCTTGTGGCTGGCAGCGAACTCACCGACGATACAGGGAATTCCCTTCTCTGTGAATCTCTTGTAGAGCATCATGGCGAGTGTATCAGCTGCGCTCTCTCCACCGCAGGTCTTGTAGTCCACATCCATGTTCTGCCCCTGATTCGGATTCATGTCGAAGCAGTAGCCTGTGGGCTGATAGAAATGTACCTGAGCGATGATCGCGTTATCAACCGTATCATTCGGAATCTTGAAAGAATTCAGCGCTCCGGCCTCTGTACATCCTGCGTAAGTGTTGCAGATCAGAGGACGTTTGCCGTTCTTTCCTCCGCTGGCACGTACAACGTCTACAAATGCCTGGTTGTAGAGGTTGATGGCATCACCTGCGTCAGTTCCCGGATAGTTCCAGCTGTTCTTCTCGTCGAGCAACTCATTGAAGCCCTCGAAAGCCAGCTTGTTGTCATAGTTTTTGAACTCGGCTGCAATCTGTTTCCAGAGAGCTTTGAACTTTTTCACGTTCTTGTTGTAGTTTGCAGTGGATGCTTTGAGCCAGCCCTGCTCACCGGTGTCGTGATGAACGTTCAGAATACAGTACAGATCGTTGTCCATGACGTAGTCTACTACTTCTTTGACACGAGCCATCCACGCCTCGTTCACTTTGTAGCCGTCGTTGTCATCGATCTCGAAGTCCCAGGTAACCGGTACACGGACTGCGTTGAAGCCCTGTGCCTTGATGTCATCGATCATGGCCTTTGTGGTCACCGGATTGCCCCAGCAGGTCTCGATATCTGCCGGATTATTGTGTCCCTTTGAGCTTTTGAAACGGTTGGTATCGTAGGCTTCCAGGGTATTTCCCAGGTTCCATCCGATGTTCACGCCGTTTGCCCACTCACCGGCAATACCCTTGAGATTGATGTCTACATCATCGGAGCCTCCGCTTGTGTAGGATGCAACAATTTTTGTCACTGTCATACCATCTGCGGAGGGTAAGGGTTTTACGCCGATGTAATCCAGATCACTGAAGTCATCGCTTCCGTATGCTTTTGCGATCTGTTCTTTTGTGAATACTGCAGTTCCGTCAACTACATAATACGGAGAGATCTGTGCCCAGATCTGCGGTTTAGAGCCATGCTCCCAACGCGCAAAGATCAGAACAATATCAGCGCCGCTGTAGTCCACTTTGATCTCGAAATTCTTGTTGAGATCAAAGGGCATTGTCTGATACGGCGGCTGAAGCTCATAAGCGCTCGGCCAGTCCGTACCGCCCCAGTCTGTAAATTCCACATGTTTGCTGCCGGAGAAAAGAACAATATCCCCGGATGCAGCCTCAGTGCCCTGAGCGGTTGCCGGCAACAAGGTAAATACCATGACCAGCATCATTGCGATGACTGCGAATCTACGCAGCACATCTTTCAACCAGTTTCCTTTCATAAAAAATCCCCCATTTGTATTTTTTAGAGCACTGAAACAAAGCCTGCAAACATCATATTTCCCAACGCTCAGATGCGCATACTTCACCCATTGCCCTAGAATATTTACAATTATATCAACGGTTTTTGACTGACGCAATCGTTTTCGACGCGAAATTGTCTATTTTCTTTTCGTAATTGTCACGATTTTCTATACACTTTTAGTGACGAATTGTTCGTCAAATCTAGGCAAAACGAAAGAAATAAAAAAAGAGCTCCCGCATCTGAATTCGACCTCAGATGCGGGAACCCGCTTAAACGCTTTACCATTTCGCAAGTTTTCGATTGATTGCAGACAATTTGCAATACAGATTATTTTTCGTCACATTTCACAA
>JAIKXQ010000094.1 GCA_024684035.1 Eubacterium sp. | reverse complement strand
ACAAAAAAGGGTTTTTGAGGAATTTCCTATGAGAAGATAAAGAATGACCCGGCAGATCTGAACATCCACCGGGCCATTTCCTTACTGACTATAATTGATTAGGTTAATTATTCGTTGCTTAATGAGATATTTTTTCTAATTTAATAAAGCCAAACTATTCTATAAGATATACCCTAGTATATATATCTTGTCTTTTGTTTACAGTTACGAGTTGCTTTTATGTAGTTTTGTTGCTAAAAACGTGTTACGAATGCTAATTAACAGTTGCTAGTTACTTCTTATTTAAAAATTGTCTACAGTTACTAATTGGTTTTTCTTACTTATTGTTGATAGTTGCCTGTTTCTTTTTTTGCTTTGTCTACAGTTGCGTGTTGCTTGTTTCTTTTTTGCTTTGTCTACAGTTACGTGTTGCTTGTTTCTTTTTTGCTTTGTCTACAGTTACATGTTGCTTGTTTCTTTTTTGCTTTGTCTACAGTTACGTGTTGTTTGTTTCTTTTTGTTTTGTCTGCAGTTACGTGTTATTTTGTTGCTTTGTTTACAGTTACAAGTTGCTTAGTTAACAGTTACATGTTGCTTTGTTAACAGTTACATGTTGCTTTGTCTACAGTTACGAAAGATTAGTTACTTCCCCATGCTCTTAAGCCTGGCTTGTAAATTTGATCCCCCCAGATACAAATCGTCCTGCACACTTCTCCAAGAGCATTTCATATAACCTTCTTCGTCTGTTTCATTTGACAATCGTATCGTACCAAGGTTTGGTCACACAGTTATAACATTTGACGTGATATCGTACTTTTTTCTCGATTTTTATCAACAAATTTTCTTTTTTCGTTTTTTCAGTCGCTTTCCATCCGTCACTTCTTCCAAATTATGACGAATTATCATATCTGTTTCAGTCATTATTTTCACTCATTTCACTATGATTCAGTCTCCCGGAATTGAAATATTCCAAATTATATGATACTGGCAATTAAGAGGACGTCCCGATCAAGGAATTATAGAATTCCACCGGAAGGTTTGTTCTCATTAGATATCCTGTAGAATTCTTTATAACACGAAAAAAACACAGGAGGTGACGAGTCTCCTGTGTTTCTTTCAACATTTTATTTTTTCAATGAACCTGTTAAAGTGATACACCGCCGGCAGCGTGTTTCCTACTTTGGCATTGTCTATTTCTTAATGTATCGCTTTGACAGGTTCATCCTAACAAAGTTTGGTCACACAGTTATAACATATCATGTGACTTTCCAATTTTTTTGAAGTTTTTTATTTCATGTGACAAGCAGACATATTCAACTACAAATGTTCGAATCTGCGTACCACGCACTCCGAAAGCCATCACGTCGTCAACCGGAGTTTCTTTCCTATGATCTGACCTGCCTGGCGTGTCTTTCCAAGAACAAAATCATCTCCGACGATTTTTGCGTAAAGGAGCATCAGAGCGATATAAACCACTGCGCCGGCTCCAACTTCCACAAACAGGGTCGGTATTGTCGGCCCCATCGCGCGTCCGATGACCCTGATGATTAAAAACATGATCAGGCCGATTGCCGCATAGGGAAGGCTCTCCACCAGGTATCTGACAAGTGACAGGGCATCCCTCACGTTCACATTCTGGACAAGCCAGATCGCGCCATAGGCCATCACCGTTCCCACCGCAGCTCCCGCTGATCCGAATTTCGGAATAAGGATGGCATTTACAACGAAGTTTACGCCGGCTCCCGCGCAGACAGCTGCCACATAGATCTTATCCCTCTCATGCGGAATAATATACTGGGTGCGGATAACCCCGTTCCAGGCCATCAGAACAATTGCCGCGGCCATAATAATCATCAGCAGACCGCTTCGGGCAAAGCTTTTTCCCCAGAACACAGTGGCAAATTCCGTTGCTATGCCTGCAATTCCGAAGGCCACTGCAAAACCGGAGACCATGGAAAAACGCATGGACTGGTAGATATAATGATCAACGGCTTTTTTGTCTCCCCTGGCAACCAGATTCGAGAGTTTCGGCATCATCACCGTGCCCAGCGCGGTGATGAAGCCCACCGGAAACTCGATCATCTTCCAGGCGTTCTCATAATATCCCAGCTCTGCATATTCACTCAGTTTTCCGATCATGATCTTATCCATGTAGCTGAAGACTGAGACCGCAATCGCCGCCATAAAAAGAACCAGCATCGGCTTCAGATGAGCGAAGATCTCTCTCCAGGTAACCTTTGTGAATTTCACAAATCTCGGCAGGAAATACCATACCGCCGAAGTACTTATGAAGTTTCCGAAGGCCACGATGCAGACGTAAATCCAGAGATCCGATTTTTCTTTGACAAAAACAAAGACCGCGATCATCGTGAGAATCTTCAGAATCGAATTCCTCGTGACCGTAATTTTGAACTGCTCCATACCGAAGAAGAACCAGTTGATATCAAAAATGCCGGCCACAAGATTGACGCCCTGAATCAGCGCAATCAAAGCATTGTCGTGTACAAAGAATGCCCAGTACAGACCGTAGGCTGAAGTTACGATCAGCGACAACATGGTCGAGAGAATAAACAGACTCGTAAAGGTCCGGTTCAGCTTCTGCTGATCCGTCTTCGCCTTGGCAATCACGCGGTCTCCATACTGCACAATGCCAAGCGCCGCAAAAATTTTAAAGTAGGTGATGATTGAAAATGTATAGGAATAAACTCCCATACCATCCGCTCCCAGTACACGCGAGATGTACGGAGACGTGACAAAAGGAATAATCGAGATCAGCGTCTGATAGAACAACTGATACGCGAAATTCTTCTTAATATTTGACATACAGTAATATACCCCTGCTCATTATATAAGCACGCCGGTTCTCTTGCCGGTATTCCCCATCACAAAGTAACCCTGTCTCCGATCCACTTCTGCGCCTTTTCATCCAGATAGTCATGGCAACATCCGTGGGGCGTAAACGTGAGTTCTCCAAACAGAACTTCACCGTCCCTGTCGTAGAGATCAACTCTGACCAGAGGAAAATCCTCACTCAACTTTTCTGCCATCCCGATCATCCGGTCAAAAGATGCAGGCTTGAGCGATTCCAGATTTCCATCCCTGTACTCATCGATCAGATGCAGGTCCCGGAAATCCCGATCCACATAGACACGTACCTTCTTTGTCCCCCGCCCGGCAACCAGAAGCATACAGATCACCTTTCCACGGCTGCAGAAAAACTTATAATCCACCGGGAATTTCCCGGCCTTTGTCTGTATATACTCCTCAATCAGGATTCTGTGGGATATATCATGATAGTGGTGTTCCGCGCTGATGGTGGCATAGTCCTGTTTCATCCACGCACGCAGCTGCCGGTACGCCTCCTTGCGATCCGTCGTCTTCTTATCCGTCACGATGATATTGTAACCGCTGCCGTGATTACACTTGAGTACAAATTTATCCGGAAGCGCATCCCAGTCGATCTCATCCGTAGAACGGTAGCTGCCGATCAGTCTGACCAGTGCGTCTCCGTACCCCTTCGACCGCACATATTCCCGAACCTCATACTTGTCGGTGCAGTTGGTGACCAGCGTGTTGTTCCTGTACAGTCCGTCCTTCAATATAAGAAGTTTTTCATCCAGCAACGTTGGATTCTGCTCATCGATCCTGCGGTTATGATGCTTTTTGAACACCGCATTGCTGACATACCGGTCAGGAAGAATACTCTTGAAACAATTCTTCAGCTTCCTGACATCACGGGTTTTTAGACAATATAAAACCTCATTTATCATAAAAAATAAAACCGCCCAATGTTTGATCTGCCTGTACAGTTTTCTTCCGACTGTACGGGCGAATACTTTTCATAATACAAAGCTAATTGTACAGTAATTCATTATAAATTCAAACAAGATAACATGCAATACAAGGGGTACTGTAAATTGCAAATTTTATGTAACAATTACAAAAAATAACAAAAAAAATCGGACTGTTGTACCTCGCAGGAGATGAACACCACTCACATTCATCCCCTGCAGCCGGCACAACAGTCCGTCACTACAAAATATTCTATCACTCTACGTCGGCAAGAGCGTCAAAATCCTCTTCGCCTGTACGTACTTTGACTACGCGGTCAACCGCATATACAAAGATTTTTCCATCTCCGATATGTCCGGAGTAGAGTGCCTTCTTGGCAGTCTCAATAACATCGTTTACCGGAATTCTTCCGACGATAACCTCACATTTTACTTTCGGAAGAAGGGTCGAATCTACTTCAACACCACGGTATTTCTGTGAAGATCCTCTCTGAATACCGGATCCCATAACCTGTGTCATTGTCATACCGGTTACACCCAGAGCATTCAGTGCTTTCTTCAGAGTATCAAACTTGGACAGTCGACAGATGATGGTTACTTTGAAGATTCCGGTCTCCGGAAGAGGAGCTCTTGCAACCTTTACTGCAGCGTTGATCTGTGCCTCAGATGCATTCTCATACTCATCCTCACCGAGATCTGTGTTCTCGTTTGCGTCCATTCCCATGTCTGTGACATCTGTGATGGCAAAGCCGGAATATGCGGATGTAAGACCATGCTCGTGAATATCAAGACCGTCAATCTCAATCTGTGCCGGAACACGGAGACCGATGATTTTATCGATCACCTTGAAGGCAATGAACATAACTACAAGTACATAGGCTGCTACGCTGACAACACCGAGAGCCTGAATACCCAGCTGTTTGAAACCGCCGCCATAGAAGAGACCTTTTCCTACGCCGTCAGCTCCTGTGGAGAAGAGACCTACGGAAAGTGTTCCCCAGATACCGTTTACCATATGAACGGATACGGCACCAACCGGATCGTCGATTTTTGCCACATTATCGAAGAACTCTACACTGAAGACTACGATGAAACCTGCTACCAGTCCGATGAAGAATGCGCCGATCGGTGTTACGCAGTCGGAAGGAGCTGTGATTGCAACAAGACCTGCCAGAGAGGCATTGAATGTCATGGATACATCCGGCTTACCATATCTGAACCAGGTGATGATCATAGCAACTACGGTTGCAACGGCTGCTGCAAGATTAGTTGTCATGAATGCCGTACTTGCTGTGATAGCTGCATCTGCTGTGTCCATTGCTACTGTGGAAGCACCGTTGAAACCAAACCAGCAGAACCAGAGAATGAATACACCGAGGGCACAAGCGGTAAGACTGTGACCCGGGATCGCTCTTGCTTTTCCGTTCTTGTCATATTTTCCGATACGCGGTCCGAGAATTGCTGCGCCGAGGCAGGCAATAACACCGCCGACCATGTGTACACAAGTACTTCCTGCGAAATCGTGGAAGCCCATCTGATAGAGCCAGCCGCCACCCCAGATCCAGTGTCCGGATACCGGATATACCAGAAGAGAGATTACTGCGGAATATGCACAGTACGCACTGAAGTTTGTACGCTCTGCCATAGATCCGGAAACAATGGTTGCCGCTGTTGCGCAGAATACTGTCTGGAAGATCACATAACACCAGAGCGGCATTGTCTGGGGAACCACACTGTTTGCCTCTGTGTAGCTTCCGAGAATCAGCGGATCAAACTGACCGAGAATTGCTCCCGTTCCATTAAACATCAAACCGAAACCGACCAACCAGAAACAGGGTGTTCCGATACTGAAATCCATCAGGTTTTTCATCAGGATATTTCCCGTATTCTTCGCCCTCGTGAGTCCCGCCTCACACAATGCGAATCCCGCCTGCATGAAATACACAAGCGCGGCTCCGATTAATACCCAGATTACTGTCGTCAAACTATACTGCATAACCTTTGCCTCCTCATTTTGAATAATAATTAAGAATGTCACGCGAGTGCGCATCCCGCGGACGTTTTGCGTCAGAGGGTTTCCGGAGAAAACCCAATAAAGCAAAAAAAGAGGCACCACCCTCACGGTGATACCTCTTTGTACTAAGGCGATTATATTATTGAATCCTTTTTTTGAAAATGATTAATTTTCAGAAGATTTGCCAGGATATGTAATCATTTATCATTACGTCAGCCGGTGACGCCCTTTCTGAATTCTCAGCCGATATCCCTGACGAAGGTTTCTCCCGTCCGCGATCTGCTTATCAGTAATTACGCATCTACTGTCTCTTACGAACAACTTCCCCAAGCCGACTTCAACTCCCCCGTTCCCCTCACTCCTCCCTGTGAGCACAACGGACAAACGGCTTGCGAACAGAATTACATAAGTGTTTTTCCTACAAAGAATACATATCCGGCCGGCGATCCCTGAAAATTCCCCAGCTCATACGCATCTCCAGACAATGATCCAGATCCAGTCCCGCGAGAATCACGGTCTCCTCTTCCCTTCCGGCCTGCGCCAGTAGTTCCCCTGTCTCATCCGTAATAAAGGAGGAACCGTAGAAACGAAGCGCTGACTTCTGTCCTGCGTTTGCCTCACAGGGCTCCACTTCCTCCAATCCCACCCGGTTTGCCGCCACTACCGGCACAAGGTTGCTGCCGGCGTGCCCCTGCATACACCGTCTCCAGTGAGGCATACTGTCCGTTTCCAGAATGGGCTCGGAACCGATTGCCGTGGGATAGAGAATCAATTCCGCCCCCTGCAGAGCCATGGCTCTTGCAGCTTCCGGAAACCACTGATCCCAACAGATCCCGACGCCGATCTTTCCGTATTTTGTATCCCAGACGCGAAAACCCGTATCTCCCGGGGTAAAGTAAAACTTCTCCTGGTAAAAATGGTCGTCCGGAATATGAGTCTTTCGATATATGCCCATGACGCTTCCGTCAGCATCGATCATGGCGATGGTGTTGAACAGCTGCATCCCCGCCTTCTCATAAAAGCTGACCGGAATAACCACTCCCAGTTCTCCTGCTACTTTTGCGAAGTGTTTCACCGCAGGATTCTCTTCCACCGGCGTCGCATAGGCATAATACTCATATCTTCTCTCCTGGCAGAAATACTTCCGCTCAAAAAGTTCCGGAAGCAAAATCACCTGAGCTCCCCGGCCGGCCGCTTCCCGCACCAGTTTGTCTGCTTTTTCTATATTCTCCTCCGGCAGCTCCGTCATCTGCATCTGGACTGCCGCCACTTTGATCTTTCTCATCATTCGTCCCCTGTTCTTCACAGTTCTTTTTCCTGCGTTTATTCTGTGCCTGTTCTTTTCCCGCTCAATTTCCGTCCGGAATCTGCTGGGTAATGCAGTGGATGTTTCCGCCACCCACAAGAATGGCGCGGGCATAAACCGGGATCACTTCCCGATCCGGAAAAGCTTCCGACAGAAGCCTCACAGCCTCCTCATCCGCCGGATCCCCGAACTGAGGAACCAGCACCTTCCCGTTGCAGATATAGAAAT
This sequence comes from Eubacterium sp., assembly GCA_024684035.1. Lineage (GTDB taxonomy): Bacteria > Bacillota > Clostridia > Lachnospirales > Lachnospiraceae > Bilifractor. The sequence continues at coordinate 10,837 of JAIKXQ010000094.1, read as the reverse complement.
TCACATAGCTGGCTGCCAGACGCTCGCCTTCTTCTCTCTGATCTTCCCCTTCTTCAAAGACCAGACTTTCTACCTCTTCGCGGGTCATACAGACCGGCTTTGAGGGGACGGGAAGTTTCCGGACGTGGATCTTCCGTCCCCTTGCGTCCGTCTCCTTCTCCAGTACTTCTAAATCTGCCAGGCTCATGGCATATTGCGGATCCGACGGATCCTCACACCAGGCGAGAACCGCCTCACCGGGTGCCGTGAAGGCAAAGACATTGTCCACATGCTCATTGGTCTCGTCATTGTAGATCCCCGAAGGAAGCCAGATCACCTTCTCTGCCCCCAGCCAGTCCTTCAGTTTATCCTCAATCTCACGCTTTGTCATAGAGGGGTTTCTTCCCTTGCTGAGCAGACAGGCCTCCGTCACGACCACGGTTCCTTCTCCGTCGGAATGAATGGAACCTCCTTCAAGGACAAAATCCCCGGCGTCATAACAGAAAAGGCCAAGTGCCTCGCACATCCTCTCCGCCGCAGCGTCATCTCTGGCATAGTCCTGATAGAGGCCGTCATAGTCACCTCCCCAGGCATTGAACTTCCAGCTGACTCCCCGGACATCGCCGGCCGCATTTCTCACGAAGGTAGGCCCCACATCTCTGGCCCAGGCATCATCCGTGGGAATGTCGAGGAAGGTGATCTCCGGTTTCTCACAGACCAGACGAATCTGCGCCTCCGCACTCTCACGGTGTTCCTCGTCCACCAGAAGATAGAGATGTTCCGTCTGGGAAATCTCCGCTGCCAGCCTGGCAAATACGGGAGCAGCTTCCCGCCCTCCGTTCGTCCAGGAACCGGGACGTACCGGCCAGATCAGAAAGGTCCCCCCATGGTTCTCAAATTCTCCCGGCATATGATAGCCGTCCTTTGCCGGACAGTTCATCTGCCGCGGCTCATTTTCTGTCATTTGCTTCCATCCTCCTACACATTCACAAACACCGCTATCCACCGAAGCCACTCCTCAGTCACAGTTTTCCCCTTTTTACTCACTTCAGGAGAGTCTCCCCTTGAAATCCTCATACCCGAACTTCTTCACAAGTACGCACTCTCCGTCGGGCTTCATCCTCCAGATGGAGGGCAGCGCCATCCCGTTGAAGGTATTGTTCTTTACCATGGAGTAAATGGCCATGTCCTCGAAGTAAAGCCGGTCGCCGGGTTTCACCGGATGGTCGAAGCGGTAGTCTCCGATGACATCACCTGCCAGGCAGGTGCAGGAGGACAGCCGATACACATATGCCTTTTCTTCTCCCAGGTTCGGATTCTCGCCACTTGCTGAATCCGCAACTCGCGAAGGATTCATACCGCAAGAGGCATCCTCCTGTTCCCGGTCCGGAGCAACTGTTTTCATACCGCGTTTCTCAAGTGCCCTCAAATCCGACGGGTTCTCGATCCTCGGAACCTGTACCGCACCCTGAAGAGGCGGCTGGTAGGGCATCTCCAGAACATCCGGCATATGACAGGCCGCGGAGGCGTCCAGCAGAAGCGTTGTCAGACCATTGTCCACTTCATCAAGAACCTCTGTCACCAGATATCCTGCATTCAGAGCAATGGCCTCTCCCGGCTCCAGGTAGACTTCTACCTGATATGTCTCCCGCAGACGGCGCACGATCCGGATCAGGCGCTCACGATCATAGTCAGCTCTGGTGATGTGATGACCTCCGCCAAGATTCAGCCAGCGAATCTGAGGACTCTGCAGGTACTTCCCGAATTTTTCCTCCAGCGCCTCCACGGTCACTTCCAGTGCATCGCTGTTCTGCTCACAGAGGGTGTGACAGTGCAGACCGCTGATTTTGCTCCAGAAACCGTCGTCCTCCGCCAGTTCTTTCTCCAGTTTTTCCACCGTGACGCCAAGACGGGAAAAGGGAGCGCAGGGATCATAAATCCCGTGTTCCTGTGTGGAACACTCGGGATTGACCCGGAGTCCCAGTGAGGTCTCTGCGCAAGACGGACGCCCGGCATATTTCCGCACCTGTGAGACGGAATTAAAGATCACATGGTCGCAGACGGACGCGATCTCATCCATCTCTTCCTCCTTGTAGGCAGGAGAAAACACGTGGTTTTCTTTTCTCATCTCCTCTGCCCCAAGTCTGGCCTCGAAGAGTCCGCTGGCTGTGGCTCCGTCCAGATATCTGCCGATCAGCGGATATTCCGCGAACATGGAGAAGGCCTTCTGGGCAAGAAGTATTTTGCATCCCGCCTGTTCGCCCACTTCCTTCAGAATCCGCAGATTCTCTTCCAGTTTTTTCTCCTCAACGACATACGCCGGTGTAGGGATGTCTGAAATTTTCACTCGTGTGTCCTCCCTTTGTTCCTTATCAGGCATGTGCAAGTATGCTTCTCATTTCACCATTTGTATAAGTCCTACGCATGGCTTCGCGCTTCACACTCATGCCTGTTGTCGTCTCTATAGCAGGGACGGATCTGCATGCAGGCACGCATCCGCCCCTGCTCTGAGACTGGACTTATTCAACCAGCGCCGGGTTTTCCTCCACTTTCCAGGGAAGCCCCCAGCGGTTCAGTGCCTCCATGTAGGGATCCGGATCAAACTCGTCGGTGGTGTATACACCCGGATTTTTCCACTGACCGGTGGCCACCAACATAGCTCCGATCATGGCCGGTACACCGGTGGTGTAAGAGATGGCCTGGGAGCCCACCTCTTTGTAGCACTCCTGATGATCACAGACATTATAGATATAGATGCTTCTCTTTTTTCCGTCCTTCATACCTGTAAAAATACAGCCGATGTTTGTTTTTCCAACGGTTCTGGGACCCAGGGACGCCGGATCCGGAAGCAGGGCTTTCAGGAACTGAATGGGCACAATCTCCTGACCGTTGTAGTTCACCGGCGTTGTGGAGAGCATTCCCACATCCTCAAGACAGCGCATATGATCCAGGTAACTCTGTCCGAAGGTCATGAAGAAACGAATCCGCTTCACTTCCGGCATGTTGCGCCCCAGAGCCTCGATCTCCTCATGATGGAGCAGATACATATCCTTTTTGCCCACGCCCTCAAAATCATACTCCCGGTGAATGCTCATGGCCGGAATCTCCACCCACTTGCCGTTCTCCATGTAGGAGCCCGGAGCGGACACCTCCCGGAGGTTGATTTCCGGGTTGAAGTTTGTGGCGAAGGCATAGCCGTGATCTCCGCCGTTGCAGTCCAGAATATCGATGGTATCGATGGTGTCGAAATAGTGTTTTTTTGCATAGGCGGCAAAAACGGAAGTCACCCCCGGATCGAAGCCGCTGCCCAGAAGGGCGGTAAGTCCGGCCTCTTTGAAGCGCTCCTGATAGTTCCACTGCCAGGAATAATCGAAGTAGGCAGAGAAACCAAGCTCTTTGCATCGCTTCTCATAGATTTCTCTCCATGCCGGATCATCCGTGTCCTCCGGCTCGTAGTTCGCGGTGTCAATGTAGTCCACGCCTGCGGCAAGGCAGGCGTCCATAATGGTCAGATCCTGATAAGGAAGTGCCACGTTGAGAACAGCATCCGGGGCATATTCTCTGATCAGCGCCGTCAGTGCCTCCACATCATCCGCGTCGATCTGCGCTGTGGTGATCTTTGTTTTCGTCTGTCCCTGCAGCTTCTCCTTGATGGCATCACACTTGGATACTGTGCGGCTGGCGATCAGAAGCTCGTCAAACACCTCGTCATTCTGACATACCTTTGCAATGGCTACAGAGGCAACGCCTCCACATCCGATAATCATTAATCTGCTCATCTGTTTTCCTCCTCAGAAAGAATATCTTCCACATATTTTGGAAGCATGAACGCTCCCCTGTGCAAATGTGTGGTGTAATACCACGTCTTTATATTTCTGTCATTCCACCGCTTCGGATCAAAATCCTTCAGTGGGTGGTATTTCTTCGATGCAAACCCGAACATCCAGAGTCCCGCGGGACAGGTTGGGATCCCCGCCTGGTAGACACGGCTGATCGGGAAGCTCTTGTAGGCCTTCCGGTGCATGGCACGAAAAGCCGCCTCATCCTGTTCATAGAAAGGACTTCCATGCTGGTAAACCATGATGCCGTCCTCCCGGAGAGCCCGGTAGCAGTTTCCGTAAAACTCCCTGGTGAAAAGCCCCTCCGTGTGTCCGAAAGGATCCGTGGAGTCATTGATAATCAGATCATAGCTGTCCCGGAACCTTCGCAGGAAACGCAGGGCGTCCATATTCTTGATGGTGACGCGATTGTCGTTGAAGCCCTCCGCCGTCTCCGGAAAATACTTTTTCGACACCTCGATGAACATCTCATCCGGTTCCACCACATCGATGGATGCAATCTCCGGATACTGGGTGAGCACCTTGGCCACACCTCCGTCGCCACCGCCGATAATCAACACGTCTCTCACATGAGGATGCACCGCCATGGGCACATGCACCACCATCTCATTGTAAATAAACTCATCCGCCTCTGAAAAAACAATCTCACCGTCAAGGACGATCATTTTTCCGAATTCCTTTGTCTGAAACACATCGATCTGTTGATAAGGACTCCTGCCGGAATAGAGCTGCTTCTCTACGCGGACAGATGTCTTCACATTCTCTGTGTCCAGCTGTGAAAACCAAATATCTACCACTTTACTTCCCTACCCTTATTCTATCGTGTTGCATGTATCTATGATTGTCCGAGCACCCTCAGTTCGCGACAATCCGGATCCTTTGTTCCCTGAAGGGAACAGCCTTTTTCCCGGGCATACTCGATGTACGCAATAATCTCTTCTGTGATCCGCTCTCCCGGTGTCAAAATCGGAATTCCCGGAGGATAGCACATAAGAATCTCCCCGGAAATTCTTCCCACCGTCTCCTCTAAGGGGAGCTGTTCCCCCTCAGCGTAAAAGGCTTCCTTGGGTGTCATCACCAGCTCCGGCTCGATGAACTCTCCGCAGTAAAGTTCTTTCTTCGGCCTGCCGTACTGCCGCTGAATATCCTCCAGAGCTCCCACCAGACGCTCGATATCCTGAATCCGGTCGCCGATGGAAATATAGGCGAGAATATTTCCGATATCCCCGAACTCAATCTGAATATCATATTCATCCCGGAGAAGATCATAGACTTCAATACCCGTCAGTCCAATGCCCTGAGTGAAAACCGAGAGCTTCGTGACATCGAAATCAAAGACACTCTCCCCGTCGATGAGTTCCCTGCCGTAGGCGTAATACCCGCCAAGCTCGTTGATCTCTTCTCTGGCGTACTCCGCCATCTGACTGACTCTGTCGAAAGCCTCCCTTCCATTCAGTGCCAGATTGCGTCGGGACAGATCCAGGCTTGCCATCAGCAGATAGGAGGCGCTGGTGGTCTGGGTCAGGTTTATAATCTGGCGGATATACTCGGCATCGGCCGAAGGACCACACAGAAGGATCGAACTCTGGGTCAGACTTCCTCCCGATTTGTGCATGGAAACCGCCGCCAGATCTCCGCCGGCCGCCATGGCCGACACCGGCAGGTTATCCCCGAAATACAGGTGTGTGCCGTGAGCCTCATCCACCAGAACTTTCATGCCTGCCCCGTGAGCAAGTTCCACAATCCCCTTGAGATCGGAGGCAATTCCGTAATAGGTCGGATTGTTCACGAAAATGGCCACTGCCTTTGGATGTTCCCGGATGGCTTTTTCCACATCCTTTATTGCCATGCCCGTGGCAATTCCGATCTTGTGATCCACACGAACCGGGATGTAGACAGGGATTCCTCCACAAAGAACCAGTGCATTAATCACACTTTTGTGCACATTCCTGGGAAGAAGGATCTCATCCCCCTCCCTGACCACAGAGAGAACCATGGCCTGAACCGCCGACGTGGTTCCGTTCACCATCATAAATGCATGGGACGCACCAAAAGCATCCGCCAGAAGTTCCTCCGCGTCCCGGATCACCGACACCGGATGTCCCAGATTGTCCAGCATCTTCATGGAATTTACATCCACGCCCACGCATTTCTCACCGAGAAAATCCAGAAGCTCGGGATTTCCTCTTCCTCTCTTATGCCCCGGCACATCGAAAGGCACCACTCTTCTCTTCCTGAATTCAAGAAGTGCCTCATACAGCGGGGCTGTCCGCTGCTCACTATTGTTCATCACCATCTACCTCATACACAAGAATAAAAAAGAATGTCGCCTGCGACGTTCTCGCGCCGAGCGCGGATGCAACGCATCTACATATCGCGCGAGTGCGCATCTAAGCAGAGTGTTTTGTGATAGGGAATGCGAAGCAGTTTCCTATCACAAAATAAAAGACCAGGAAGACCGGACGCATCGTCCGGTCTTCCTGGTCTTTATATGGTTCTTATTTCATATCGGAGTATGTCTTAATGCCCATTTATATTGACCGTTTCACAAGATCACGTGCGTTCTCACAAAATTTGAGTCCTCCTGATCCTTCCATCAGGACCGGCCATTTACCACCTCTGGCACTGCCGGCTACTCAATCAATAATAGGCATTGAAAATACAATTCTTTACCCGAATGAAATCTTACCATTCCGCATATATAACGTCAATTGTTTTTTCAGAAAACGCCGGTGAATCAGCCTTCGCGGAGCATTTTCCTAATGAGACAAGATAAAGTACGTACCATCGGTCCGGATCGCGATCTCATCTCCCTCATCCACCAGGAGCATATCCAGCACATCCTCATACTTCGCAGCATAAATGTGCTGATTCTCATCCACGATGTAGATCCAGGTGTTGCCCTGCCGGTCGATGGTCTGCATCTTTTTGACAGTGATGATCTTCACCTCCGCCTTCGAGAGATCCGGCGCCGCAGCTTCGCCGGACGCGGAACCTGTCACATCCTTCTCCGGATCCGCAACCGTCCCTTCACCGGTGGCCTCCTCCTGGGAGATCTCTCCGCCGACGAGCGCCCGGTATTTGTCGATACAATCTTTCTGTTTCGCAGCCGTGGCCACCATGTTGTACTGCTCCACGTTGACGGCCGCGTACATTTTTACCAGACCGCTGGCGTCCTTCATCACCATGATGTAGGTGGGGTTTCCGTCCACAAGGATCAGGGACGGGAAGGAAGCCGCGTAGCGCTTCTCCTGCACCTCACCCTGGGCAGCCGCCATAGCGGAGAACTCATCCGCTCCGGCGCAGGTGATAAAAATGGTCTCCTCCGTCCGCTCGTTGGACATGATGAAACCGATGTTGGAACTGTCATTGTTCAGCGAAGTCACACCGGTATAGATCCAGATATCCCCGTCTTTTGCCACATATCCGTAGTCAGCCAGGTAATCGTCATCCTCGCCGTCATACTCCGTCACTTTCCGGCAGCCGGTCTGACCGAAGACGGAGTTCCAGAAGCCCTCGTGAAGCTGGGCATGGTTGTTGTACTGCTCACAGATCAGGTCTCCGGAAAAAATAACATCGGCCCACTGCGGAATCTTCCCAACAGGATACCAGGTGGTCTCTCCGCTCACCGGATCACAGATGACCGCACCCTTGATCTGCTCCCCTCCAAAAAGGCCTACGGTAGGCTCATAGGTAGGTGCGATGTACCAGGGTTTTCCCTCCTCGTCGATCTCGAAGTGAATGTTGGTAAACATTTTTGTCGGATAGGAAAAACGCAGGTGCCGCCTCAGATTCTCATTGAAATAAGCAGAGGGCACATACTTCATCCCCGTATCCAGACTCTTGTAATCCGCAGACATGGAGACCGGATCCACGATAACATAGCCCGGGATTCCCTTGGTTCTGTTTTTCGACCACTTAAAGAAACCGGCATAGCGAAGAGGTGACGTCTTCACCGGTTTTCCCTTGTAGTCGATCTGCGTGTAAGTGCTGACATCATACTGACTTACCACGCTGGTGAGAGAACCGATCTTCCGGTCACCCAGTTTCTCGGCTGAAGCCGTATCCATCAGCGCAATGGAATCCGCTCCGTCGGAAGAAGGAATGTTCTCAACTCCTCCGTCCTTCACCGTCAGGATATTGCTATAGGCTCTGGCATGGAAGAACCGCGAGCCCGATACAAAGCCGATGACGATGGGAAACGCGAAGAAAAATATGGGAAGCAGGATCAGCAGACCGGATCCCCCGCCCGTCTTCCCGGTTTTTTTTCTCTTCGAAGGTCGCTTTACCGACACCCCCTTGGCATTCTTCTCCAACTCCAGGAGCGAATTCAGAGATTGCGTCCCCGCGGTTAAAATGTAGTAGAGCATCACGAATATGGCAGTCGTGATGACCATAAAGGTCCAGAAGCCTTCGCTGTGAAAATTCAGCGCCGGCAGCGTGAAATAGTAGATGACCGCGCCGATTCCCGCCGTGATCAGCAGGGAGATCAGGGCACCGCCAAGTCTGGATTTCTTCTTCGGAATGTTTTGTTTCATAACTCCTCCTGTGTTTGAGTGTAAAATACGCGAAGTAGATTCTTCTATAATAAGAATTCTAGCATAAATTACGCTACATATCTTCATCGAATCCTGCGGATTACGGTCATGTATTTTACATTTTTGTGATTCGTTATTTTAAACAGCAATCCCATCTTTCATTTTCATTGCCTTTCCATATTTTCAGGGGTATAATCAAAATATCTGAATATTTCGGATATTCCATCGCAATTTTGTGTTGTTTTCAGCAACATTTTTATCGTTCTTTTCAAACATAAGATCGAAAAGCAGAACATATAAAGGAGTTTCTATGAAAAAATTATCCGTTAAGCTTCTCGCGAACACCGTGGTAAGCAAAAGAAAAGAAAAAAAGCTCTCCCAGCAGGAGCTCGCCGACGCCACAGGCATCAACCGCTCCATGCTCTCCAAGCTGGAGTCCCGGGACTATATTCCTTCCATTCCGCAGCTGGAGGCTCTGTCCGAAGTTCTGGACTTTGATCCCTCCGAAATGTATCTGGAGAGTGCAGGCGCCAGGCTTGCCTCCCCGGCTCCCCTCTCCGTCGCCGTGGCCGGCACCGGCTACGTGGGTCTGTCCATCGCCACTCTGCTGGCTCAGCACAATCACGTGACAGCCGTGGACATCATCCCGGAAAAGGTGGAGAAAATCAACAGACACATCTCTCCGATTCAGGACGAGTACATCGAGAAATACCTGGCCGAGAAAGAACTTGATCTTTCCTGCGTCCTCAACGACCAGTGTTTTTCCCCGACAAATCCTGCCTGGGAGGTCTACCGGAAAGCCGATTATGTGGTAATCGCGGCACCCACAAACTATGATCCCAGAAAGAATTTTTTCGACACCTCCGCCGTGGAGTCTGTCATCGAACTGGTGGAAAAAGCAAACGAAGGAACCGGCCACACGCCCTGGATGGTCATCAAATCCACCATTCCCGTTGGCTACACCGAGAGTGTCCGGGAGAAATACGGGAACGATCACATCCTCTTTTCACCCGAATTTCTCCGCGAGTCCAAGGCTCTCTACGACAATCTCTATCCCAGCCGGATCATCGTGGGCTGTGATGAGAAAAACCGGGATACCGTCAAGGCCGCTGAAGACTTTGCCGCCCTGCTTCAGGAGGGTGCTCTCAAAGAGAATATCGCCACGCTCTTTATGGGCTTCACCGAGGCCGAAGCCGTCAAGCTCTTCGCCAACACCTACCTGGCGCTCCGGGTATCCTACTTCAACGAGCTGGATACCTACGCCGAGAGCAAGGGGCTGAATACGCAGCACATCATCGACGGCGTCTGCCTGGATCCCCGCATCGGCAACCACTACAACAACCCGTCCTTCGGCTACGGAGGCTACTGCCTGCCCAAGGACACCAAGCAGCTTCTGGCCAACTACGCAGATGTTCCGGAAAACCTGATTCAGGCCATTGTGGAGTCCAACCGCACCCGCAAGGACTTCATCGCAGACCGCGTGCTTCAGAAGGCCGGCTACTACGGCTACTCTGACTCCAACAGCTATGATCCTTCCGAGGAAAAAAACATCACCATCGGCGTCTACCGTCTGACGATGAAATCCAACTCCGATAACTTCCGACAGTCCTCCATTCAGGGCGTCATGAAAAGGATCAAGGCAAAGGGCGCAAAGGTCATCATCTACGAGCCCTCTCTTCCGGACGGCGAGACGTTCTTCGGTTCTGAGGTTGTCAACAATCTGGAACTGTTCAAAAAAGAGAGTGCCGCCATCATCGCCAACCGCTACGATTCCTGCCTTGGTGACGTATCGGAGAAGGTATACACCAGGGATATTTTCCGGAGGGATTGATAGGCACAAACGCCATATGCTTCGGGAGCCGGAGTATACTCGCGAACACGTCGCTCTCGTCCTCAACGCTCCGCCGCTTATTGCTGGTGTTCTTCGCAAACTCACCCGCTTTGTCTTATGCCCTTCGGGCGTTGTCCAAAGCGGGTTCAAACATGCACGTCTACGCTCCGCTCCGGTCCGCGCTAAACGAACGTCCCCCGGACGTTCAGCGCCACACCAACGCTATGCTCGCGCATTCGGTCTCCGCTCCTATCGTTCGCGATGTATGCTCCGGCTCCGAAGCATTCCGCATTCCGACAGCGAGCTATGCCAAGGAATTGTACAATGAATCAAAAGATAACTGCAATAAAGCCTCCCGGTCATGTCGGACAAATCCGTCATAGCCGGAAGGCTTTTTGTTTTCGGAAACATTCTTGTGCAACAAGTTTTTACTTAATCTTCGTGAACATATTCAGCACATCCTGGGTTGTATCGTCGGTCAGGGACGCGGTGGTGATGGTTGCGAAGTAATGGCCGCTGACCACGAATACCATCGTCTCATAGACTTTCATGCCGTAGAGTTCGGCTGTTACACGGAATACCGGTGTATTGGGATCTCCCAGGAAGGTTGCTGTGCCCTTCTCTACTTTGCAGTTCTCGTAGCCCTGCTC
>JAIKXQ010000061.1 GCA_024684035.1 Eubacterium sp. | reverse complement strand
CGTAAAGGGTGCTGTCAGCCACCCTATGATGTAACGCCACTTTAGGTAGTAGTACCTATTGGGGTTAAAGGTCGGAGGCGTAAGCCGTTACTACGACTGGGCAGTTACAAGCCCATTACCTTTAGGTGATGGGTAGTTGACGCTGATCTCCTGAGCAACCAGCTTCTCAGCCCCGTATTTCTTTCGGAGAGCCGGCTTCTCGATCTTGCCTGTGGCATTTCTGGGCACTTCAGCGAAGATGATTTTTCTCGGTCTCTTGTATCTCGCGAGACCGCCGCAGAATTCATCAATTTCCTCCTCGGTGGCCTCCATGCCCTGCTTGAGCTGGATAATAGCTCCCGGAATCTCGCCGAGACGCTTGTCCGGAAGTCCGATCACCGCAGCGTCATTGATCTTCTCATGTCCGCGCAGGAAATCCTCGATCTCAACCGGATAGATGTTCTCACCGCCCATGACGATGACATCTTTCTTACGGTCTACCAGATAGTAGAAGCCGTCCTCATCCTGCACGGCCACATCTCCGGTGCGAAGCCAGCCGTCACCCGGCAGAGACTCCGCGGATGCCTCGTCGTTTTTGTAGTAGCACTCCATGACACCGGGTCCCTTGACACAGAGCTCGCCTTCGTGTCCACGCTCAACCTCTGTATAATCCTCGTTGACAATCTTGCACTGCCAGTTGTAGCCGGGAATACCAATCGCACCAACCTTGTGCTCGTTTCCGATCCCAAGGTGCACGCAGCCGGGTCCTGTGGACTCGGAGAGGCCGTAGTTTGTGTCATACTGATGATCCGGGAAGTACTCCTTCCAGTGTTTGATCAGTGCCGGCGGCACGGGCTGCGCACCGATGTGCATCAGTCTCCACTGAGCCAGCTCATAGTCTTCCATTTTCAGATCTCCACGATCCAGGGCATCCAGAATATCCTGTGCCCAGGGCACCAGAAGCCACACAATCGTACACTTCTCGTCGGAAACAGCCTTCAGGATCACATCCGGACTGGTTCCCTTCAGAAGGATCGCCCGGCTTCCCGAGATCAGACTGCCGAACCAGTGCATTTTTGCGCCCGTGTGATAGAGCGGCGGAATACAGAGAAAAACATCTTCATGCGTCTGCAGGTGGTGCTTCTGCTCCATCTGCGCCGACTGGGTAAGTGACCTGTGTTTGTGAAGAATCGCCTTCGGGAAGCCGGTTGTTCCGGAAGAAAAATAAATCGCCGCCAGATCATCGTCTGTCAGCGGAATGAGCGGCGGCTGACTGGAGCAGTCGACCACCATTTCCAGATAGTTGTCCGCAAAGGTGGGACAGTTCTCGCCCACGTAAATCAAGAGTCTGTTTTTGCTGAGTTTCTCGTCGATGGCCTCGATTCGTCCGATGAACTGGGGTCCAAAGAAGAGCACGTCGACGTCCGCCAGATCCGCGCAGTAGAGAATCTCCTCTGCGGAGTAACGGAAGTTAAACGGAACGGCGATGGCTCCGGTCTTCAGAATACCGAAGTAGATGGGCAGCCACTCCAGGCTGTTCATCATAAGGATTGCCACCTTATCTCCCTTCTCGATTCCCTTTCCGATGAGCATGTTCGCAACCCGGTTCGCCTTCTCATCAAAGACGCTCCAGGTGATCTCGTGCCGGTAAGGACGATCATCGGTCTGCTGGATCAGTGAGTAATCTTTCCACGTGATCCTTCTATTCTCTTTCATGGCAGGATTGAGTTCCACAAGGGCAACCTCGTTGCCATAAAGTCTGGCATTCTTTTCAAGTAAATCCGTAATAGGCATTGCTGCATTCCCCTCCATTCCGGCTTCTCTGTTATTCCGGAAGCCGTTTGCTTCGCTTTAAACCGTAACGCTTTAAAGCGCAAAAACATTTATACCTATTTTATCAATTGTCTACTACCTTTACAAGAATAAAACACAGTAAAAATAACGGAAGACGGGGACTTCACATACCCGAAAACCGTTATTTTTTATAATGCCTCAAATACAGAAAAAGCAGACTATTGTATATGTTCGAAAAAGCCTCCGCACAGTTCGTCTGTACGGAGGCTTTCTCATTCATTCGTATTGTTCAATCTCTGTTATTTGATAATGCTCTGTTTCTTTTCCATCAGTTCCTCATTGTGGTCTGCACGGATCTGGTTAAGGCGAAGGTGCATGAAACCTGCAAGAAGAAGGAAGGCCGCTCCGAAAAGCTCAACATAGGGAAGGATCTGATCGCCGTATCCTGTGTTTGCAGCTTTTACGGTTGTCACGTTTGTATTTGTATTATAGGATGCCGCGCTTCCTGCCGGCGCACTGTCCTGTGCGTCCACATCTCTGCCTGCGCTTGTGGCTGTGGGGCCCGAAGCTGTGGAAGTTGTGGACACAGAAGTTGAAGTCACCTGACTGGAACTCTGGCTGGAGGAATTCGCAGATGTGGACGAAGTAGAAGATGTGGCTGATACTGCTGTCGTCCCCGAATTCTTTGTTCCGGCACCACTGTTTCCGATAATGTTCACAGCTCCGCTTCCGGCAAAAACAGCCGTTGTACAACCGAATACCATCACCGCAGCGGCAATTGCAATAACCAGTTTTTTCACATTCTTTTTCATCGTGTACTCTCCCTCATCTTTAAGCATTTATTTTTAATCTATTACGAATTTATTAATATTTGTTGCTTGCAATGCAGATTATAGCACACCTCTTTCCGCTACGGAAGTACTTTTTTAATTATTTTTTAATAGAAAAACGCCTGCGAACTATATGTAGCTCACAGACGTTTTGCGAATGCTATATCTTGTTTTTCGAAGCGGAAATTTGTTTAATATTTGTGTAACATTTTCATTTATTTGAAAATGCGAATCAATTGCAAAAAGCGTACCAGCTTCGATCCCATGGGGAATTTACGCAGTTCGTCTTCCTTGATCTTCGAAATAATCACATAGAGGATCAGGTAGACAATCACCGCCGCAAGAACCGCGATGAGAAGTCCGATGAAGGGTCTTCTTGTGATCATGAAGATCAGATAGTAGATAATCCACGCAATGGCTCCCATAAATACGGAGGCGATCAGCGGCTCCACATAGGTCTTGCGAATCTCGTGTCTGGTTCCAAGGTACTTGTGCATGGAGTAGATATTCAGCACGCAGCACACAACCGAGAACACGATATTCGACAGCATGACCGCGTAGATATCCAGCCCCGGCAGAGCCACGAGCATGGCCGCAAGGCTCGCCAGGTTGACCAGCAGGGACAGACCAGCGTTAATCAGTGCCGTATTCTGCTTTCCGATGGCCTGAAGCACGCCGCCTGTGATGATGGAGAAGGAATCCGTCACCACAAAGATCGATCCGGTGAGAAGCAGTCTGGCCGCCAGTGTGCTGGCCGACGGAAAAAGCACGCCCATAATGGGGTAGGCAAGTACCGTGAGTCCCACCATGGCGGGAATACAGATGAACATGCTCAGCCGAAGGGTCTGATTTACCTGCTCATTGGCCTCGTCGATCCTGTTGATGGCATATTTGCCGGAGACCTCCGGCATCATGGCAGAGGTGCTGGCCGAAGCCAGTGCCAGCGGAATACCAACCAGCGGTACATAGTAGTTGCTGTACTCGCCGTAGGAGGCGGTGACCAGCGTATCCTTGATGCCGTGCCATCCCTGAATCGCGGCATAGAGGTAACTGTCCAGATAAGCGCTGCAGTTGTAGATAAAGGAAGTAAAAATGATGGGCGTGATCATGATCACCAGCATTTTTACGATATCCTGATAGGTCTCCTTGTCGGGAGCCTTATCTCTTGCTACTCTCTTGCGGAAATAATTCCGGTTCACATAGTACACAAAGCCCATGAACAGAAGCCCAACCAGAACTCCCGCTCCGGTACCGATGGTTCCTCCCATGGCTCCATAGACCGCAGCGTTGTGTCCGCCGCCCGGTGCCATGGCGCGGATCAGAAGCCAGGCCGCAAGGATGCTGACCGCAGCGTTCATGATCTGTTCCAGAATCTGGGAGATGGATGTAGGTGTCATGGTTCTGTGCGCCTGGAAGTATCCCCGGAGTACACCGAGAATTGCCGAGAGAAAAATGGTCGGCGCCAGTGCCCGGAGAGCCGGCAGCGCATTCTGCTGCGTGGCCGGGAGCAGGAAGCTTCCGAAGAACCAGCAGAACAGCGCCGTGACTCCGCCTACCACAACTGCGTAGAGCATGGAAGCCTTAAAAATCTTTTCAGCACTCTTATATCGTTTCTGCGCAAGTTTTTCCGAGATAATCTTCGATGTCGCCATGGGAATACTGTATGACGAGATCAGAAGAAGAATGGAATACAGGTTACTCGCGAAACCATAGTATCCCAGTCCGACAGATCCGAGGATTTCTCCCAGGGGTCTTCTGTACAGCAAGCCGATCACTCGTGAGACGATGGACGCGATCATGAGGACAGATGCGTTCCTGACCAGATTGCTATTTTTTTGTTCAGACATATCTATAGAACTCCTTCGTTATCTGTTTTCAATCTGCCAGTCCACCGGCGCGATGCCGTTGGCCTCCAGATACTGATTTGCCTTCGAAAAAGGCCTGCTGCCGAAAAATCCACGGTAGGCAGAGAGGGGGCTTGGATGCGGCGATTTCAAAACCAGATGCTTCGGGTTTGTGATCATACTCTCTTTTTTCTGGGCAGGACGTCCCCAGAGGATGAAGACCATGGGACGATCCTGATTCGCAAGCGCCCGGATGGCTGCATCCGTGAATTCCTCCCAGCCGATGTTTTTGTGAGAGTTCGCCTCGTGCGCCCGCACGGTGAGCACGGTGTTCAGCATCATCACGCCCTGTCTCGCCCACTTCTCCAGATAGCCGTTGTCCGGCACGTAGCAGCCCAGGTCGTCCTTCAGTTCCTGATAAATATTGACCAGAGACGGTGGAATCGCCACGCCGGGTTTCACGGAGAAGGAGAGACCGTGAGCCTGCCCCTCCTCGTGATAAGGATCCTGTCCCAGGATCACCACTTTCACCTGATCCAGCGGGGTGAAGTGAAAGGCGTTGAAGATGTCATCCGACGGCGGATAGCACCGGTAGGTGTCATACTCCTGTTTCACGATGGTGAAGAGTTTTCTGTAATATTCTTTGCCGAACTCGCCGCGGAGTTCTTCTTCCCATTTTCCTGTTAATGCGGGCATGGTTGCTCCTCTTTCCTGTTTTTTTACGCACCGGGCGTCAGTGTTATACGCGCGAACACATCGCGAAGTTTGTCAGCGCACCGCCCGCCTGTCTCTATAAGCGCACGGAGATGCCCTGCTCTCTCAGATACTGCTTGAGAGCGCGGATCTCCAGTTCCTTGTAATGGAAGAGGGATGCCGCGAGGGCAGCCTCTGCTTTGCCTTCGGTAAGGGCGTCCTTGAAGTGTTCCATATTTCCTGCGCCGCCTGATGCAATGACGGGTATTTTTACTTCTGAGGCGATGGCTCTTGTGAGCTCCAGGTCATAGCCGGCTTTTGTGCCGTCGCAGTCCATGCTTGTGAGCAGGATCTCTCCCGCTCCGAGCGCCTCTGCCTTTGCCGCCCACTCCACGGCGTCAATGCCCACATCCAGGCGTCCGCCGTGTTTGTAGATGGTCCATCCCTCACCGTTCTCCCGGCGTCTCGCGTCAATCGCCACGACGACGCACTGGCTTCCGAATTTCATGGCTGCCTCGCTGATGAGATTCGGATTGTCGATGGCCGAGGAGTTGATGGAGATCTTGTCCGCTCCCTCCCGGAGAAGCATCTTGAAGTCATCGACGGTGCGGATACCGCCGCCCACTGTAAAAGGAATGAAGACCTGCTCCGCAACTTTGCGGACCATGTCCACGACGGTGGCTCTGTGGTCGCTGGAGGCTGTGATATCCAGGAAGACGAGCTCGTCGGCACCTTCTTTGTCATAGGCTTTGGCCACTTCCACCGGATCTCCGGCATCCCGCAGATCGACGAAGTTTACACCCTTTACAACGCGGCCGTCCTTGACATCCAGACAGGGAATAATTCTCTTTGTATGCATTCGTCAGTCCTCCTTTCCGATGGAAGCAAAGTTTCTGAGGATCTGAAGACCCGTGTCGGAACTTTTTTCCGGATGAAACTGCGTAGCAAAAACATTATCTTTTTCCACGGAAGCATGGATGGTCACGCCATAATCGGCTGTGGCCTTTACGATCTGCTCGTCGGCCGCCTTCAGGTAGAAGGAGTGCACGAAGTATACGTAAGACTGCTCCGGAATACCCTTGAACAGTCTTCCCTCATTGACAAGATGCAGGGAATTCCAGCCCATGTGCGGAATCTTCAGGCCGTCCCCCTCCGGGATCCGGAGAACTTCGCCCTTCAGAATTCCCAGTCCCTCTACCCCGGGACTCTCTTCGCTTCTCTCAAACAGAAGCTGAAGTCCGAGACAGATTCCCAGAAACGGCTTTCCGGAAGCTGCAATTTCCCGAATCACCGGTACCAGATTGTACCGATTCAGGTTGTCCATACAGTCACCGAATGCTCCCACACCCGGAAGAATCACTTTGTCAGCACGGCGAAGCACGGCAGGATCCCGGCTGACAACTGCCTCTTCCCCGATGGCAGCCAGCGCTTTTTCCACACTCCGGATATTGCCCGCATCATAATCAATGATCGCGATCATAATTGAAACCCTCACTATCCATGTGTTATCATATATCTCCGTACGGCAAACGCCGCACAATACATCGTACCTTATTTTTTGATTGAATACAAGTTTTCGACTCTAACCATTTCGAAGTATACGGGGAAATTCCGGAGGAATCTCTTATAACACAAAAAGCCGGTTCTTCCGGCCGATGTGCGAATACCGGAAGCGGGTTCGGGTCGTCAACTCTGGAGGTTTTTGATATGAAAAATAATACCGGCTCTGTACAAACACGCCACTCCATTTATCTCCTGCTTGCCGCCTTTTTCTGGGGCACGACGTTTGTCGCGCAGGATATGGCCATGGAGGTCATGCAGCCTTTCACCTTCAATGTCTGCCGTTTCCTGCTCGGCTCGATGGTTCTGATTCCGGTGGCTCTTCTGACCGGAAGAATCGATCCGCTTTCTGTGAACTACCGCGGAGCTGAAATCCCGGGCGTCTCCACGCCGCCGGAAGAGCGCAGGAAACATTTACTGCTCGGCGGCTTCTGCTGCGGCCTCTGCGTTTTTCTCGCCGGCGGCTTTCAGCAGGTGGGCATCGTCTACACGACGGCCGGAAAATCGGGCTTTGTGACGGCTCTGTACATTATTCTTGTTCCCATCCTCGGACTTTTTATCGGACGGAAGTGCACGCCGCTGATCTGGCTTTCCATCGCGATCGCCATCGTCGGCTTCTATTTCCTCTGCATCAAGGAGGATTTCTCCGTCAACCGCGGAGACCTGATTACACTGGGAAGTTCTTTCATGTTCGCGACGCAGATTCTGACGGTCGATCACTTCTCACCGAAGTGCAACGGTGTGCAGTTGTCCTGCCTTCAGTTCCTGGTTGCCGGCCTGCTGTCTCTGATTCCTGCGTTTGTCTTTGAGAATCCGGAGTTTGCGGCCATCCAGTCCGCGATTCTACCGATCCTCTACTCAGCAATCCTGTCCTCGGGCGTGGCCTATACGCTTCAGATTATCGGACAGCGTGGTCTCAATCCGACACTGGCGTCTCTGCTGATGAGTGTGGAATCTGTGATCTCGGTTCTCGCCGGATGGATTATTCTCGGGGATACGCTGACGGGAAAGGAGATTCTGGGATGTGTGCTGGTTTTTGCGGGAGTGATACTTGCGCAGATGCCGGCGGGGAAACCCAAAAGGTAAGTATGGCGGGCTTTATTAATTCATGGCTGCTCCGACAGGAGCAGTTTCCTTAGAAATAAAAAACAGGAGCATACCACCCTGCGTGCTTGTCCACGCCTGTGTGATATGCTCCTGTTTTTTTATGTTGCTGCAGAACGTTATGGATCTGTTCTGCCTCTTGCTTTCATTTTTTTCTACAGATGTTTTTTAGCGGTGCTCTCATTGTGTCACTGCTTATACGATCTGTCCTGTTCTTATACTCCGAGCAGATTCTTCAGGCTGCACTTTCCGTCGAGGTTAAGCTCTGAGTATTTCACTCTCTTGCCTGCCGGTGTCGGTGTAGGTTTCTTTGTCGGGCCGGCGGTTGTCGGCTTCGGAGACACCTTCGGTGTCGGTGTAGGTGTTGCCTTGCCGGCTGTCACTACCCAAAGACCGTCGGAATTCTTCTTGTTGATGTAACCCGGCTGCATCTGTCTGGAATGTACTTCTGCTGTATAGGTACCACCCTTGATATCGTAAATACCGCACAGATAGTTGTAGGTAACATTGGTCATACCTTCATCGAGGACTGCCGGTACATCTGCAGGCGCTTTGAATGTTCCGCCGCTGATGCCAACTTTGCTACTCTGTGCAAGACCGCCGATGAAGAGTGCTGTATCACCGGTCATGTTTGTGCAGTTGTCTGTCTCGCCGGCTTCGGTTCCGGTTGTTGTGATGGTTCCTCCGGTCACGGTTACATCCTGGGAGTAAACTTCTACTCCGTTGATGCCGCCGGTTACTGTTCCGCCGCTCACCGTAACTTTAGCCTTTGAATCCTCGCCGTCTGCTTTCGCGGAGATTGCGGAGTTATTCATGGAGACTACTTTACCGCTCTTTACAATTACTTCTACACTGTCCACAGTCTCTTTTCGATCGAGTCTGTAGAGTGACTGTTTGTCATATACACGAATCGCATAGCTTCCGGCCTTGATGCTTCCGCCATCAACCGTAACTTTCGAGCTTCCGGTCAGTCCGATCGCAGTATTGCCGTATCTGTACAGAGATGTTGTATCCGCTCCTGTCCACGGTTCCGCGTCCTGAACAACAGAAGCGCCTTTTCCGATCTGAAGCGCACCGCTTCCGTAGACCTCGATCATGGCCTGTCCGGTTGTAGCAGCTGTGGAGAGCACTTTGCCCTTACTGTTTCCGACTGTCGGTGTGTACTGCGTATGGCTCTCAACAGAGCCCTTGCCGGTAGAATCGATGATGGTAAGTTTTCCGTAAACTTTAAGATTTCCGTCATCGGAATTCGCCAGTGTGAGAACATGGCCGTTGGTGTCAATGGTGACATCCTGTCCCTTCTCTACGATCAGGCCTTTCGTCGATGCGTTCGTATCTGCTGTCAGTTTGATGACATCGCCCTTGGACGCAGAGGCGATCTGCGACGCAAGATCCGCGCCTGTCACTTCCTCGCCGATGGTCTCCTGTGAAACCTGAGTCTTTGCCTGTGCCACATCAGCGTACACCGGTACACTTGCAGAAACTCCGATAAAAGCTGACAGAAGCAATGCCAATACACGTCTTCTCTTCATTGTTTTTATCCCCCATAATTTAACCCGAACATAGTTCCCGTATCTTAAATATACGAAAACGTTATACTAGTTTCATTGTATAATTATCAGACAATAAAGTCAATTAGAAAACTATTCGAAACGCCGAAGATCCGGCAGAGCTTCTCCGTCTCTGCCGGATCTTCACTGAATACTCAAAATCCCCCCCACAGGAATATTGACATACATAAGCTGAATCCAGATAACATACCTTGTGAATCAATGGATCTCTCAAAAGCTCTTCGTTTTTTGCTTTTCGAAATCGTTTAACTATCTTTATTATATAATATTTTCATACAACGTCAATTACTTGCGGATATTTTCGGATATAATTCAGAATTATTTACAATTTCCTACATTTGTTTTCGTACATGAGTCATGAAGAGCTTTTGTAAGACGTTAAGTGTATTCACTGCGATGATCTCGATCGCTGCTTCAGCGCCTTCTTATTGCTATACATCTCCCTGTCCGCTCTGCCAAATACATCGGAAACTCTTTTTTCGTTTTTATATTTGGCCATTCCTGCAGCCAGAACCACCTGTCCAGAGATCTTATGTTTTTCATTCAGCCTGGCTATTTTTTCCATTAATGCATCAATCTTTTTGTAGTCCTGCCCCTGTGAGATAACGCAGAATTCATCGCCGCCCAGTCTGAATACCGGGCTATGCTGAAAAATTCTGCAGATTATTTGTGATGCCTCCAATATATACCGGTCACCTGCCTGATGTCCAAAAGTATCATTAATTATCTTAAGGTCATTGATGTCAAAAACAGCAATGGAAAATTCTGTCTTTTCCCCACTCCTTATCTTCTTATTCAGTTCCTTTTCCATGCCAAGATATGCATGTTTTCTTTTTACGCCTGTCAGTTCATCCGTTGTGGCTTCCGCCTCCATAGCGGAAAGAGCCATGTTATACTCTTTCAGTTTTCTGACTTCAGCATCCACATTGATAATACCCATAATGATCTTATCTTCATCTTTATCATGAACCAGGGTTGCTTTCATCTGTACATAAACAGGCGTCCCCTCAACAAGAAGTCGGTAATTGTCCAGCATAAATCTGCCCCTTTTCCTAATCTCGTCCAGTATTATCTCTTTCTTGAATCTGCCGTAAAAATATTCTTTATCTTCCTCAAAGATAACCTTTTTGCCTTCTTCCCGAGCCTTTTCATAAAATTTAGTCCCATAGGTACGAGCCCCTACGGTGTCCTGATATCCATCTGCGGTGTACTGATAGTATTCGTCAGTAACGGGATCAATTGTATATATGGACATATAATCGCCGGAAAGTGCGGCCATCCGGGAGAAAATCATTTTTTCTTCCTTGAATCTCTCGATCGCTTCTTTTTCCTTCATCTGAGCGTCTATGTTACTTACTCCGATTATTATGTTGTTTGCCCCATCCCTGATCCTGATAATCTTCATACTCACATACACCGGTACGCCATTTACAACATTTCTGTAGATAATTGTAAATGAACCGTTTTCACGAAGTCTCTTTTCAATATTCTCTCTGGAAAAAGATTTAAAAAAGCCCTCCTGATCATCTTTGTGTATCATTTTTTCGGCAACTTTAATGCTTACTGCAAAAAAGTCTGTTCCGCGTCTTTCCACAGAAATATCCCTGTTAACACCATCTGACGTATATTCGATATAGCTCTCATCGTCAAGGTTCACAAAGTACAGATATACGTAATCCTCAGATAACGCTCTGGCTATGTAGTTATATGTAAGAACGGCGTTATCATTCTTTCCTTCAATTATAGAGAGAATGACCGCCATAACTGCGGACACACCCGTAACCGGATTGACCGCTATTCTCCAAACTAGAAGCTGTATATTTTTCCCGTCGCAAGATCTATCATCCAGAATTACAGACTTGCCATCCCTTGCACACTGTAGCATAGCATTTAAAGAATATGCTCCCGGCTTATCTGCGTAATCCTTGATAATAAACTCTGACTTACCATACATGCCCGGAAAGCTCTGCCTGACAAAATCATTAAAAGTCTCATTAGTTCTGACCACAAACAGCTTGTCCTCTGAACACTCCAACATGATCATTGGCCATGTATCAAAATAGTCATCCAATGCATGCTCTTCCGCTCTTGGTATAGATAAATCATATAAATTTACTCTTCCGAGCTGGGCATAATAACCAGCCTCAAGAGGATTCTCAAAGCCAATCTGAATTCCCTTCCTGTATCTTTCAATTATTTCCTCAAGTGGTAAGGCCTTGCTGAAGTAGAATCCCTGGAGCATGGTACATCCTATCTCCTTGAGAAAATTCATCTGTTCCCTGGTTTCTACACCTTCCGCAATTGTATCCATTCCCAGTGCCATAGCCATTTCTACAATCTCGGTAAGAATAATCTTCGACTTTTCGCTTTCATCAATTTGGCTGACAAACTGCATATCAATTTTAATAAGATCAAACGGGATATTCTGCAAGATCGAAGGCGAAGAATAGCCACTGCCGTAATCGTCCATCCACACGGTAAAACCAAGCTCTTTGAACCGCATGATTTCGTTTTGCATGTAATGTATATCATCCGCAATCATGCTTTCCGTCAGCTCGATCACAAGCCTATCTCTTGGAATTCCTGCATCATCCACACGTCTTCGTATCTCTTCTACAATGTCACAGGCATAGAAATCCTGCCTTGAAAGATTAACGGACTCCGGAACCACATACAACCCACTGCCTGCCTGATTCTGCATCTTCTGCAAAACATTTTCCACCACAAAAAGATCAAGCTTATAGATCGTATTTGCTTCTTCCAGGGCAGATATGAACTCACCCGGGCTAAATATCCCCTTTTCCGGATCCTGCCATCTTACTAAAGCTTCTTCACTGCAGACTCTTCCATTGGCAGTCCTTATAATTGGCTGGTAAAAGACCTTGATCCATCCCTCTGAAATTGCTCTATCCAGGTTTTCTACAATGTACTGCCTTTTTTCGGTGTCGGCCTGCAGTTTCTCATTATACATGTAGATCTTTGATTCATAGGTTTTTCTACCGGAATCACAAGCCAGTTTCGCTCTGTCACAGGCGCCACTGACATTTATTTCTTCGTCATCATATTTATAAATTCCTATGCGCAAGGGCAATTTACGAGCCCCATTCGTTCTACCAAGCTGTTCTATGATCCTTGCGGATTCATTCACTGCATTTTCATAATCGGTGTAAACACAAAAATGGTCTGAGCCGAATCTGCTGCAGTTTTCATGACTAAAATGCGCTACAAGCACATTAGAAAAAGACTTTAAAAATTCGTCGCCCTCCTGAAGGCCAAATTTCTGGTTGTATCCCTTCATCCCCCTGAAATCCGTAAAAATAATAGCAGGAACTGTCCCCCTTTTTCTCAGTTCACTACATCCTTCTTCTGCAAGTTCAAAAAAGTAAGTCATTGATGGAAGTCCTGTAAGAAAATCATGGGCTTCCCTTCTTTTTATACTTCTTTCTAATAGCTGATTCTTTAGCTCATTTAATAAAATATCCTTATCGTTTCGGTCATCCTCTACGTATGATCCATGTCCGGTGTACCATACAAATGCGAGTCTTATGCCATCCTTGTAAATATGTTTTCCATATGCATGGATAATATTATATTCTCCATCTTTTTTACTTCTATACAGCGCATCATAAGTGCCCCCCTGGGTTGCGAACCGATAGGCCTCATCACCAAGTAAGGCAAGATCGTCAGGATGCGTGTCACGGTACATGTTGTTATCCATAAGATCATAGACTTCTTTTTTATCAATTTCTTTAAATCC
Source organism: Eubacterium sp. (assembly GCA_024684035.1). Taxonomy (GTDB): domain Bacteria; phylum Bacillota; class Clostridia; order Lachnospirales; family Lachnospiraceae; genus Bilifractor. The sequence goes on along the minus strand of JAIKXQ010000061.1, from coordinate 15,592 downwards.
AAACAATTCCATGAATCCCGCGGATAGAACAACGGTGTATACCCGCTTGTTTATAAACTGATACACCGCAAACGGAAGCGTGCTATTTTCCATAAATTCCAATTCGTTATCACTATATCGATATTTCTGCACGGCCTGTGCCTCCTTGTATGAATCCTTATGCGTTTTCCGTACATATTCTCGTGTAGACTCTATAACAAATGATCATCAATATATCGCATCTTGCCCGCAAGCGGACCTCGACTCCCCCAGCCCCTCACTCCTCCCGGTGAGCGCCGCAGGGCTTTGGCGCGCGAGCAGAATCGCGAAGCGATATTCCCATCTGCGAGCTGCGCATCTAAGCGGAGCGTTTTGTCTCATGGGAATTCGGAGGAATTTCCTATGAGATAAAAAAAGCTGCCGGAAAGAACTTTCATAGCACTCTCCGGCAGCCCGGTTTTAAATCATATTTCACGGATTATTTCATCACTCTTGCGGTTTGTAATTACCGTCGGCAGCCATTCTGGTCAGAACCATCTCGTATCCGTCGTTTCCGTAGATAAGGGAACGGTTTACGCGGCTGATTGTAGCCGTGGATGCTCCTGTCTTCTTGGAGATATCAAGATAGGTCTTGTTCTCGCGAAGCATTGTGGCAACCTCGAAGCGCTGAGATAATGAAAGCAGCTCATTGATCGTACATGCATCCTCAAAAAAGGTGTAGCACTCGTCCACGGTCTTCAATGTCAAGATCGCCTGGAATAACTGATCAACGGCCTCGGTATGTATATCCTTACTCATGATGATGTGCCTCCATTCGCTCATATGTAAGTACGTCTCTCGCAGGAAGCCCGGACACCCTGTAACGGTGACGGAGTGATACGAATCATAAAGGAATATGACCCGATCTCAGCTGTCTGCTCCGGTTTCACTACGGTAACGTTACTGTCTGATGGTATTTTAGCACACTAAAGTTTTACAGTCAAGAATTGTCCGGCTGAAAGAAATTATCCGCTGCCTGAATATCTTCGTCCATCTGATTCTTCAACTCCTCAATGGAGCCAAATTTTTTCTCAGATCTGCGGAACTGCAAAAATTCTACTCTTGCTTCCTGCCCGTAGAGATCCAGGGAGCAGTCGAAGAGATAGGTCTCCAGTCCTACCTGTGATCCGTCCACGGTGGGTTTGACCCCAAGATTCGAGATTCCCTGATACCACTTGCCTCCGACCAGGGTTCTGGTGAAGTAGACGCCCCTCGGCGGAAGCATTTTTTCCGCAGGAGGGACTGTATTGATGGTGGGGAAGCCCAGGGTATGTCCCAGATGTCTTCCGTGTACCACTTCGCCGGCTATGAAGTAGGGATAACTGAGAAGATTCTGTACTCTCTGCATGTCCCCTTCGGCGATGCGCTCCCGCACGTAGCTGCTGCTGATTTCACGGTCGCCGTCTTTCTCCTTCTCCTCGACAAAAACATCGAAGCCATATTTTCCTCCGAGGGAGACGAGAAGATCTGCATCACCGGCACGGTCTTTTCCGAATCTCGCATCTGTGCCGACGACCACCGCGCTTGCATGAAGTCGTCCGACGAGAAGTTCCTTCACAAAGTCCTCGGCCGACATGGAGCGGAGTTCTTCCGTGAAGGGACATTCCACGAGAAGATCGATGCCGAGCTCCCGAAGGATCTCATCTCTCTCCCGGTTTGTGGTGATCATTTTCATCTGCCTCTCCCCCATCATTACCTGGGGAGATACTGTGAAGGTGAAGACCGCCGACCGGCCGCCGGCCTTCGCCGCCAGAGCCCTGGCTTTCCGGATCAGCTTCCGGTGTCCCTTGTGGACGCCGTCAAATTTGCCAAGGGTTATGACACAGGGACGGTCGCTCTCATATTTCATTATGTCATGAATGTATTCCATTTCTATCCTCTTTGTCTCTTTAACCGTCCGGAAACGGGCACGGATCCATGCAATACCCGGCCTCAGCCCTCCGGATCGTAAAAGATTTTGTCCGGGCGGAACTGATTGTGCTTCCTGTCCAGGGTATAAACGCCAATAAAGGCACCCACAGAATCGTAGAGTCTGACAGCCGTCGACTCATCCTTCTTTCCGGTCTCACCGAACACGCCTGCCATGTCCCGGTTCTGCTCCAGGGCAAAGCTGCCCGTAAGGGAATTGCTTAAGAAACGGATGGGCACCGGATTTCCGTTGTGCACCAGACCATCCGCCGTCTGTGAGGCGGAGACGGAGGGAAGCTCATCAAACATGCGATCCACCGGAATCAAAAGCTCCCCCAGGCGTCCTTCCTCACAGAACCGGGCGATATCTGCCAGGGTGTGGGCTCTGCGCTCGTCAAAAATACCGACCCTCGTTCTGGTCAGATGTTCCATACAACCGCCGCAGCCGAGTTTCTGTCCGATGTCGTGACAGAGGGTACGGATATAGGTGCCCTTGGAACAGGTGACCCGGATGGTGGCTCTAGGCATCTCACAGGAAAGAAGACGGATCTCGTAGAAATGTACCGGACGGGCTTTCCGCTCCACCTCTTTGCCCTCTCTGGCCAGTTCATAGAGTTTCTTTCCGTTGACCTTCAGGGCGGAGTACATGGGAGGGATCTGCATCTGCGCACCCTCGAAGCTTCTGAGCACTTCCTCCAGTTCTTCTCTTTCACACTTCACTTCCCGCTCCTCCAGCACCGTGCCGGAGGTATCCTGGGTATCCGTGACCTGTCCAAGAAGCAGTACCGCCTCATAGGTCTTGGTTTCATTTGTGAGATACTCGCAGATTCTGGTGGCTTTTCCCAGACATACAGGAAGAACGCCCACCGCGTCAGGGTCGAGCGTTCCTGTATGTCCGATTTTCTTCTGATGTATGATACCTCTCAGCTTCGCTACCACGTCGTGTGAGGTAAACCCCTTTTCCTTATATACGTTAATTACACCGTTTATCATTGAATTAAACCAAGTCTCTTTCCAGATATAAAGTCAGATTATTGATCACATCATATACGGATCCCTGCATCACACAGCCGGCCGCGCGAACATGTCCGCCGCCGCCGAATCTCTGGGCAATCGCACTGACATCCACCTTCTCGCTGGAACGAAGGCTGACCTTGAACACACCGGGCTCTTTCTCATACATGAACACAGCCACTTCTACGCCTGCTGTATTCCGAAGCTGGCTCACGATCCCGTCCATGTCTGTGGAGACGGCTCCGTAGAAACTGATCTCCCTGTTTTTCAGGTAGCCGATGATCAGCTTTCCGCCAAACAGCTGAATGCTCTCCATAAGCGTCCTTGCAAGGAGCTGGTTCTGAAGGCTTGTCTTCTGGTAGAAGGTCTTGTCGATGATCCTGTTGAAGGGAACTCCCTTCTCCATCAGACTTGCGGCAATTCGCATGGTCTCCGGAGATGTACAGGAATACTGGAAGACACCGGTATCATGGACGATACCCATGTAGATCGCCTCCGCGCACTTCTCACTGATTTTGTCCAGATCCATATAGCGGTAAACCACTTCGCTGGCAGAGCTGGCCTGTGGATCATTGATCAGCCAGGTGTACTGCTCACGGTTTGTCACATGATGATCGAAGCAGAGAACTTTGCTGTTCTTCTCCGTCAGAGAGCCAGCCACTCCGATTCTGTCTTTGCTGCTGATATCCAGCAGGATCAGAAGATCATAATCCTTGTCCAAAAGCCTGCTCTTTACACTGTCGATTCCTTCGATGAACCGGAACTCGGGCTTAAAGTGCTCCAGATATACATCTGCCTCAATCTCCGGGAAATTGTCCCTCAGATACAGATAGGTCGCCATACAGGAACCTACACAGTCGCCATCCGGGTTTACATGTCCCGCGATGGCAACAGTGCGGACTCCATTCAGAAACTCATCAATTCTGCTCATCCGATACCTCGTGTTTCTTTCTGTCCTCTTCCATGACTTCGTCGATACGTTTTGACATATTTACGCCGTACTCAATGGACTCATCGAGACGGAACGTCAGCTCCGGAGTATTTCGAAGATTCAGTCTCACGGCAAGTTCGTGACGGATGAACTTCGCGGAGCTGCGAAGTCCCGCCATGGTATCTGACTTTGCCTTCTCGTCTCCCAGCACACTGATCATAACTTTGCAGGTCTTCAGATCCGGGGCGACAATGGCCTCTGTGACAGAGGTCATCATCGCGATCCGGGGATCTTTGACACTGTTTCTGATAATGCTGCTGAGTTCTTCTTTGACTGCCTCGTTAATTCTTGTATTTTTAACGCTGTTTTTTCTCATAGCTTACCTCATGCAGGATCAGCGGGGTACCTCAACCATGATGTAGGCCTCAACCTGGTCGCCTTCACTGATCTCATTGAATCCTTCGAATACAAGACCGCACTCATATCCGAGTTTTACTTCTTTGACGTCGTCCTTGAATCTCTTCAGGCTGGCAAGCGGTCCCTCGAAGATCTGTTTTCCGTCACGGCTGATACGGACTTTACATCCTCTCTGGATGGATCCGTCAAGTACCATACTTCCTGCGATGGTTCCGATTCCGGATGCCTTGAAGAGCTGACGTACCTCTGCATGTCCGGTAACCTTCTCTTCGTAGATCGGCTCCAGCATACCCTTCATGGCATTCTCGATATCCTCAATGGCCTGATAGATGACTCTGTAGAGACGAATATCGATCTTCTCCTCATCTGCCAGAGACTTCGCTGTCTGATCCGGACGAACATTAAATCCGATCACGATAGCGTTGGATGCTGCCGCAAGGGTAACATCGGACTCATTGATGGCACCTACACCGCTGTGGATGATGCGGATCACTACCTCGTTGTTGGAGAGCTTAAGCAGGGACTGCTTCAGAGCCTCCACGGAACCCTGTACATCGGCCTTTACAACCAACTCCAGCTCTTTGACGGAACCATCCTGAATCTGACCAAAGAGAGCGTCCAGAGACATCCTGGATTTGGTCTCCTCCAGAAGCTGGTTCTTGTGCTCTGTGACATAAGTAGCGGCAAAATTCTTTGCCTCCTTGTCGGTTTCCATTGCCACAAGGATCTCACCTGCATCCGGAACTCCATCCAGACCCTGGATCTCAATCGGTGTGGAAGGGCCTGCCTCTTTGACTCTTCTTCCGGTCTCGTCTGTCATCGCACGTACCTTACCGGATGTGGAACCGCAGGCGATGTAATCACCTACATGGAGAGTTCCTTTCTGAACCAGAAGGTTTGCAACCGGTCCTTTACCCTTATCCAGCTTTGCCTCCAGCACGAGTCCGCGGGCAAGTCTGTTCGGGTTGGCTTTCAGCTCAAGAATCTCAGCAGTAAGAAGAATGGTCTCCAGAAGGTCATCGATACCTGTCTGTGCTTTCGCGGAAACCGGAACCATCTCAGTGCTGCCGCCCCAGTCGGAAGCGATGAGGCCGTACTCTGTGAGCTCCTGTTTTACTCTGTCGATATTTGCGCCAGGCTTATCCACCTTGTTGATGGCAACAATAATCTCAACTCCTGCTGCCTTTGCATGGTTGATGGCCTCAACGGTCTGCGGCATAACGCCGTCGTCTGCAGCTACCACGAGAACCGCGATATCTGTGGAGTTGGCACCGCGCATACGCATGGCTGTGAACGCCTCGTGACCCGGTGTATCAAGGAAGGTGATTCTTTTCCCGTCAACCTTGACTCCGTAAGCACCGATGTTCTGTGTGATACCGCCGGCCTCTTTTGCCGTTACATGTGCATTGCGGATTGCGTCCAGAAGGGATGTCTTACCATGGTCTACATGACCCATTACGCAGACAACCGGCGGACGGGATACCATTGTGCTCTCGTCCTCTTCCTCCTCCTTGAGCATCTCGGCGATCACGTCGATCTTCTCTTCGTGATCACAGAGGATCTCGTAGGTGATGGCAATCTCTTCTGCCTTCTCGTAATCCACTTCCTGGTTTACGGTGTACATCTCACCTTTCATGAAGAGATCCTTCACAATGACAGAAGGCTGCATCTTCATCTTCTCAGCGAGCTCTTTGATGGTGAGTTTGTCCGGGATTTTGATCTCGGTTACTTTCTCTTCCTTCTTCTCTTCCTTCTTGTGTACAGGTTTCTGAAGAGCCTTCGGAATCAGTCTCTTGTTATTTCTGTTCGGACCATGTCCGCTGTTGCGGCCGTCCTGGAACTTGTTGGACTTGAGATCCTGCTTGTTTCTCTCTTTATCCTTGTTGAAGGAGGAACCGTCTCTGGAGGTCTTCTTCAGACCCATATCCATTCCGCCTGCGGCAGAGGAACGATGATCGCTGTGCTGACCGTGTCCTCTTCCTGCAAAGCGGTTTGTTCCTTCATCCTCATCCTTTCCGCCGTTAAAGCCCGGACGGTTTCCGGCAAAGCCGTTTCTTCCTCCGAAGCCCGGACGTCCGCCGCCCTGACCCGGTCTGCCGTTTCTGTCACCAAAGGGCTTTGCACCGCCCTGGCCCGGTCTTCCGTTTCTGTCACCGAAAGGTCTTGCGCTTCCCTGACCGTTTCTCGGAGCGCCTGTGCGATCCCCGAAGCTTCTCTGGCCGTTGCCGCCCTGACCGGGTCTTCCCTGGCCGCCTCTTGCACCGCCGCGGTCATTGTTGAATCTTCCCTGGCCACCGCGCTCATTGCCTGCTGTTCTCTGACCCGCGCCGCCGTTCGGTCTGCTCTGCGCGACTCTCACCTGTCCGTTTCTGTTTTCCTGACCGGTTCTGGTACTCACACCGGCAGATTTTGTTGTATCGATTGTTGTTGCCTCTACTTTCTTTGTTTCTTCTTTCTGTTTTACCTCAGCGGAAGCTGCTGCCTTCGGCCCGCTCTGAACGGGAGTCTTCTCTGCAGCCGGCTTCACCTCCGGTGCCGAGCTCTGTGCGGGTTTTGTCTCGGTCTTCTCCGGCTCTGCCACATGTACAACCGGATGCGGACGCGGAACTTTCACGATGGGTGTTCCTGCTGCTGCCCCATGGCCTCCCACCGGACGTCCGCCCCTGCTGCTCTCTGTCACGGCGCCGCGGCGCGCACGGTCAGCTGTCGCAGGACGTGCAGTTTTTTCCTTCTTCGCGTCTTTACCTTTAACTGTTGACTGACGGAATGTCTTTCCCTCTTTGCTGGACGCGTTCTGCGGGTGAAAAACAGCGATCAGTCTTTTCTTTTTCTTCGGAGCCTCTTCTGTCTTCTCAGCGTCTGCCTTCGGCTCTGCGCTCTTGGCACCGCCGATGGAAGCTCTAAGGGAAGCGATCTGATCTTCTTCCAGACCGCTGGATGCCGTCTTCCCGGTTATGCCTTTTTTCCCGAGTTCTTCGAGAACCCTCTTTGCGTCTACACTCAATTCTTTTGCGAGTTCATGTACTCTCATCTTTCCCAAATTATAACACCGACCTTTCCTGCTACTCGGTTGCTCTGTCATCTAATTGCTGTAATATATTGTCCGCCAGACCCTGGTCTGTCACGACGATCACGGAACGCTCGCCCTTTCCGATCATTCTTCCGAGCTCCGCCTTCGGGGCGAATCTGCGAACCGGAATATCTCGATACGCTGCCATGTTACTGAATTTCTTCACTGTATTGTCTGAGGCATCTTCGGAGAGGATCAACAGACAGGCATTTCCTGCTTTCACGGCCATTTCCGCCGCCACCTCGCCGCCGGCGATTTTCCCGGCTTTCATGGATATTCCGATCATGAACGCAGCTTTCTTACTGTTCAAGTCCGCTCATCTCCTTTTTCAGCCTCTCATAGACCTCATCCGGTATCTCGATCCCCAGGGATCTTCCGAGACCGCGGTTCTTTCTTGCCTTTGCAAGACAGGCTGCATCTCTGCAGATATAGGCACCGCGTCCGTTGCTGCGGCCGCTCTCGTCCAGAACGACTTCTCCCTCCGGTGTGCGAAGAATACGGATGAGTTCTTTCTTTTCTTTCTTCTCATTGCATCCGACGCATTTGCGCATCGGAACCTTACGCACTGCTGCCATCATGAACCTCCCGGAGTTTATTCCTCTGTGGAAGCCGGCTCCTCAGTCTCTTCAGCCGCTTCCTCGGAAGATTCCTCATCTGCGGTTTCCCCGATCAGTTCCTCTGCCACGGCTTCCTCCGCTGCAGCATCCTCAGTCTCCTGATCAAACTCCTCTGCATTGACCTCGTCGTCCTCGTACTCCCCGGCCTCATCATCCTCGGCATACTCATCGAAGAGTCCCTCTTCTTTTGCCTGGGATTCACTCTTGATATCGATCTTGTACTGTGTCAGATGTGCGGCAAGACGGGCGTTCTGTCCCTCTTTACCGATGGCAAGTGACAGCTGGTAATCCGGAACGATGACAAGGGCTGTCTTCTCATCCGGATCCGCCAGTACAGAGATAACCTTTGCCGGTGACAGGGCATGCTCGATCAGAACCGCCTCGTTCTCATCCCACTCGATCACGTCAATCTTCTCGCCGTCAAGCTCGTCCACAATGGCGTTGACACGGGAGCCGTTCACGCCGACGCAGGCGCCCACTGCATCCACGTCCGGATCATTGCTCCATACAGCAATCTTTGTACGGGAGCCGGCTTCTCTGGCAATGGATTTGATCTCGATGATACCCTCGCGGATCTCGGCAACCTCTTCCTCGAAGAGTCTCTTCACAAGTTCCGGATGTGTACGGGACACAAGGATCTTCGGTCCCTTCGGTGTATCGCGCACCTCGAGGACATAGATCTTCACGCGCTCTGTCAGGCGGAATTTCTCACCCTTCACCATCTCCTTGGCAGTGAGGAGGGCGTCCACTTTTCCGAGATTTACGTTGACATTCTGTCCCACGTATCTCTGAACAGTACCGGTCATTACCTCGTGCTCTTTCTCTCTGTACTCATTGAACAGAGCTCTGCGCTCTTCCTCGCGGATCTTCTGAAGAATTACGTTCTTCGCGTTTGTTGTGGCGATTCTTCCGAAATTCTTGGACTGGATCTCGACGCGGACCGTCTCGCCGATCTGTGCTGTGGAATCATACTTGAATGCATCGATCTGGGCGATCTCTGTCACCGGATCTTCTACCGTCTCCACCACCGTCTTCTCTGCGTAGATGTGGAAATCGCAGGTATCCGGATCGATGGATACGACTACATTGTCCGAACGATCATACTGATTCTTGTACGCCTGAAGAAGGGACTGCTGAATAGCCTCAAGCAGTGTCTCCTTGCTGATATTCTTCTCTTTCTCCAGTATGTTCAGTGCATCAAGTAACTCGCTGTTCATTTCTTCTTTATCCTCCTGGTCTAAGCCCTTAAAAATCGAATGCCATGCGGATCAGTGCGATATCCGGCTTTTGAAAAATCATTTCCTGCTCATCCTCATCGGACACTATGGTCACGCTCTGATCATCATATGCCTGAAGCACGCCGGTGAATTCCTTCTCATGGTTGATGATCTTGTAAGTGCGTATCTCCACACGCTGTCCCATAGCACGCACGTAGTCACGCTCTTTCTTCAGCGGCCTTCCCAGTCCCGGTGAACTCACCTCCAGGATATAGGCCTCTTCAATCAGGTCTGCGGCATCCAGCTTCTCTTCGAACGCGCGGCTGATGATCTCGCAGTCATCCACCGTGATCCCGCCTTCTTTATCGGCGTAGGCACGAAGATACCAGGTTCCCGCTTCTTTCACATACTCGAGATCCACGAACTCATAGTTCATCTCCTCAAGCAGGGGAAGAAGGAGGGCTTCCGCTTTGTTCTCAATTGCTTCTGTTCTTGCGCTCAAGTCAACAACTCCTTTTTCTGGATTGATACCGGGATAAACCCAGGCATTTGACTGTGTAACGGGAGATTCCGAAAAAAGAAAGTCGCCAGCGGGCTTTGGCTTCCCCGGCATTTTCCTGTTACACAAAGAAGAGTGGACCTCTCGGTCCACTCCTACTCTAACATCTATTAACATCTTCAACTATAACACGCACAGCTGCGAAATGCAAGCCTTTATGGAAACACGGTTTAATCCGTATGAATCAGCGCTTCCTTATGCCTTCTCCGGTTTTTCCGCCATGTGTACCACCAGCTGATTATAAGGGATCTCGATTCCCTCCTTCGCAAAGCCTGCGTGGATTTCCTCGTTGAGCGCCCACTTCACCGGAAGGTAATCAGAAGCCTTCACAAAACACCAGACTCCGAGGATCACCGCATTCTCTCCCAGTTCCGCCACAAAAACCTTTCGTTCCTCCTTCTCGATCCTCTCATCCCGGTCGAGAATCCGGAGAATCTCCTGTCTGGCTTTCTCTACGTCGGCAGCATAGGATACGCCCACCCGGATCTCAATTTTCCGGCGCCCCAGCGCCGTCACATTGGTCACCCGGTTGTTGGTCAGCGTCGAATTTGGAATCATCACGATCTCATGGTAGACCGTCTCCAGTGTGGTGTAGTACATCTCGATTTTCCGCACGGTTCCCTCCGCACTGACAGCCGGAACCTGAATGTAATCTCCGGCACGGAAGGGACGGACAACCAGAAGGAGAAGTCCTCCCGCAAAGTTCGCCAGGGTTCCCTGCATGGCCAGCGAGATGCCGACGCCGGCAGATGCCAGCAGCGCCGCAATGGATGTGGCCTCCACGATGTGAAGCTGAATGATGATCTCCACCAGTGTCAGCGAGAGAATACCGTAGCGGATCAGCGAGCAGACAAAGCTCCGGATGGACGCGTCCACGTTGTGCTTCGCCATTCTGCGCTCCAGAAAGGAACAGAACTTCCGGAGGATTTTCCCCACCAGCCAGAAAATCAGGATCGCTCCTGCCGCCCGGATCAGAAAATCAAAAGCCTTTCCTCCAAATTGCAACGCCCATGTCTCCAGTTTCTGAAGCATATTATTTCCTCCTTACTCAAACACATCGCAGATTTATTTCTTCTTCGCTGCGGTTGTGCTTTTTCCGGATGTGCTTTTCTTTACTTTCTCTGCGACCGTCTTCCTGACCGTCGCTGCTTTTTTCTCTGTCTCGGCCTTTACCGCCTTCTTTACGGCCTCGACTTTCTTTCCTGCCTCTTCCTTGACTTTCTTTACCGCTTCCGACTTCGTCGCCTTCTTTTTCTCTGCAGGTTTCACGCTTCCGGAAGCCTTGCTTACGACGGTGCTCTTGCGGAGAGCCGCTCTTCTCCTGGCAGGGGTCAGTTCTACTCTCTCGATGGGCTCCGTAAATTTATAGATGGAGACCGCCAGAGGCGCGATTCTGATCTTGATGGAATCCTGTCTCTCATCCTGCTCCACCGCACGGCTGAGCTTGACTCTCGGATTCACTGCGCCTGTGCCGCCGTACTCCTCAGCATCGCTGTTGAAAATCTCTTTGTATTTTCCCGGATACGGCACGCCGACCAGGAAATTATCGTACTCCAGATTCGAGAAATTCGCAACCACAAGGAGTGTATCCCTAAGGCTGCTTCCCTTTCTGAGGAACACGAGCAGATTTCTCTTCCAGTCCAGATTGCTGATCCATTCGAAACCATCGGCTGCGTCGTCCAGCTCATGGAGAGCTCTCTCTGACTTATAGAGGGCAAGAAGATCTTTGACGTAAGTCGTCATCTCTCCCCCGTCCTGTCCCCAGGTGAGGAGTTTCTTTCCCGGATGCGCCAGCAGATAAGCATAGGTCAGACGGAGATTCGCCGCCTTGAGAGCAGCTTTTCCTCCGGGCATCTGCTTCAGGAAGCTGCGCCCCCCGTTCTCCGTGAGCTGGTGGGAAAGAGAAAGCATAAACTTCTCGCTGTAGTTGTAGACCATACTAAAGGTCAGCTCCTCCTGGTGAGAACCGCGGAAAAGCGGATCCAGCTGGATGTAGCGCATGTAGTCGTCGATACATCCGTTGTTCCACTTGAGGTCAAAGCCCAGGCCCTCTTTGTCGGGATCTCCTGTCACCATCGGGAAGCCTGTCTGTTCTTCCGCGATCATCATCACTCCGGGATTCTGCCGATGGATTTCACGGTTCAGTCCACGGAAGAAATCAAGCGCCTCCAGGTTCTCGTTTGAACCGTACATATTCGCGATCCACTCTCCGTCTCTCCTTCCGTAATTCAGATACAGGGTCGAGGCGAGGTCGCTGACTTTGAGTCCGTCTGCATGGAAGAGGTTCAGCCAGCACGCTGCGCTTGCCTTCAGGAAGGACACCACCTCGTTTCTTCCATAGTTAAAAATCAACTGATCCGTGCCCGGATGAACACCTTTCTTCGGATCCAGATGCTCATAGAGACAGGTGCCGTCAAAAGAGGAAAGTCCGTCATTTCCTCTGGCAAAGCTTCCCGGATTCCAGTCAAGGATTACTCCAAGCCCCGCCTTGTGGAGGGTATCCACCAGATACATAAAATCCTTCGCAGTGCCGTACCGGCTGGTAGGCGCGAAGAATCCGCTGGTACCAAAGCCTTTTGTCTCATCCTCCGGATACTCCATCACCGGAAGAAGTTCCACATCTGTGTATCCAAGGGCGGATGCATGGGAAGCAAGCTTCGGAGCAATTTCCCGGTAGGTTGCCTCTTCCTCTGCCCACTCGGAGAGATCCACCTCATAGACTGCCACCGGCGTTCCGGAAACCGAACGGCTCTCCCTCTCCTTCATCCACTTCTCGTCGCCCCACTTGTAGTCCAGTAAAGCCACAACAGACGCTGCCTCCGGCATCTGCTGGGATTCGTTGGCATAAGGGTCTGCCTTCAGATAGACCATTCCCGCTCTGGATTTAATCTCGTATTTATAGAAGCAGCCGGCCTCAACGCCGGGAATAAAGAGTTCATAAATCCCGCTGTCCAAACGGTTCATGGGATAGCGGCGGCCGTCCCAGTCATTGAAATCTCCCACAACGGATACCCTTACCGCGTCCGGTGCCCAGAGCGCAAAGTAGGTTCCCCTGCAGCCGTTGATCTCCATCAGATGAGATCCCATCTTTTCATACGCATTTCTCCAGATTCCGGAGGTAAACTTAACCTCCTCTTTTTCGGTGATCTGGCAGGGATAAGCGTAGGGATCTTTCTCTTCTTTTGCTTCCTTGCCGCTTCCGACGATATATGTATAGTCGGGCACTTTCCGTCCGCTGAGAAGTACAGCGAAAAATCCCGCTTCATCCTCTTGTACCATCGGAAGCACCGTTCCGTCTTCCAGCCGGACACTCACCGTGTCCTCATCCGGATAAAATGCCTGAACCAGAATGCCGCCGTCCACGATCTGCGGACCGAGAATTTTTCTCGGCGTGCTTTCCTCAGCATAAACAACCGCTTCGATCTCCGCCCAGTCCATAAGGTCGTAGATCATACTTTCCATAGTTTCTGTCGTGCCCACTACTTCACCCTCCTACATAATAATAATGATCGCTCACGGTACCCCGCAAAACGTTTTATGCTATACAAATTCCCTATAACATAAACAATAAACCGAGACTGCATCCCCAAAAAAGGACAGTCTCGGTTCTTATTATAACATTATTCAGCCGAATTGTTGTTGAATTCTGCGAATTATCTTTTTATTGATTTACTTCCGTCCGGGTGACCGGGCGAAAGGCTTTTATTCAGAAAATGAAACCTCAGCGGAAGCGCCTTCTGCCTTGGCATTTCCGGTATTTCCGGCGTCATCTCCGGCTGGTGCCTCCGGTTCCGCGTTCAGGATATCCATGAACTCCTCGCCGGTGATGGTCTCACGCTCGTAGAGATACTTCGCAAGCTCATGCAGCTTGTTCATATTGCCGGAGAGAATCTCCTTTGCCTTCTCGTACTGTTCCTGCACAATGGCAACAACCATCTGGTCGATTTTTCCTGCTGTCGACTCCGAACATGCCAGGGAAGTGTCCCCTCCCAGATACCGGTTGGATACAGTCTCCAGAGCAACCATGCCGAATTCGTCGGTCATACCGAAGCGGGTTACCATGGAGCGGGCCAGTTTTGTAGCCTGCTCAATATCGTTGGATGCTCCCGTTGTCACAGAGTGGAAAATCAGTTCCTCTGCCACACGGCCACCGGTGAGAGTGGCAATCCGGTTCATGATTTCTTCTTTGCTCATGAGATTGTGCTCGCCCTCATCGACCTGCAGCGTATAGCCCAGGGCTCCGGATGTTCTCGGGATGATGGTAATCTTTGTAACCGGTGCCGAATGATTCTGCATCGCCGCCACAAGCGCGTGTCCTGTCTCGTGATAGGATACGATGAGTTTTTCCTTCGTCGTCAAAACCTTGTTCTTCTTCTGATAGCCGGCAATAACTACTTCCACAGCCTCCATCAGATCATTCTGTGTAACAAATCTCCTGCCGTCGCGAACCGCCCGGAGGGCAGCCTCGTTGATCATATTGGCCAGCTCGGCTCCGGATGCTCCGGAAGCAGTACGGGCCACGGCATTGAAGTCCACATTGTCGGAGATGCGGATCTTTTTCGCATGAAGACGAAGGATCTGCTCTCTTCCCTGAAGATCCGGAAGTTCTACCGGAATTCTCCGGTCGAAACGTCCCGGTCTGGTGAGTGCCGGGTCAAGGGAATCCGGACGGTTGGTAGCTGCCAGAATGACAACACCTTTCTTGCCGTCAAAACCGTCCATCTCAGCCAGGAGCTGATTCAGGGTCTGCTCTCTCTCGTCGTTTCCGGAGAAACCGCCGCCGTCTCTCTTCTTACCGATGGTATCAATCTCGTCAATAAAGACAATACAGGGTGCCTTTTCATTCGCCTGTTTGAACAGGTCACGCACCTTTGCGGCACCCATCCCCACGAACATCTCCACAAATTCCGAACCGGAAATGGAGAAGAAGGGAACGTTTGCCTCACCGGCTACCGCCTTGGCCAGAAGAGTCTTACCTGTTCCGGGCGGTCCTACCAGCAGAGCGCCCTTGGGCATCTTTGCTCCGATCTCCGTATACTTTGCCGGATTGTGCAGGAAATCCACGATCTCCTGCAGAAGCTCTTTCGCCTCATCCTCGCCGGCCACGTCGTTGAATTTGATTCCCGTCTCCGACTGGATGTAGATCTTCGCGTTACTCTTTCCGAAGCTCATGGCATCGCCCATGCCTCCGCCCATCCGCTTCGACATGGTGTTCATCAGCCATCTTCCCAGGAAGAAGAACACAACCAGCGGAAGGATCCAGCTCAGAAGGAAGCTGACCACGGGATTGGCCTGCTCAATGATGGGGCTGTCAAAATTGGTGATTCCCGCATCCTTGAGTCTGTCCACAAGTTTGTAGTCGTCCATCAGTCCCGAACGATATTTCGCACCGTTCTTATCCTGGAACTGAACGGAATTATTCCGTATGTCGACTTTTACTTTCTCAATTTCCCCCTTGTCCAGCATCTGCAGAAACTCGCCATAGGTCGACTGTTTGACCTGTGCCATATTGATCTGCGGAATCAAAAGAAAATTCAGAAGTAAAAGTACGAGCAAAGCTACTGCATAGTAGAAAATCATTGGTTTTCTATCTGGTCTGATTTCTTTCACTCTTTTTTACCTCCGGTGAACCGTCTGCCTCGACGGTATACAAACTCCACCCGTAAGGCAGGCAATTTATGCTCTACAGGTATTCTATACTGACATCCGCCGCCCCCGGGCGACGTTATTTTCTCATTTTTACCCCAGAAGCGCCCAATGTCAAGAAATTGACAATGAATTTCATAAAATTTTTATACCTGATTCAGAAATGAGGTTGGCGGTAAAAGCCAACCTCATTAG
>JAIKXQ010000090.1 GCA_024684035.1 Eubacterium sp. | reverse complement strand
ATGAGGTACAAGGAATTCCCTGTACCTCATAAAATCATTCACACATACATTTCCAAATATTCTAAGAGAAAAAGCACCGGCTTACTTGAAATATCTCTCCAGCAGTCCCTTGAAGGCCTTGCCGTGTCTTGCCTCGTCGCGAGCCATCTCATGAACGGTGTCATGGATTGCGTCGAGATTCAGTTCTTTGGCTTTCTTTGCAAGGGCGGTCTTGCCCTCGGTAGCACCGTACTCGGCATCTACGCGAAGCTCAAGGTTCTTCTTTGTGGAGGTGGTGACAACCTCGCCCAGAAGCTCGGCAAATCTGGAAGCATGGTCTGCCTCTTCGTAAGCGGCCTTCTCATAGTAGAGGCCGACTTCCGGATAACCCTCACGGAAGGCTACGCGGGCCATGGCGAGATACATGCCGACCTCGGAGCACTCTGCCTGGAAGTTTCCACGGAGGTCTTCTTTGATATCTTCCGGTACGTCAGACGCAATACCTACCACATGCTCAGCGGCCCAGTTAAGTTCTGCGGCTTCGTCCATCTTCTCGAATTTGGACTTGGGCTGTTTACAGGTCGGGCACTTCCAGTCATCCGGAAGATCCTCGAATTTTACGTCCTCAAGTTCCTCGTCATAGATATGTCCGCACACTGTACATTTCCATTTTGCCATCGCATTATCCACCTTTCTTATTTAAATGAGATTGGAATGTTGTAATATTGATAAAAAAATTATCAAAATTATAGTAATTATTATAAATTTAATGGTAATAAAAAAGAGACCGGATGTCAATCATTCGGTCTCTCGTAATATTACAGAAAAAAGCGGATCGGACTTGTGACTATATCACATATCGGTTCTCTGCAGGCCTGTGCCGGCGAAGTGGAGGATCTCATGATCCCTCTCTCGCTCTTTGGGCGGTTCGTAGCCGTGGAGGCCGATGAGCCGCTGGTTGCTGCTTCCGCGGAAGAGAAGGGTTACGTCGTGGAGCTCCTGTATGAATTCGCCGTCAACGATGCAGTCGATGTAGGAGAGCATTTCGTCCGTGTGTTCTGTGTATACATGGCCTCCGGGCATCAGATCCCGGTCGTAGGTGTAGCCGGTATAGCACCAGATATCTTTTTCCGGGTAGGTCTCGCGCACTCTGCGGAGAAGAGCGGTGACTGCTCCCTGATTTTCCGGCTCAAAGGGCTCTCCGCCAAGGACGGTCAATCCCTGAATGTAGGCCGGGGCGAGAAGTTCCAGGATGCGATCCTCCTCTTTCTTGGTGAAGGGCTTGCCGTAGTTGAAATCCCAGGTCATTGCGTTGAAGCAGCCTTTGCAGTGATGACGGCAGCCGGAGACGAACAGACTGATCCGCACGCCGGGGCCGTCCGCGATATCAAATTCTTTAATGTTGGCGTAATTCATTTTTTATCCCCCGATGATAGAACAGCGGCTGAACGGATCCGCAGGCCAAATGGAGACGAAGGTCCCCTTCGGCCTTGCAGTTTCCAAAAGCTTCCGCAACAGATAATCAGAGATGCAGTACTCTGTCCTTGATCTCTTCGGTGCGGCCCTGATTCCAGAACTGGGTTCCGATGTATCCGCAGGTGCGGCGGGCAACGGACATCTTGCTCTGATCGGTATTGCCGCAGTTCGGGCAGATCCAGATCAGTTTGCCGTGCGGATCTTCCTTGATGGAGATCTCGCCGTCAAAACCGCAGGCCTCGCAGTAATCGCTCTTGGTGTTTAACTCCGCGTACATGATATTCTCGTAGATGAACTTCATGACAGAGAGGACGGCAGGGATATTCTCCTGCATATTCGGTACCTCTACGTAGCTGATGGCTCCTCCCGGAGAAAGTCTCTGGAACTCGGATTCAAAGCGAAGTTTTGTAAAGGCGTCGATGTTCTCCCGTACGTTTACATGGTAGCTGTTCGTGATGTAGTTGTGGTCGGTGACATCCTTGATAATGCCGAAGCGTTTCTGCAGGCATTTGGCGAACTTGTAGGTTGTGGACTCCATGGGAGTTCCGTAGAGAGAGTAGCTGATATTCTCAGCTTTTCTCCATTTCGCGCAGTAGTCGTTGAGGGTCTGCATGACTTTCAGGGCGAAGGGTTTTGCCTCCTCGTCGGTGTGGCTCTTGCCGGTCATGTATACGCACATCTCATACAGTCCGGCGTAGCCGAGGCTGATGGTGGAGTAGTTGCCGTAGAGCAGACGGTTGATCGTCTCACCCTTCTTCAGGCGGGCAAGTGCTCCGTACTGCCAGAGAATCGGCGCAACATCGGAAGGTGTGTCCAGCAGACGCTCATGACGTGCGCGAAGGGCGCGGTGGCAGAGTTCCAGTCTCTCGTCCAGAATCTTCCAGAAGGTATCCATATCACCTTTGGAGGAGAGGGCTACATCCACCAGGTTGATGGTCACAACACCCTGATTGAAACGTCCGTAGTATTTGTGGCCGGAGATGGAGGCGTTGCCTGCATTGGCCTTGTTGTCGGCATTGCAGAGTCCCTCGGCGTTGTTCTCGCTGTCCGGTGTCAGGAAGCTGCGGCAGCCCATGCAGGGATAGACGTCGCCGTTCTTGTACTCTTTCATCTTCTTTGCGGAGATGTAGTCCGGAACCATGCGCTTCGCCGTGCACTGGGCGGCGAGCTCTGTCAGATAGAAGTATTCGGAATCCTCCGAGATATTGTCCTCGTCAAGAACATAGATCAGTTTCGGGAAGGCCGGTGTGATCCACACGCCTTTCTCGTTCTTGACACCCTTCATACGCTGTACGAGAACCTCTTTGATGATGGCGGCGAGATCCTTTCTGGTCTGTCCGTCCGGAACCTCGTCCAGATACATGAACATGGTGACAAAGGGAGCCTGGCCGTTACAGGTCATGAGGGTGATGAGCTGGTACTGAATGGTCTGGATACCGCTCTTCAGCTCTTCTGCCAGACGGCGCTCCGTGATGCGGTTGATGATGCCCTGATCCATGGGCTCGCCGGTCTCTTTTCTCTCGGCGATAACCTCGCGTTTGATCTTCTGGCGGCTGATATCCACGAAGGGAGCCAGGTGAGCCAGGGTGAAGGACTGTCCGCCGTACTGGTTGGAGGCAACCTGGGCAACGATCTGCGTGGTTACGTTGCAGGCTGTGAAGAAGCTGTGGGGCTTCTCGATCAGAGTCTCACTGATGACGGTGCCGTTCTGCAGCATGTCCTCCAGATTGATGAGGTCACAGTTGTGCTCCTTCTGCGCGTAGTAGTCGGAGTCGTGGAAGTGAATGATACCGGCCTCGTGGGCGTGGACGATCTCCTCCGGGAGAAGGATACGTCTGGTGAGATCCTTGCTCACCTCACCGGCCATGTAGTCTCTCTGTGTAGAGTTGATGACAGGGTTCTTGTTGGAGTTCTCCTGTTTTACTTCCTCATTGTTCTGATCGATCAGAGCCAGAATTCCGTCGTCGGTGGTGTTGGACTTTCTGGCGAGGGTTCTCTTGTAGCGGTAGCGCACATACTTCTGCGCAACCTCATAACCACGCATCTCCATGATACCGGTCTCAACCATATCCTGGATGTCCTCGACGTTTACGGCATGGGTGGAAGCGTGAACCTTGGCGGAAACATTATCGGTGATGGCCTGGATCTGATAGTTGCTCATCTGATGGATCCTGCCGACTTCTTTGTTGGCCTTCATGATCGCGTTGTAGATCTTCTTCCGGTCAAAAGCCACTTCCTCGCCGTTTCGTTTGATGACATTGGTGATGACATTGGTTTTCTTTGTGCTCATCTGAATCCTCCTCTGATGCTGTGTATGTAAGGTACATTTGTATTGTGCATTATATGGGAAAAATGCGTTTCTTCGCTTAAGAATATGTGCAGGTTCACTACTATATTTAGATTCATACAAAAAAATAGACACAAGATATTGTGCTCTTTAATAATACCGCAATTGGCTGTTCTTGTGAAGGCGCAAAATTGTACAAGAAATCGTCTACAATTTGGTTGAAATTCTATTTGCAGTCCGGATGCTATATATAGAAAATGGCGGAGGCCTGCACACTAAATATTGTGTGCGAAGACCTCCGCCATTGTTTAAAGTGTTTGTTAAAGACCGAAAATATATCGAATTGTGTATAAATTACACACAATTCAACAGATTAATATGCTTTTCCCCAGTAAACCATCGCCTTGGCCGGTTTTCCGCAGCATACGCACTTGTCGCTGAGCCGGATCTGCTGGAAAGGCATGCAGCGGCTGGTTGCCGTGGTGTCTGCCTTGATCTGCTCCTCGCAGGCTTTATCTCCGCACCACATAGCGCGTACGAAGCCCGGTTTTGTGTTTACAGTCTCTTTGAACTCGTCGTAGGTAACTGCGTCGTAGGTGTGAGATTCCAGATGAGCTCTTGCGCGGTCGAGCATCTCTTTCTGGATGGTCTCCAGAAGCTCTGCTGTCTTCTCTGCGATCTCATCGATGGAAACAACCAGTTTCTCGCGGGTGTCGCGGCGTACCAGAACGGCGGATCCGTTCTCTACATCCTTCGGTCCCAGCTCTACACGTACCGGGATACCGCGCATCTCCTGCTCGGAGAATTTCCAGCCCGGACGTTTGTCTGTGTCATCCAGGTCTACACGGATGCCTGCAGTGGCAAGTTTTTCTTTGATCTCTACGGCTTTGTCGAGAACGCCCTCGGCATCCTGACGGATCGGAATGATCATAACCTGTGTAGGAGCAATGCGGGGCGGAAGAACAAGTCCGCTGTTGTCGCCGTGTACCATGATCATGGCACCGATGACACGGGTGGTCATTCCCCAGGATGTCTGGTGAACGTATTTGAGGGTGTTGTCTTTATCTGTGTACTGAACATCGTAAGCCTGGGCGAAGATGTCGTCGAAGTTGTGGCTTGTACCGGACTGAAGTGCTTTTCCGTCGTGCATCAGAGCCTCTACGGTGTAGGTGTGCTTTGCGCCTGCGAATTTCTCTTTCTCAGTCTTCTGACCTTTTACAACCGGGATCGCGAGATCGTTCTCAAGGAAGTCCGCGTAAACGTTCAGCATCTGAACGGTTCTCTCCTCAGCCTCTTCTGCTGTGGCGTGGGCTGTGTGTCCCTCCTGCCACAGGAACTCACGGGAACGAAGGAAAGGACGGGTTGTCTTCTCCCAGCGGAGAACAGAACACCACTGGTTGTAAACCTTCGGGAGATCCTTGTAGGACTGGATGTCCTTTGCGTAGAAATCGCAGAAAAGTGTCTCGGAAGTAGGACGGATGCAGAGGCGCTCCTGAAGCTTCTCGGCGCCGCCGTGTGTTACCCAGGCAACCTCCGGGGCGAAACCGTTGACAAGCTCTGCCTCTTTATTAAGAAGATTCTCCGGAATGAGCATCGGCATATATACATTCTTTACGCCGGTAGCTTTGAAACGCTCGTCAAGATCGTGCTGGATATTCTCCCAGATCGCGTAGCCTGCCGGTTTGATGGCCATACAGCCCTTAACACTGGTATAGCCGATGAGATCTGCCTTGATGCAGACGTCTGTATACCACTGTGCGAAATCATCTTCCATGGAAGTGATCTGCTCTACCAATTTCTTATCTTTTGCCATGTTGAACTCCTGCCTTTTTATATAGAATTTCGTTTGATTTGTCTATGTCACGGAAACACGGATTTACAGGTGTTTCCTGCTGTTTTCCACAGGTAGACAGCATTTAAATTCTAAACTGAACAGAAACCTTTTTCAAGTCCTATCTTGTGCCGGACATGGAAAAAACTGTATAATGAGGTACTGTTCAGATACAATGGAAAAAATGGTTTAAAATGATTTTAAATATAGGAAGAATTACAGGAACAGGAGGCGAAGATGCACGTGAGAATAAAAATGCCGGCTACTGTCTGCACAGTGCTGGACAGTCTTCATGCCGCAGGATATGAGGCATATGCGGTGGGAGGCTGCGTGAGGGATTCTATTCTCGGCCGCAAGCCGCAGGACTGGGATATCACGACTTCTGCGCGGCCGGAACAGGTGAAGGAGATCTTTGACCGTACCATCGACACAGGAATTCAGCACGGAACCGTCACGGTTATGATCCGCGGAAACCAGCATGAAGTCACCACCTACCGCATGGACGGTGAGTATACGGATTGCCGGCATCCGGAGGAGGTTACGTTTACTTCGAGTCTGGCGGAAGATCTGAAACGGAGGGATTTTACCATCAATGCCATGGCCTACAATGACCGGGAGGGACTGGTGGATCTCTACGGCGGAGTGGAGGATCTGCAGCGCCATGTCATCCGCTGTGTGGGGGATCCCATGGAGCGGTTCGGGGAGGATGCCCTTCGCATTATGCGGGCAGTCCGTTTTTCCGCCCAGCTTGATTTCGGAATTGATGAAAAAACACTGGAGGCGGTTCGCACACTGGCACCGAATCTCTCGAAGATCAGCGCGGAGAGAATCTGCATGGAACTGACCAAGCTGATTGTCTCCGATCATCCGGAGTACCTGAGGCTTGCCTACGAGACAGGAATCACGAAAATCATCCTGCCGGAATTCGATGCCATGATGGAGACGGAACAGAACAATCCTCATCATATGTACAACGTGGGTGATCACACGCTTGCCGCAATGAAGGCAGTGAAGGCGGATCGAATCTTAAGGCTCGCCCTGCTGCTTCACGACATCGCGAAGCCAGTCTGCAAAACCACGGATGAAGAGGGGGTCGATCATTTCTGCGGACACGGGAATGCCGGCGCCGAGATGGCCGGCAGGATTATGCGCCGTCTGAAGATGGACAATGACACGATCCGCAGGGTTAAGACTCTGGTCACCTATCATGACTGGAGACCGGAGCCCTCGGATAAGCTGGTCAGACGGATGATCAATAAAGTGGGGGAGGAACTTTTTCCTCTGCTCATCTGTATGCAGGAGGCTGACACCCGGGCACAGAGCGAGTGGCAGAGAGATGAAAAACTCCGGAAGATCGCACAGATCAAGAGCATCGGGGAGCGGATTTTTGCAGAGGGACAGTGTGTGAATCTGAAGTCACTGGCGATCGGCGGCGGTGACCTGCTTCAGATGGGTGTCGAGAAAGGACCTGAGATCGGAAGACTGCTACATCTGGCACTTGAAGAGGTGCTGGAGGAGCCCGCGCATAACGAAAAGGCTTATCTGACGGCCTTTGTACAGAAAGAATTGGGGTCTAAAGAGGCCAAGTTCCTTGACAAAGGGGTGCGCGTAGAGTATAAGTAAATCTGTATTATTTTGATTAGTAAAGGAGATTACCATGAATAAGACAGAATTAATCGCTGCTATTTCCGAGCAGACAGATCTTACAAAAAAACAGTCTGAGGAGGCCTTAAAGGCGTTTGTTGATGTTGTAGCAGATGCACTCAAAAAAGGTGACAAGGTTCAGCTCGTAGGTTTCGGTACTTTCGAAGTGTCTGAGAGAGCTGCCCGCACAGGCAGAAATCCCCGCACAAACGAGACCATCGAGATCGCTGCATCCAAGACACCGAAGTTCAAAGCCGGAAAAGCTTTGAAAGATCTTATTAAATAATGAGACTCGATAAGTATCTTAAGGTTTCAAGACTGATTAAGCGGCGTACGGTGGCCAACGAGGCCTGTGACGCCGGCAGGGTACTCCTTAACGATAAGCCGGCAAGAGCGTCAGCTCCTGTGAAAGCCGGTGATAAAATAGAAATATTGTTCGGTACAAAATCTGTAAAAGTCGAGGTTCTGGATGTGCAGGAGACCGTACGCAAAGAGAGCGCGCAGGAGTTGTACCGCTATATTTAACAGGTGATAATTATGGGTCGGTGTATAAGGTTTATGCGTCGGAATTTCTGGATCCTGGCCGCGGTTTTCATTCTCGCAGCCCTTGTGGGGATGATCTGGTTCAAGAGCGCGAATCTGAACAAAAAGATCAGCGCCGGTGAAAAGAAGCTGAAGGCTCTTCAAGAAAAAAACAGCGACGAAAAGGACCGGTCAAAGGAAATATCCGAGTTGAAAGAGCGGATGAAGAGTGACGACTACAAAGAACAGATCGCCAAGGATCAGCTTGGTCTGATCCGGGACGGAGAAATCATCTTCAAGAAGTCCGACAAGAAAGACAAGACAGGTAACGACGCAGAAAATGCTATCGTACCGGAGGAGGTCGAACCGGAGGATTCGGACTCTGGTCTCCAGGGTGGAGATGAGATGACGGATACCGGGGAAGCCGACACGGACACGGACACGGAAACTGACAATAATTAGGAAGACAAGACCATGCCAGTATGTACGGCATGGTCTTTTTTGGAGGCGAACATGGAGCTTGAGAGGAAGGCTGAAGAGCTGATCCGGAGAAATAAGCTGATCAGTGCCGGAGACCTGGTGTGCGTGGGTCTGTCCGGAGGCGCGGATTCTGTGGCACTTCTGCTTGTGCTAAAGGAGATTCTGAAGATGGGAAGCGTCGGGGAATACCGGCTCGCCGCCGTGCATATCAATCACAATCTCCGCGGGCAGGCCGCGGATGACGACAGCCGCTTTGTCCGGGAACTCTGTGCGAACCGGGAGATTCCTTTGAAAATCTATTCGTGTCCGGTGGCGGAGTATGCCGGCGTAAGAAAGATCGGCCTCGAGGAAGCCGGAAGAGAAGTCAGACATGAGAAATTCGCTCTTGCCGTGAAGGAGTTCGCGGAAAAGATGGGGGCGGATCCGGCAAAGGCAAAAATTGCCCTGGCGCATCATGCGGATGACCAGGCGGAGACCCTGTTGTTCCGCGCGGCGAGAGGATCTTCGCTGTCGGGACTTGCGGGCATACGGCCGTCGGCCACTCTTGGGGAGCTTCTGCTGATCCGCCCATTGCTGTCTGTCACCAGAGACGAGATTGAGGCCTGGCTCCGTCAGAAAGGTGTAAGTTGGAGAACGGATGAGACAAACGCGGATGAGCGCTATGCGAGAAATGCCATCCGGGGCACGGTGATCCCCTTCCTGAGAGAGAAGGTGAACGGTCGCGCGGCGCTTCACCTTGCCCTTGCGGCGGAAGACATGGCGGCGGCTGATGCGTACCTCAAGGGAGAGGCGGAAAAAATCGAGACCCTCTATCTCAGGAAAGATTTGTCGGGAGGGTCTGTCTCGATTTCCGCTCAGCTTCTGAAATGCCCGGAAATCCTGCAGAATTATGTGCTGATGGATGCCCTGGAAGCCGCGGCGGGCTATCGAAAAAATCTGGGACGGGAACAGCTTACGGAATTGAAAGATTTGTTGGCCGAGCCTGCCGGAAAAATGAGGAACCTTCCATACGGGGTTTTGGCATACAAAGATTATGACAGGGTAGTACTGGAATGTTTGAGGTGCGAAAAGGTTTTCAATTCGGTCACAGAGACGTCATACGAGGTATCTATACCTGGAGAGGACTCCCGGAAATCCGGAAATTTCCGGATCGGCGAAACAGAGATCGAATGGGAGATCAGGGAGACCGTGCCCGGGGCAATCCCCCAAAATCGGTGTACGAAAGTTTTTGATTATGATAAAATAAACTATAATCTTGTCATGCGATTTCGAAGAAGCGGTGACAGGATCGTTGTGAACGCGAAAGGCGGAAGCAGGAAACTGAAGGACTACATGATCGATTGCAAGATCCCCAGACGGCTCAGGGATCAGGTTCCTCTTCTTGCCTCCGGCAGCAGTGTATTCTGGGTAGTCGGTCACCGGATCAGCGAAGACTGCAAAGTGACAGACGATACACGGAGGGTGCTTGTGATCACAGCGAAATGGCCGGGGATGGATTCTGATTGCGTCAATTCATTGGGCAGCAATCATGAAACCGCAGGAGAGCCGGCCGAATGACATAATTTATATGTGTGCCAGGGCACACGGGCTTACAGGAGGAAATCATGAGTGAAAAAGTATCTGTGCTGATCGATGAGAAAGAGGTCGGCGAAAGGATCAAGGTTCTTGGCGAGAAGATCTCGAAGGAATACGAGGGAAAAACCGTCCATATGATCTGTGTTTTGAAGGGCGGTGTCTCATTCATGTGTGATCTCGCGAAGAGAATCAGTGTTCCGGTCACGATGGATTTCATGTCCGTCTCCAGTTACGGCGGCGGCACGACTTCAAGTGGAATAGTAAAAATTGTAAAAGATCTTGATGAGCCGATTGAAGGAAAGGATGTACTTGTAGTAGAGGATATTATTGATTCCGGTCGTACACTCAGCTATCTGATGCATCTGCTCAAGAAGAGAAACCCAAACAGCATCAAGCTCTGTACGCTACTGGACAAACCGGATCGCCGGGTAGTCGAGGATGTGGTCGTGGATTACACCGGGTTTGTGATTCCGGACGAATTTGTTGTCGGGTATGGTCTGGACTATGACCAGAGATACCGTAACCTTCCGTATGTAGGAGTCATTAGCTTCGACGACTGATGCGGAAGCGCCGATCAGAGGAGGAGTCATACACGTGGAGAATATGAAGAGAGGCATCGTAACCTACTTGATCGTTCTGGTAGCTGTCGTAGCTGCATTTGTACTGCTTCCGGGATTACTTCGATCTGATTCTGAAGTGAACACATCAACTTACCAGAGATATCTCAAAAACGGGGATATCGTTGAAGCTCAAATTAACCAAAACAGTGAAGTGCCCACCGGTAATGTCCAGTTCAGACTATCCGATGGCACCATAGGCAGGGTTTATGTATCCGATGTAAAAGAAGCCGAGGAAGAACTGAAGGCGCACAAGATCAGCTATACGCTCGATGACGTGTCCAGAACGGGAATTTTTGAGGCACTCATCCTTCCGGCGTTGTTTACGGCTGTGGTAGTGATTCTTCTCATCATGTTTCTCGGAAGAAGTGCGGGGGCCGGATCTGCATCCAACAACCGCATGATGGATTTCGGAAAAAGCCATGCGAAAATGACAACGGGAAAAGACAGCCACGTGCGTTTTGCGGACGTGGCAGGTCTCCAGGAGGAGAAAGAAGACCTGGTTGAGATTGTGGACTTTCTCAAGAATCCGGGAAAATATACCAGAGTCGGCGCCAGAATTCCGAAGGGCGTGATCCTTGTGGGTCGCCCCGGAACCGGAAAGACGCTGCTCGCGAAAGCAGTTGCCGGGGAGGCGGATGTGCCGTTCTTCTCGATCTCCGGTTCGGATTTCGTGGAGATGTTTGTCGGTGTCGGCGCGTCCCGTGTCAGAGATTTGTTCGCAGAAGCGAAGAAGAACGCTCCGTGTATTGTTTTTATTGACGAGATTGACGCCGTCGGAAGACAGCGAGGCGCCGGTATGGGCGGCGGCCATGATGAGAGAGAGCAGACTCTGAATCAGCTGCTGGTCGAGATGGACGGTTTCGGAGTCAATGAGGGAATCATTGTCATGGCGGCGACGAACCGTGTGGACATTCTTGATCCGGCGATCCTGAGACCCGGACGCTTTGACCGGAAGATCGCGGTGGGAACTCCCGACGTCAAGGGAAGAGAGGATATTCTTAGAGTTCATGCGAGAAACAAACCTCTCGGTGATGACGTGGAACTGCAGCAGATTGCGCAGACCACAGCCGGATTTACAGGGGCGGATCTGGAGAACCTCCTCAATGAGGCAGCCATCCGGGCGGCCAAGGAGCAACGCGCCTATGTAAATCAGATGGATATCAAAGAATCCTTTATTAAAGTAGGAGTCGGCACGGAGAAGAAGAGTCATGTGATCTCGGAGAAAGAGAAGAAGATTACGGCTTATCATGAGACCGGACATGCGATCCTCTTCCATGTACTGGATCTGATGGATCCGGTGTACACCATTTCCATCATTCCCACAGGCCCCGGAGCGGCAGGCTATACAATGCCCCAGCCGGAGAATGACGACATGTTCATGACCAAGAAGAAAATGATTCAGCAGATCATTGTGGATCTGGGCGGACGTGTTGCCGAGGAGATGATTTTTGATGACATCACCACCGGAGCGTCCCAGGATATCCGGCAGGCTACGGCCACAGCCAGGGCGATGGTGACGAAATACGGTATGTCCGCGAAGCTCGGACTCGTCAACTATGATCTGGATGACGGCAATGAGGTATTCCTGGGTCGGGATTTCGGCCACACAAAGACCTACAGTGAGTCCGTGGCCAGGGAGATTGACGAAGAAGTCCGCAGAATCATCGACAACTGTCACCGCGAAGCTCAGAGACTGATTGCGGAGCACCGCTACGTGCTGGATGAGTGCGCGAGACAGCTGATGGTTCATGAGAAGCTCGGCAGAAAAGAGTTCGAGCAGATCTTCGAGCAGGAGAGAGCCGGAACCTTCGGTGAGAAATCAGGACTCCTGTTCCCTGACAGCGAAGCAACGGTTCAGGATGAGAGGAAACCGGACAAGGATTCCAAAGACAACCGGCTCGGCGTCTTCCCGGGAATCGGGGAACTCCGGACAGCTGATTAGAGGCGGTTCGCAAAGAAGGGTTCTCAAAGGCCGCTTCTCAAAGCCAACTTCTTAAAGAACCCCGCGAAATACCAGTGGATTTTGACAGCCATCGTAACAGTAATGTCAGAAACCTGTACAGACAGTGATCGGTCTGTACAGGTTTCTTTGATTTTCCGGGAAGAGCACCGGAATCCGGGTGGAGACAAAATCACTCCGGGAGCTTCCGGCGAGAGACTTTCGAAACAAAGAATTTGTTATATTCTCTGTCATATTCTTCGGGAGAAGATGTGACAGTCAAGAAAGAAAAAGTGAAAAATCTTGTTATGGATCGCGAAACAGCTTTTTTGGATGCGTGCAGCGGGGTAAGCTGTCTGGAAAAAAGCGCCTCTCATGGCAAAAATGATGAAGAGTAACAAAGAATTCGATATGCACGTGACTGAAAACGATAGAATATGATACGAAATTGTGCAGCTTGTATAAAAAAGATGTTTAAACAAATGCATTATTTGGGTAGACTTTCTGTGAGGTTCGTGATACTATAATAACTGTAAAAACCCCCCAATACATTATATAGTTTTTGCTACACCCCATAAGAGAAATACCTTCTCCAAGACGGCGACCTTTTCGAAGGCCGCCGTTTTACTTTTAATTAACAGGGTCGTTGAGCGACAGGAACAGAGAGGGCTGGAGATGACCGAAAAGGGCGGATCCGTGCGTCGGGGGTTGTTTTTTTACGGAAAAACAGATCTTATGACCCCGAAAGTACTGTCGAAAAAATATAAAATATAAAATATAAAAATGTTATTTTTGAAAGGGTTTTACTATCGTTTCAATGGCAGATATTCTAATAATGTAGTATAATTATTCAGAGCCTGAGACTTAGTAAAGAAGGAAGACAAATGGTTGAGCTGGAGCGAAAATTAAATTACACGCTGCGAATGAGGCCGCTTCTTAAGAAGAACGCGCTCTACAGTGATGAAACGGAGATGTTCCGTACCCCCATGGAGGCAGAACCGGGAGATACCGTGACGATCCGTTTCCGTACTGCAAAGAACAATGTGGATGAGGTCTATCTTTGCCATGCAAGGACGAAGTGCAGGATGGAGCTGGAGGAGAGCAGGGAGGGTTTTGACTATTATTCGGTCAAAGTCGTCGTCGGCACCACTCGTTTTTCTTACGTATTTGAAGTGCACCTGGGAAGCACTGTGTGTTGTTATAACAAGCTGGGAGTCTCCCGCGAGCTGAATATGAACTATCCTTTCCGTATTCTGCCCGGTTTCTCGACACCGGAGTGGGCGAAGGGCGCGGTTATGTATCAGATCTTCCCCGACAGATTCCGGAACGGTGATACAGCCAATGACGTCATGAGTGACGAATACAGCTATATCGGCGACCATGTAAAGCAGGTGGATAACTGGTACAAGACCCCGGATAATATGGATGTCCGCAATTTCTATGGCGGAGATCTTCAGGGTATTATCGACAAGGTCGGATATCTGGAGAAGCTCGGAATTGAGGCGATCTATCTGAATCCGATTTTCGTATCGGCCTCGAACCACAAGTACGACACCCAGGATTACGATTATGTAGATCCTCATCTCGGAAAGATTGTTGTGGAAGATGAAGGTCTCCTTGCAGAGGGCGATCAGGATAACTCCAACGCAGCCAAATACCGCAGTCGTGTGACAGACCAGCGAAATCTGGATGCTTCCAACCAGCTGTTTATCAAACTGGTGGAAGAGGCGCACAAGCGCGGAATAAAGATTATTCTCGACGGTGTATTCAACCACTGTGGATCTTTCAACAAGTGGATGGATCGTGAGCGTATTTATGAGGGAAGAGCGGGATTTAAACCGGGCGCGTATGTGTCCGAGCACAGCCCGTATCACAATTATTTCTCCTTCCGTGAAGACGGCAAGTGGCCGTACAACGAGGAGTACGACGGATGGTGGGGACACAACACCCTGCCGAAGCTGAATTACGAAGGCTCTACGGAGCTTCAGGAAGATATTTTCCGCATTGCCCGCAAGTGGGTATCGCCGCCATACAATGTAGATGGCTGGCGTCTCGACGTTGCTGCCGACCTCGGACATTCCTCTGGTTTCAACCATGATTTTTGGAGAAGATTCCGAAAAGTGGTAAAAGAGGCAAACCCGAATGCCCTCATTCTTGCCGAGCATTACGGAGACGCGGATGCATGGTTGCAGGGTGATGAGTGGGATACAGTCATGAACTATGATGCGTTCATGGAGCCGGTTTCCTGGTTTTTCACCGGTATGGAGAAACACAGCGACAGCTACCGCGAGGATCTTCTGGGTAATGCAGACAGTTTCCAGGATGCGATGAGATATCACATGGCGTCCTTCTCAATGCCGTCTCTTCTGGTTTCTATGAACCAGCT
Organism: Eubacterium sp.; assembly: GCA_024684035.1. Classification (GTDB taxonomy): domain Bacteria; phylum Bacillota; class Clostridia; order Lachnospirales; family Lachnospiraceae; genus Bilifractor. The sequence continues at coordinate 37,411 of JAIKXQ010000090.1, read as the reverse complement.
GGATAACCATGATCATTCCCGTTTTCTCACGAGAACCAATCACGTACAGGGGCGTGTGCAGAGATGGGGCCCGGAAAAGGCCGAAGAGAACGTAGATGTTGCAGTGCTCAGAGAGGCTGTAGTCGTACAGATGACATGGCCGGGAGCTCCTACTCTCTACTACGGTGACGAGGCAGGTGTCTGTGGATTTACTGATCCGGATAACAGACGTACCTATCCCTGGGGCAAGGAAGACCACGAACTGATCCGTTTCTATGAGACGATTATCCGTGTGCACAAGGAGTACAAGGTACTCAGCAACGGTTCCGTAATCATCCTCTACAAGGATAAGGATGTGCTGGTGTACGCAAGATTCAACGCGGAAGAGCAGGTTATTGTATTTGTCAACAACAAAAATCAGCAGTATGATCTCACGGTAGAAATCTGGCCGGCCGGGCTGAACAGATATGAGAACCGTTCGGAGCTTGAGCAGGTGTTTGAGACATCCAAGGATGGTTTCAGTACAGAAAGGAAGAGCTTCACCGCAAACGGCGGACGGCTCTACATGAAGCTGAGACCGGAGAGTGCTGTTGTTCTTCATCACCGCAGTAAATAAATGTTTACCAGTGAGGCCGGTTGCTTTATGTCATCCGGCCTCATTTCCGGACTTACAGAAATGCGAAAGGCAAGAACCGGGATTGGCGATGCAAAACGTACTGTTTATCCGGAGGCGGGTGTAAAATATCAGAAAAGATTCTTGCAATACAGACGAAGATAAGATATAATTTCAATTTGTCAGAGCGTTCGGTAAAGCGGTCGGAAAGAAGGCACTTTGACGATTGAATATGGGTGGTTTCCCGAGTGGCCAAAGGGGACAGACTGTAAATCTGCTGCGATTGCTTCGGTGGTTCGAATCCACCACCACCCATCGACAGAACATACTGTCGCAGATGCCCGTGTGGCGGAATTGGTAGACGCAAGGGACTTAAAATCCCTCGGTGCTATACACCGTGCCGGTTCGAGTCCGGCCACGGGCAGTAGAGATAAAGTCGGAAAGACCGGTTGCTTTGCATATGTGAAGCAACCGGTTTTTTGTCTTATAGGAAATTGCTTCGCATTCCCTATAAGACAAAACGCTCCGCTTAGATGCGCTCCCCTCAGGATTGAGGGGATAGGGGAGTCGAAGTCCGCTTGCGGACTTTGTTCGTCTCATGGGAAATCCAGTGATTAAACATTCGTTTGATATATACGTGGAATTCCGCCGATAGTATTTACAGAGAGTGCAAAAAAAGGAAATCTATTTGAAATTTCCGGATACGGATAGATGTTTGGTTTGAACTTTGTGTAACACAATTATATAATTATGAGTGACGTTTTTTGAAACGCCGGGTTATTGTTTTTCAAGGAAGGAAAGGAAGGTTTGACTATGTATCAGGATGAATATAGGCGTTGGCTTGCGGCTGATCTGATTGATTTTGACCTGAATAAAGAATTACAGGATATCCAGGAGGACGATGAAGCGATCAAGGACCGCTTCGCTGTCGCACTTCAGTTTGGAACAGCCGGACTTCGTGGAACTCTTGGGGCTGGTACAAACCGTATGAATATCTGGGTAGTTCGCCAGGCAACACAGGGAGTGGCTGACTGGGTGAAGACGCAGGGCGGTACACAGACTGTTGCTCTCAGTTATGACTCCCGTCTGAAGGGATGGAATTTCGCAAGAGAGGCGGCAGGCGTGCTGGCTGCGAACGGAATTAATGTCCGCATCTACGATGAGCTGATGCCTGTACCGGCACTCAGCTTTGCCACCAGATATTATAAATGCAATGCAGGTATTATGGTTACAGCATCCCACAATCCGGCCAAGTATAACGGATACAAGGCCTACGGACCGGATGGCTGCCAGATGACAGATGATGCGGCTGCGATCGTTTATGACGCAATTCAGAAGACAGATGTCCTCACAGGAGCAAAGTACATCAGTTTTGCAGAGGGCGTTGAGAAGGGACTGATCAAATTCGTCGGAGATGACTGCAAGGATGCTTTCTATGCTGCAATCGAGGAGAGACAGGTCAGACCGGGGCTCTGCAAGACTGCAGGTCTGAAGCTTGTGTACTCACCGCTGAACGGAACAGGACTTGTACCGGTTACCCGTGTACTCAAGGATATCGGTATCACAGATATTACAATCGTCAAGGAGCAGGAATATCCCAACGGATATTTCACTACATGCTCATATCCGAACCCGGAGATTTATGCAGCGCTGGAGAAGGGACTTGAGCTGGCCAAGGAGACCGGCGCGGATCTCATGCTTGCCACAGATCCGGATGCAGACCGTGTAGGTATCGCCATGAAGTGTCCGGACGGAAGCTATGAGCTTGTCTCCGGAAATGAGATGGGTGTACTTCTTCTGGACTACATCTGCGCAGGAAGAATCGAGAAGGGAACAATGCCGGAGAAACCGGTGGCAGTCAAGTCCATCGTCTCCACACCGCTGGCTGACCTTGTGGCAGAGCATTACGGTGTAGAGCTCAGACATACACTCACCGGCTTCAAGTGGATCGGCGATCAGATCGCAATGCTGGAGGCGGACGGAGAGGTTGACCGTTTCATCTTCGGATTTGAGGAGTCCTACGGATATCTGGCAGGACCGTACGTGAGGGATAAGGACGCTGTTATCGGATCCATGCTGATCTGTGAGATGGCTGCCTACTACAGAAGTATCGGATCTTCCATTAAGCAGAGACTGGAGGAGATCTACAGTGAGTACGGCAGATTCCTCAACGAAGTCGACAGCTTTGAATTCCCGGGACTTTCCGGTATGGATAAGATGGCCGGAATCATGACAGATCTCAGAAAAGATCCGCCGAAGGATTTTGCCGGAGATAAAGTCGTTGAAGTGATCGATTATGAGAAGCCGGAGGAAACAGGTCTCCCGAAGGCAAATGTCCTGATCTACAAGCTGGAGGACGGAGCGTCCGTTGTGGTTCGCCCTTCCGGTACAGAGCCGAAGATCAAGACATACTTTACAACAAAAGGAAAGGATCTCGCAGAGGCACAGGCGGAAAGAGAGAAGCTTGCGGCTGCTGTAAAACCGATCCTCGCATAAGGAATGACCGAATGATCAGGGCTGCCGAAAGGCAGCCCTTTTTTGATGTTATAGGAAATTCCTCCGGAATTTCTATAACACAAAACGCTCCGCGGGATGCGCACTCGCGCAATATGTAGATGCGTTGCATCCGCGCTCGGCGCGAGAATGTCGCTAGCGACATTCTTATTTATCTCATAAGAAATTAATTCCTCCGAATTTCCCATGAGACAAAAGCACTACACGCGAGGCCGGTGGCGTTGTGGGGAAAAGGATCAAAAAGTGGAGAAATAAAACGAAAAAACGGGATAAAATGGAGCGTCGGTGACAGAGTATCCCCCTGCGGAAGGGCAAAAGTGGGGGATTTGTGGAAAAACCATAGGTTTTCATCTGCATGAAATCATAGTATAATATAAACTAAGGGTTGTATGAGGGGAATGCAGAAAGGCATATACATGATAAAGGAACTTATCTATGGTCTGGCCTGGAAACCTGAGGGTCTCCCATATGAGAAGCTGGAGAAGAGTATTCATCAACTCCATGATGCCGGAATCAATACTGTATTTCTGGAAATGGGAAAGTTTGCATCGGAGGTACTGAAGTGCTGCGGGGAGAACAGCATGCAGGTGGTGATCGATGTCAGCGGAGCCGATGCCGGTGATCCCGGCTTCCGACAGTTTTTGGAAACGGCCGGTGCTTTGGATTGCGTAATCGGTTTTCAAGTATGTGATGACGCGGAACTGATGAAAGGCGTCGAAGACGTTCGACGCAGAGGACAGGAGTTCGTGGAGCTGTTGTCCCCAAGAGCTGCCGTACAGGATCAGATGACGGGTGCGGAGACCGCATTCTGTGGTGATTCATCCCGGGGCGGCTATGATTATACAGAGGGAGAGAGTGCGGAGAATTCCGGGGATGAGAACGTGAGCAAAACGCCCGGAGTGAAGAAGCCGTTCAGAGTAGCGGAGATTGAAATCCCGGAGGACTGGAAGACCATGCCCTACCCCGGTCAGTTGAAGCTGCAGATACTCTCTGTCTTTGCCTACGGCGCAAGAGGCGTTGTGCTTCGCGAAAGCAGAACGTCCAGCAGTATGGGATCGGTGTGCAGAGGAAGCTCCCTGAAGCATATTTTTTCCGGGGAATTATATGATGAGATTGCTGAGGCCGGTGCTGCGCTGCAGAAGATCGGACCGTCTCTGAGGAATTACAAGGCAAATTGCAGGGCGGCTGTGATCGCGGATCAGCAGCTGTTCAAGATGTTTCCGTCAGATTCCTCCGAGGAGTCTGCGGATACACCCGGATACAGTGAAATCCTCCACAGGTATTACGATCTCTTGTACCGCATGAACGTGGCGTGTGATGTGACGGACGAGGCGGCTATTGGCGATACGGAGCTGAAGGACAGTTATGATCTGATCGTCACGCCTTCGTTGTACAGTGCCTCCGAGAAACTGATCCGCAATCTGAAAAGATTTGTGAAAGCCGGCGGTGTGCTGGTCAGCACCGTGATGTCCTTTCGTGCCAATGAGAAGGCGAAGATTCACGACGGCCCGCTTCCGCACGGAATGACGGCTGTCTTCGGTGCCTCTTACGAGAAGGTAGTGGGTGCCGCGAATGTTACGGTCGCGGGGAAGCCGATCTTCCATTTTGCGGAACTTCTGAACGCGAATGAAGTCGACTGCGTATACGGTTACACCCATCACTATTGGGGCAGGTATGCGGCAATCACAAGCCACAGTTACGGAAAGGGGACGGCATGGTACATCGGCTGTTTTCCTGACAAGGACGTACTGGAGAGAATTGTAAAGAGGGCTGTAGAGTCTGCTGGAATCAGCCTGCCCGCCTCCTGCTGGCCCATGGCATATCGCAGTGGAATGATCTCGCCGAAGACAGAGATGACCTTCGGTTTCAATTACACTTCAGAGAACAGGTGCATTTCCTGTCCCTACGATCAGGTGGAAGACCTGATCACAGGAAGAAAGTACCGCAGAGGAAACCCCATCGATCTCAAAGACTGGGGCGTGGTGGTGCTCAAGCACAGAATTTAAGCAGAACAAGAATAAGAGAAAAACAGCCTGCGCTGTCTCCGGTTCGGAGATGCGCAGGCTGTTTGTGTTATGGTATAGGAAATTGCTCCGCAATCCCTATACCATAACGCTCCGCTTAGATGCGCAGCTCGCAGATAAGAAGATCGCTTACGCGATTCTGCTCGCACGCCTTTCGTCCAGCTGCGCTCACCGGGAGGAGTGAGGGGCTGGGGGAGTCGAAGTCCGCTTACGGACTTTGTTCAAAGTTCATTTAGCGTGATGTCCTGCACAATAACCTTGTATTCATCCACAGTGAAGTGTACGCTCAGAGACTCGAAGGACAAGCCGTAGACACGCGCAGGATCATGCTGATAGGAGGGGCGGGGATCCTGGGCGAGTACCTGTGTCAGCTCCTCAATGCTCTGCGGCGTGACAGAGGCAGGGATTTTTCGCCGGACTTCTTCCGGTATTTTTACCTCAAGGACGCGGCGTTCGGTCTGATCGGTAAAACCGCCGACGGCATCCGGGTGGCAGTCCGCGTAGGGGATGTAAGGCTTGATGTCATAGATTGGTGTTCCGTCCATGAGGTCGGCGCCGCTCACATGGAGAGTGACTTTTCCGTTGTAGCAGGACACGGCATCGAGGTGAACGGAGGACAGACCCAGAGGGTTCGGACGGAAGGGCGACCGGGTCGCAAATACACCTACTCTTGTGTTTCCACCCAGTCTTGGCGGCCGGACGGTGGAGTGCCATGGCTTTCCCGCATTTGCGGAGAACTGCCAGATGATCCAGATATAATTGTATCCCTCCAGACCCCGTACAGCTTCCGCAGAGGCGTATTCGCTCTCCAGGACGATTTCGGCCCTGGTGTCCGCCAGGCCGCTCTGCCTGGGAATGCCGAATTTTTCCGGGAAGGGACTATGGATATAGGCAATCGGTTTTATTTCCATACTATTCATAGTAGATTCAGCTCCAGACGATCCAGATGAACAGGTAGCCGGAAATGACAGCTACGAGGGTGAAGGGGATACCGATCTTTGCAAAATCCTTGAAACTGCTGGGATAGCCGTTTTTCTTCAGGAGACCTGCAGCTGTGATATTTGCGGAGGCGCCGATGGGCGTCAGGTTTCCTCCCAGGGTTGCGCCGATCAGAAGACCGAAGAACAGAAGCATGGGCGGAAGATTGTTTGCCGAACAGATTCCGCGGATAACCGGCAGCATGGTCGCCACGTAGGGGATGTTGTCGATGAAGGCCGACGCCAGTACCGAACCCCAGACGATAATTGTGTAGAGAAGAAAGAGGTTTTTTCCTCCGACGCCGCCAAGAACCGCGGCGATATCGTCGATCAGGCCGACTTCGGTGATTCCTTCAATGACAACAAATAGACCTGTGAGAAGCAGGAGTGTCTCGAAATCAATGCTCTTCAGGGCGCCCAGGGCATGTGTTGTTCCGGAGGATTTCAGGAGACCGAGGAGGACAGCGATGAGGGCTGCGATGCAGCAGATCAGACCGTTGGTGATCTCCGGTTTATCCTTGTTGAAGGAGGCGATAATCAGAGCGGCGACCATGGTGATCAAAAGGAAGGTTGGGGCATAGTCGGTGACCTTTGTCTTCTGATCAGCCTGCACGCTCTGTTTATCTTTGCGGAAAAGGAAGAGCATGACAGGGACGGTCATGACGGCTCCGAGCTCAACAGCAAAGAAAATACCGGGTCTTCCGTTCATCCAGAAGAAATCGGTAAAGTCCATTTTGGCGTAGGCGCCCAGCATGATCGAGGTTGTATCGCCCACCAGAGTGGCTGCGCCCTGCAGATTCGAGGAAACGGCAATGGCAAGAACCATGGGAACCGGAGAGATCTTCAACTTTTTGCAGATGGCAAGGCCCACAGGAGCTACCATGAGAACAGTGGCCACATTGTCGATAAAAGCGGAGATGAGACCGGAGAACAGGGACATGAAGATCGTGACCCACATGACGTTCGGAGAGATATCCAGCAGGGTGTCCGCGATCAGGTTCGGCATCTTCGACTCGATAAAATAGTAGACCAGAACCATGGTTCCGGTCATCATCATAAGGACGTTCCAGTTGATGGTGGATGGAATGTGTGAGAGCGGGATGATTCCCGCGCAGAGGAAAAGAACTGCTGTCGCAAGGACGAACCACACTCTTTTCTTTGAAAAAAGCGTCATCAGCACGTACATGGCTGCAAACGCTGTGATTGCCAGTATCTTCAATGTTCGTAGACTCCTTTCGCTCTGGTTCCTGTCAAAGAAGGGACGGCGGAACCACGATGTTTTTGCGTGATTTTTACTTTATCAGTGCCGGCATAAAGTATAGCACAGATCAGGTGGACAGAAAAAGACTGCCGCACAAAGAAAGCCGGTGGTTCCGGAACTTCTGCGTGCGGCAGTCCCTGCTTCTGTTTTATATATGACCAATTATGATCTGTGTGTCCGCTCGCTCATTTCCATACTGAAATGCGCGGTGGTACTTGCTGCCTCGATGCCCTGGCGGCTTGTCTCGTCAGTCAGACACGGATCAGTTGCCGGAACCGGAGCCGGTTTCTTTGTGCGGTCAACCGGTGTGTGATCACCGATGCCAAGAGCCTCACCTGCAACACCCAGAGAAGAGATGATGTTTGTGAGATCAGAAGGCATATAGATCTTGGTTGCGCGTCCGTCGGATACCTCTTTGAGAGCCTCGATGCCCTTCAGTCGGAGAACGGACTCATCGATCTGAGCTGCCTTGATCTGACGAAGACCGTCGGCCTCAGCCTGATATACGAGCTCGATGGACTTTGCGCGTCCTTCCGCAAGGGCGATCTGAGAATCACGCTCTGCTTCGGCTGCGAGGATTTTTGCCTTCTTGTCACCTTCTGCACGGCTGACAACGGCTTCCTGATGTGCCTGCGCCTCGAGAACTGTCTGACGACGCTCACGCTCTGCACGCATCTGCTTGGTCATGACTTCCTCAATCTCTTTCGGCGGCTGGATATTTTTAATCTCTACACGGGTAACCTTGATACCCCAGGGATCTGTCGCGGAATCCAGGATCATCTGCATTTTTCCGTTGATCTCATCACGGCTGGTAAGAGTCTGGTCGAGCTCCATCTCACCGATGATGTTACGGAGTGTTGTGGCAGAAAGGTTCTGCAGACCGGCGATCGGATTCTCAACACCGTAGGTGTAGAGTTTCGGATCAAATACGTAGCAGAATACGACAGAGTCGATCATCATGGTAACGTTATCCTTTGTGATTACCGGCTGCGGCGGGAAGTCGAGCACCTGCTCCTTCAGTGAAACTCTCTTGGAAATTCTCTCAATGATCGGAACCTTGAAATGAATTCCTGCATTCCATGTAGATTTGTACTGGCCCAGATGCTCAATGACAAAAGCATCTCCCTGCGGTACGATGCGAATGTTCGCAAAAATAAGCCACAGGATCAGGAAAAGAATAACAAGTACGAAAATAAATCCACCCATTATGTAACCTCCTTGGTTCGTTTTGGTATTGTGATTTTTTGCGCTAATTGCATGAAATTACGCAAAAATCTGAAAATTATTATAACATTTCTGCGGGATGGTTGCATCTATTTTCTGATTGACGATATGATGTATTGAGAGAAAGAAAAGAGAATCAGCAGGAGGATATAGTATGCCTTTGCGAACAAGAAAAAGACAGAGTGTAATCACAGATCCGGTGGCCGATGCGCAGAAGAAGTATCATCTTCCCTTTGAGGAGGTAAAGAGAGTGAACCGTTGGGAGAGGTGGATGTCCCATGCCACCACCGGGCAGTTTGCCGCCCTTCAGGGAGGGTTTGTCCGTCATTGCGGTCCGACGGCGATCACGAATATTATCACTGCCATGAACAAGCGCTACCACTATCTCGTCAGTCCCGCAGAGGCGGAGGGGACAGCAGAGCCTTCCGGATTTTTTCCGTCCCAGACGGACGTCTTTGAGAAGGTGAGCGAGATCGGAATCCGCCACCGTTTTTACTGGAATATGGATTTCCTCAAGAGGTTCGGGGGCACCTATGATCTCCTTACAGGATTTTATCTGAAGAGCTGTTTCCGGTTCTACGGGATTCCCTGCCGCTTGACCTGGCCGGGAGGCAGGGGGACGAAGTGGAAGCCGGGAAACAAATGGCAGGCCGGAAAGCCGGAGGTGCTGGTGAAAAGCGTGATTCCCGTCCGGAAGGGACAGTATCTGCGCTCTCTTCAGAAGGGAAATCTTCTTTATTTACAGCTGCATCATCATCCCTGCTATGGAAGCCATCACCTGGTGTGCTACGGCTATGTGGAAGTGATGAGCAAAGATGATGCGGGAGAGGGGGAAAAGTCGTATCGAAAGACTTATCTCACTGTTGCGGATGGCTGGACGCATTCCCTTCGATATCTGGATACGTCGGAGATCGGTCTGTGCAGATACTATGAAATCGGCGTCGCGGATTAGCGCGACCGATTCTTTGGCGGTTCCACATTGCCGCGGTTATCAAAAAAACACAGTACCGGCTATAGGACACATTTCCTTGCATATCGGAAAGTGGTGTTATATAATGAAAAACGCTAAAAAGTGCAGTAATTTACTCGGGTTTATTCCGGGAACAGGGAAGCGGGTAAAGAACAACTGGCATAAGCAAACGCTGATGAATCGGCGTTTCCATAGATTTGCAGGTATGTAGGAACAGTTTTTGGAAAAGATGGAGGAAGTTATGGCAGACGCTTTGTTGCAGGTGAAGAACCTGTCAGTCAGTGTAGAAGAAAAAGAAATTCTGAAGGGAGTGGATCTCACCGTAAACAGGGGAGAGACACACGTTCTGATGGGACCCAACGGAGCAGGTAAGTCCACCCTTGGCAATGCTCTCATGGGAAATCCGAATTATACAGTCACCGGAGGCGAGATCATTTTTAATGGAAAAAGTCTGAGCGATGTTCCGGTAAATGAGAGAGCAAAGGACGGACTGTTTATGTCCTTCCAGAATCCGCTGGAAGTTCCGGGAATCAGTCTCGGAAACTTTATCCGCAACGCTCTGGAGCAGAGAACCGGTGAGAGAGTACGTCTCTGGGATTTCAGAAAGAAAATTGCCCTTGCCATGGATGTGCTGAATATGGATCATTCTTACGCAGAGAGAGACCTCAACGTGGGCTTCTCCGGCGGTGAGAAAAAGAAAGCCGAAATCCTTCAGCTTCTTATGCTGAAGCCGACCCTCGCCATTCTCGACGAGACAGACTCCGGACTGGATGTTGATGCTGTCCGCACCGTGTCCCAGGGTGTTCAGGAATACCAGAAGAACCTGGACGGAGCGCTCATCATCATCACGCACAGCACCCGTATCCTGGAGTCCCTTCACGTGGATCACACCCATGTACTTGTGGACGGAAAAATTGTTGAGAACGGTGATGCGAGCCTGGTTGAAGAAATCAATGAAAACGGATTCGAGAGATTCCTGAAGGCATAAGAATAAGGAGCGGTTATGGCAAAAGAGAAAGCACAGGTTGAGGATATCGACCGAAGCATGTACGACTTCAAGAAGTCAGAGGACAACGAATGGCGGATTGAAGAAGGTTTGACTGCGGATACGATCCTTGAAATCTCAAAAGAAAAAAATGATCCGGACTGGATGAGAGATTTCCGTCTCAAATCCCTGGAAATCTACAACAAATCAGAGGTTCCGGACTGGGGTCCTTCCATTGAAGGACTGGATATGGACAATATTGTCACCTATGTCCGTCCGAACGCAAAGCGTATGGCCAATGACTGGGATGATGTGCCGGAGGACATCAAAGATACCTTTGAGCGTCTGGGAATTCCCCAGGCGGAGAGAGCGTCTCTGGCAGGTGTCGGCGCTCAGTATGACTCCGAGCTGGTGTATCACAATCTTCAGGATTCCGTTGCTGAGCAGGGCGTTATCTATACGGATCTTGAGAGCGCCATGCGGGGCGAGTACGCGGATATGATCAAGAGTCATTTCATGAAACTGGTTCCCCCGACAGATCACAAGTTTGCCGCTCTTCACGGAGCAGTTTGGTCCGGCGGATCTTTTGTATACGTACCGAAGGGGGTTCATCTGGACATTCCGCTTCAGTCTTATTTCCGACTGAACGCCAAGGGAGCCGGCCAGTTTGAGCACACCCTGATTATTGTGGATGATGACGCATATCTCCACTTTATCGAAGGCTGTTCTGCGCCGAAATATAATGTGGCAAATCTTCATGCCGGCTGCGTAGAGCTCTTCGTCGGAAAAAACGCAACCCTGCGTTATTCGACCATCGAGAACTGGTCCAAGAACATGTACAACCTGAATACGAAGAGGGCGAAATGCGAAGAGGGCGGCAAGATCGAGTGGATCTCCGGTTCCTTCGGCTCTCACGTATCCTATCTCTACCCCATGAGTGTCCTGGCCGGACGGGGATCCAGAGCCGAGTTTACCGGCGTTACCTTTGCCGGAAACGGACAGAATCTGGATACAGGATGCAAAATGGTACACAACGCACCGGACACTTCCTCATATGTAAGCACGAGATCCATCTCCAAGAGCGGCGGTATCAGTACTTTCCGCAGTTCCATCGTTGTGAATAAGCAGGCAAAGAACAGTAAATCTTCTGTCTCCTGTCAGTCACTGATGCTGGATGATATTTCCAGATCCGATACGATCCCGGCCATGGATATCCGCACACAGCAGGCGGATATCGGACACGAGGCAAAGATCGGACGAATCAGTGACGATGCTGTCTTCTACCTTATGAGCAGAGGCCTCACGGAGGAAGACGCGAGGGCACTGATCGTCAGCGGCTTCGCCGACAATGTAGGTAAAGAACTCCCTCTCGAGTACGCGGTTGAGATGAACAATCTGATCCGTCTTGAGATGAAGGGAAGTATAGGTTAAGGAGGCAGACATGAGCGAAGAGAGAGAATTGAAATTAAACCGTCTGCCGGCAATTACCTGGTACTGGCTGAAGATGAATGAGGCCTCCCTGGAGGATTTTTCTCCTGCGGAAAGCGCGGCAGTACAGAAAGAGATACCGGAGGGCGTGACAGAGCAGGAAGAGGCAGCGGATCTTCTGGGGACGCAGGCAACCGGAGCGGGAAAGGCCTTCGGTGAGGCTGTCGCCGCATCCGGAATCGGAACAACTGTCTATACCGTTCCGGCAGGAAAGTCGATCCCGGATACACTCCGTCTGAAATACAAGTTCGCGAAGGACGGGGATACCCTGAACCGCGTAGATCTGATCGCGGAGAAAAACAGCGAACTCACGGTTGTGATGGACTACACCTCTGAGGAGGGGGCAGCGGGAAGCGCCTGTGTCCAGACAAAGGTGGACCTGAAGGAGAATGCTGTGCTGAAGCTGGTACAGATTGTCCGGGTTGGCGATGCGTTCACAATTGTGAATGATCTCGGAGGAAAAGTTGACGACAGCGCGAGAATCGAACTGATTCAGCTGGTGCTGGACGGTGGAAATGTATATCAGGGATATCAGATTGATCTGGAGGGCTTCAAGAGCTCTCTGAAGAACAATCTTGCCTACCGCGTCAGCGGAAGCCGTCATCTGGATATCAATAATTTTGCGAATCACACCGGCCGCAAGACAGAGAGTGAAATCATTGTCAACGGCGTGCTCCGCGACAGTGCGTCGAAGATCCTGAGAGCGACCATCGATCTGAAGAAAGGTGCGAAGGGTGCTGTGGGAAACGAGGCTGAGGATGTACTTCTTATGGATGAAGGTGTTCACAACCAGACGATTCCGCTGATTCTCTGTACAGAGGAGGATGTGGTTGGTAACCACGGTGCGACTATCGGACGACTGGATGAGAATCTCATGTTCTACATGGAATCCAGAGGAATGGACAAGGAAACAATTTATGAGATGATGGCCAAGGCCAGAATCGATGCAACGATTCGACTGATTCCGGATGACAGAACCCGGGCAGAGATCAGCGAATACGTTGGGGGAGGTAATGAAGATGACGAAGAAGGAGAGACTGCTTGAAGATGCAGAGATCAGGAAAAACTTTCCGTTGATTCGGGATGACGAGGCTTATCTTGACAACGCGGCTACGACTCAGAAACCTCAGTGCGTGATCGACGCGGTAAACGAATATTATCAGAAGCACAACGCGAATCCCCTCCGGGGACTCTACGGACTGAGTATCGCGGCTACGGATGACTATGAAGATGCCAGAGAAGCTGTGCGGGAATTCATCAACGCCGGCAGTACAGAGGAGATCATTTTTACAAGAAATGCATCGGAGAGCCTGAATCTGGTTGGATATGCCTGGACAGCCGATCATCTTCAACCGGGGGACGAAGTGGTTGTTACAATCATGGAGCATCACAGCAATATGCTTCCCTGGCAGCAGGCCTGCAAGCGCACCGGTGCCGTGATCCGCTACATTGAGCCGGACAAGACGGGACTGATTACAGAAGAGGTCTTCCGTGCGGCAATCACACCGAAGACAAAGCTGGTCTGCATGACGCAGGTGTCCAACGTCCTCGGAAGAGAGAATCCCATCAAGCGCTTTGCACAGATTGCCCATGAGGCAGGTGCTGTGTTCGTCTGTGACGGAGCACAGAGTGTTCCGCATATGCCGGTGGATGTGCAGGATCTGGATGTGGACTTCCTTGCCTTCTCCGGACACAAGATGCTGGCGCCCATGGGAATCGGTGTCCTCTACGGGAAGAGAGAAATTCTTGATAAGATGCAGCCTTTCCTTTTCGGCGGCGAGATGATTGAATATGTAACTTTGGAGGGAGCGACCTATGCGGAACTTCCTCATAAATTTGAGGCGGGAACGGTAAATGCCGGAGGCGCCGTGGGACTTCACGCGGCCATCGATTTTTATAAGAAGATCGGCTGGGATCGCATTGTAGAGAGAGAGGAGCATCTGACCGCCTACGCCATGGAGAAGATGAAGGAACTTCCTTACGTGCACATCATCGGTTCGGAAAAGCCGGAGGAGCATCACGGAATCCTCACCTTCAAGGTTGACGGCGTGCATCCCCACGACATCGCTGCGATTCTGGACTCCTGTCATATCGATGTCCGGGCAGGACATCACTGCGCTCAGCCGCTGATGAAATACCTGAATACGCTGTCGACATCCAGAGCCAGTCTGTGTTTCTACAACACAGAGGCTGAGGTCGACAGACTGATTGAAGCTTTGAAAACTGTCAGAAAGGATATGGGTTATGCAGAATAACACCTTTTATAACGAGATTCTCACCGAGCACAATCTGCATCCGGCTCACAAACATGAGCTTGAGGATGCGAATTTCGAGCTCGAGGGAGTGAATCCCAGTTGTGGTGACGACATCATCCTGAAGCTGAAAGTAGAGGATGGAAAAATTATCGACGGGGCATATGTCGGTGACGGCTGTGCGATTTCACAGGCCTCCGCGGATATGATGCTGGATCTGGTAATCGGAAGAACGACAGATGACGCGAAGCGTCTGGCAGAGATTTTTCTCCGGATGATCAAGGGAAAAATCACGGACGAAGAGAGAGATGAGCTGGAAGAAGCCGGTGTGCTTGAAGATATCTCGCATATGCCTGCACGAGTAAAATGCGCGGTTCTCGGCTGGCACACCATGCAGGAGATCATTGATGATCCTGACAAGGCAAAGAAGGGATTCAAGCAGATTCATCCATGACAAAGGATGTGATTATCTCACTCACCGGTTTTCAGTTCATGCAGGAAGACGGAGAACCGGAACCGGTCGCTGTAGTGACCGGAGGACAGTATTATTTCAAGAACGGAACCCACTATCTCATCTACGATGAGCTGGTGGAGGGCTTCAGCGGATCGACGCACAATATCATCAAGTTCAGACCCGACAGACTGCAGGTGCACAAGAAGGGGCTGATCAACGTCGAGATGATCTTTGAGGAAGGAAAGAAGACAAGTGCTTCCTATATGACTCCCCTGGGTGTCATTGATATGGGACTGGCGGCCACAGGATTTTCGCTGGAGGAAGAAGAAAACAGAATTCTGTTTCATGTGGAATATTCTCTGAGCGTGGATCAGGCATACTCGGCTGATTGTAGAATTGATCTGGAAATCCGCTCCAAGGAGGAAGGAAACTTCCGCCTGGACGAGGGGATTGAGAAGAAGACAGAAGAATAAGAAGAATAAGAAAGACCCGGGCGCTTCATGCATCCGGGTCTTTCTTATTCAATTCCGTTTTTATATCCTTAAGATCCTTGTGTCACAGGATATTCTTTCAATTTTTTTACGCTTCGCCGCGTCCCTTGCGGAGAAGTTCCTCAAGCTTGCTGCTCTTCTTTTTGGACTTTGCGGGTGTCTCCAGAGATCCGCGGATTGCCTTCACCGAGGTGATGTAGAGACCACTTACGGTAGCTTTTACTTCCTTCTTTACAGGAATGATTTCGAAGACGTCCTTGTCACAGATAAAAGAGGAAACCATTGCGCCGCGGCCTGTGTTCACACGACCTTTGACTACGTAGAATTTTCTTCCTCTGAAAAGCTTCGGTGTCTGCTGAAGAACAATGTCAGGGAAACCTGCGTCTTTGAGTTTCACTTTCTTTTTATCGATAACGAGAAGCGTTACATTCTGTTTGGCTGCTTCGATCTGCGCCTGCTGCTCGGCCTGTTTCTTCTCAGTCTTCTTTCCAATAAAGTACAATGCTGCTCCTGCAGCGGCCACGATAACGGCGATGATAATCAACACTCCCCACCAGGGCATGACGGTTCCTCCTTAATAGTAAAACTTGTCTATCTAACCATTACATAATAATAGCATTGCGGCATCCAAAAGGCAACGGTTTTTCGGGGGAGCAGGTTGCGAAAAAAGGTTGATTGGAGTATGATTACAAGGGAGAATGCATCCGCGTGAAAGAGGATGCATTCTCTTCTTTGAAGCAGAAATCGTCGATGGGGTGGATCGATGAGACGGGGGGCTTGAAGATATGGCGGAGAACTTGGTGTTTGCGACGGAGCAGGAACGACTGGCATATATGAGGAGGCTTCGCATGAAAAAGGAGATGCGCCTCCGAAGAAAGCGCAGACGAAAAATTAAAAAGCTTATCAGACTCGGTCTCGTGGTTCTTGTGGCAGTGATCGGCATCGTCGCCGTGTCATCCATTGTCTCAAAGGTGAAAACAGCCACGGTCCGGAATCGTAACAAGAAGGCAGCGGCGTTGCCGGAAGATACGGTGACTTGTTCCGCAGAAGAAATCCTTCATCTGAATTTCCCGGTGCTTACGCTGGATCAGACTTTCGGAAGCGCGGTGGATCTGGATGGGGACGGCCAGCCGGATGAAGACCTGAATCAGAACGGAATCCCGGATGCCACAGAGAACATTACGATTGCGGGAGATGTTACGGATACTTCCGAAGACGGTATTCTGAAGAATATGCCGACGCTGACTGTTCAGGAATTTCAGGATATTCTGGGTGATCTCTATGGAAGGGATTATGTTCTCGTGGACATTCACAGCATAACGACCTCCGGAGAGGACGGCGACGATGCGGGGAAGATTGCGATCCCGCAGGGAAAGAAACCATTGATTATTTCGGAAGCCGGTCTGCAGTATGATCCCACAGATCATCAGCACGCCAGGGATATGTACATTGATGACAGCGGAAGATGTGTGAACACGTATGTGAATCCCGATGGACAGCCGGTCAGCGGTGCGGTCGATGTCGTGAGCTGTGTCGATGATTTTATCGAGAAGCATCCGGATTTTTCTTTCAACGGTGCCAGAGGTATCATCGGGCTTACGGGAACGGAAGGACTTTTTGGATACAAGATTTATGCAGATCCTGACGTTGTCAGTATTATTAACCGGGAGAGCGTACCGGAGGGGACTGTGATCCATGCGGGCGAAGAGGATGGCAGCGAGACCCCTGTGGTAGCAAAAGACGGAATCATGCCGGAGAACGGAGCAGATGTGCAGAATTCCGGAGATGAGACCGGGATGGAAGCGCCTGACGCAGGTGAGGAAGCGGTTTTCGCATCGACATCCGAAGTCGGCAGCGCGAATGTCTCTGCAAAAGAATATGCGTCTACGGTGGAGGAGTGTCAGAAACAGGCAGAGAAGACGCACTCTGACGACAAGGAGAAAGTGCAGAAGCTGATCAAAAAACTGCAGGAAGAGGGATGGACTTTTGCCAGCTCCACCTATGCAGATATCAGTTATGCCAGTGAGGCGTCCATCGTAAAAAAAGACGCGGATTTATGGAAAGACAGAGTTGGTAAGATGCTCGGAGAGACGGACGTACAGCTCCTCCCCCACGGAGGTGATCTGGACGGATGGTCTGAATATCAGAGCGACAATGACAAGTTTGCATATCTGAAGAAACTGGGCTTTATCTACTATTGTGTGGATGACTCGGGAAGCCGCAGCTGGCTGCAGACCAGGGAAGATTATGTGCGGCAGGGAATGCATGAAATACATAACAAAGAAGCATATGGAGAGGTCATGAATATGTAAATGGAGGATGACCCGGGCAAGCGTAAGAATCAGCGTTTGGCCGTACGGTACAAGGGGGCTTATGTGCCCGTCGTACCTGAGTGCTTCGCTTTATATAGTGTGAAAGGGGAAAGTTTTATATGAAAAGAAGAATTGCAGCAATGGTTATGAGCCTGCTTATGGCAGCATCAATGACAGCATGCGGAAACACGGAGGCGACATCAACATCATCTGTTGCGTCTGTTCCGGTGGAGGCTGTGAGTTCGGGATCGGAAACCGTTTCTACGTCCAATCAGCTGGAGGAACTCTACAAGCTCCCGTTGATTGAAGGGGACTATAAACTCTCTGAGTGTATAAAACTCGGAAACTACAAGGGATATAAACTTACGAAGACAGAAACCATCGTCACAGATGCCGAAGTAGAGGCTTATATTCAGACCATGCTTAGCCAGACAGAAGTACAGGATGAGAATGCCACTGCTCAGTTGGGCGATACCGTAAACATGGCCTATGTGGGCAAGATTGACGGAGAGGAATTCTCCGGAGGAACCAGTGATAACGCGGATCTTCTTCTTGGATCCGGACAGTTTATCGATGGCTTCGAGACCGGTGTGGTAGGCATGAAAAAGGGTGAGACCAAGGATATCAAGGTGAAATTCCCGGATGATTATTCTGCCAGCGCAGTTGCCGGCAAGGAGGCTGTATTTACCGTAACGGTTAATTCCATTAAGAGAGCCTCCCAGCTCACAGACGAGTGGGTGAAGAACCGCAAAGAAGAGGGCGTCAATACGGTTGAGGAGTACAGGGCTGCGAGACGCAAAGAACTTCAGGCTCAGGATAATAACAACAACGAAGACGAGCTTCGCGCAGAGGTATGGCAGAGAATTGTAAATTCCAGCAAGTACTACAAACTTCCGAAGAAATATGAGGAGGATGCAGAGAAAGAATACGAGGAGAGACTTAAGAGTGCTGCTGAAGGTTACGGTCTGTCCCTGGATGACTACCTCGTTTCCGCAGGAATGACACAGGACAATCTTGCTGCCCAGAAGAAGCAGTACGGATATACCATCGCTCAGAGCCGCATTCTGCTTGAGGCGCTCTGTGAGGCAGAGGAACTGAAAGTGGGAAGCGCTGAGTACAAGGAAGAGTTGCAGAAGGTTGCAGAGACTTTTGATATGACGGAGGAAGAGCTGAAAGAACAGAACGGCGAAGAGGACGTGGAACAGTACGTACTCACACAGATGGCCGTAAACAAGATCCTCAGCTATGCAAAGATCACGGTAGAGAAGAAGACAAGCACGGATAATGAGGTGTCCTCCAGCTCTGAGTCCTGATCCGAGGGATAAACAGGAGAGATATATGAGCGATAAGAAAACGACAATGGATCCTATGAAATTCAGAAGAAAGCTGCAGAACATTCTGGATCAGGCAGTTGATCAGGATTATCACATGGGAAAGGCGGAAGTGGAAAGCTTTTTTCAGGAGGATGATCTGACAGAAGAACAGATGAATCTGGTTTTCGATTTTCTCCTGTCGAGACGCGTCGTGGTTGAGGGATATGTGAAGAAGGATCCCCTTCCGGAGAGAAAAGAAGGAGAGGTGCTCTGGTCCGAAGAGGAACAGCGCTGGCTCGATTCCTATATGGAAGAGATTTGTCAGATACCCCGGGCCGGTGACGGCGAGTGGGAAGCATTGACTCAGCGTCTGCGTGCCGGTGATCCGACGGCAAAGAGAAGAATCGCGGAGCTGATGCTTCCGGCGATTGTAGATGAAGCGAAAGCTCTGTATGTTCCGGGGGTACATCTCTCAGATGTTATTCAGGAGGGAAGCCTCCAGGTGGTTCTGGGACTCGACCGCATGGACGCCTCCATGGTGGCCGGTGAGGCGGATATCCGCACGCATTTGATGGCGCAGATCCGTGACTGCATCTCGGCGATGATCGAGGAGCAGAAAGACGTCCGCACCAGAGATCAGAGAATGGTTGAGAAAGTCGAAGAACTCAAGGACGGAGTTTCCACACTCAAAGAGGAATACGGACGGAAAGTCTATCTCGATGAAGTGGCTGATTTTATGAACATCACAGAGGAAGAGGCGCAGGATATTCTGAAACTTGCCGGAGAGGACGTGCCGGAAGACACAGAGGGAATCGACGGACAGCCGACCTCATAGGGAAGGCTTCCACAAATCAGGTGAATGGACTCAAGTAAGAAGAAAAAGCGTTTATCAAACAAGAGGAACAAAGTCCATCAAATAAGACGAACAAAGTCCCGGGCGGACTTCAGATCCCCCGCATGCTGCAGATCGCAGTGTGCGGGGGATCGTTTTTTTGTCTCATGGGAAATTCTGAAGAATTTCCCATGAGACAAAACGCTCCGTATTTCCTGTTCATATAGAAATTTATAAAAGTTATTGACAAGAAAGGTATAAAATCCTATAATCCTATATATCAGCTAGGAAATATAAGAAAAGTAAAAACAAAACATAATAAGATCATTTGTAAAGGAGACAGGGGATATGGCAAAAGTATATAAGAGCACAACAGAACTCGTAGGAAACACACCGGTGGTAGAACTTACAAAGTTCGAGGAGAAGTATAACCTCAAGGCAAAACTGCTGGTAAAGCTTGAGTATTTCAATCCGGCAGGTTCCGTGAAGGATCGAATCGCAAAGAAGATGATCGAGGACGCAGAGGCGGCAGGCAAGATCAAACCGGGAGCTACCATCGTTGAGCCCACATCCGGAAATACAGGTATCGGTCTTGCGTTTATTGCGGCTGCCAAAGGATATAAACTGATTCTCACCATGCCGGAGACGATGAGCGTTGAGAGAAGGAACATTCTCAAGGCTTACGGTGCAGAGCTCGTTCTCACAGACGGAAGCAGAGGAATGAGCGGTGCCATTGAGAAGGCAAAAGAGATCGTGGAGAATACACCGAATTCCTTCCTCACAGGTCAGTTTGACAACCCGTCCAACCCGAAGACACATTATCTCACAACAGGACCGGAGATCTGGGAGGATACAGAGGGCGCTGTAGATTATCTCGTTGCAGGTGTCGGAACAGGCGGAACACTCACAGGTACAGGTAAATTCCTCAAAGAGAAAAAGGCTGAGGTGAAAGTTGTTGCCGTTGAGCCGCAGACATCCCCGGTACTCACCGAGGGACATGGCGGACCTCACAAGATTCAGGGTATCGGCGCAGGCTTTGTGCCCAGCGTACTCGATCAGAAGATCTACGATGAGGTTATCACCGTTGACAACGAGAAACCTTTTGAGACATCCAAGGAGCTTGCACACCTTGAGGGTGTACTCGTAGGTATTTCTTCCGGAGCGGCTCTCTATGCTGCACTTCAGATCGCGCAGAGACCGGAGGCAGAGGGAAAAACAATCGTGGCAGTACTTCCGGACAGCGGTGACAGATATTACTCAACTGCACTCTTTGAGAACTGATCACAGGAGGATAAGACTTGAAGATTTCAACAAAGGGCAGATATGCGCTCAGAATGATGCTGGATATAGCGCTGCATGACAACGGAGTACCCGTCAGGATCAAGGATATCTCCGCCAGGCAGGAAATCTCACTGAAGTATCTGGAACAGATTGTATCTGCCCTTGTCCGGGCGAAGTATCTCAAGAGCGTCAGAGGCCCCCAGGGTGGTTATCTGCTTGCAAAAAAGGCTTCCGAGTATACGGTGGGGGATATCCTGCGTGTCACAGAAGGAAGTCTCTCACCGGTCGAGTGCCTGGCGGGAGATGTGAATGACTGTCCCCGACGGGGCAGCTGCGTGACCTTAAGACTCTGGGAAGAACTGGATGAGGCAATTTCGAAGGTAGTTGACTCCTATACCATCGAAGATCTGAAGAACTGGAACGCCGGAATGATCAATGATTATGTGATCTGAAATTTTATTTAAAAAGCTGTTGACATTTTTCTTCCTTGTGTTATACTTATCAGCGTTGACGCAGTTAAGCGCCGACGCGAAACGCAGGTGTAGTTCAATGGTAGAACACCAGCCTTCCAAGCTGGATACGTGGGTTCGATTCCCATCACCTGCTCTCGAATCTTGAAAGATTCGCTTATGTATGCGCGAGTGGCTCAGGGGTGGAGTACAACCTTGCCAAGGTTGGGGTCGCGGGTTCGAATCCCGTCTCGCGCTCTTCTTTTTTGTTTTAATACAGTTTCGTTTTGAAGTCCTTCGAATTTATTCGAAGGATTTTTTTTGCGTTAAGGGAAATTGCTCTGCGTTTGTCTGAATTTTATTGAGAATCGCAATAATTTGAGGTAAACTAATAGAGTCTGCAAATATAGCAGAACAGGGGGGAAAGAAACTATGAATATCGTACAGAGCGCTATCGCGCAGGTTCAATCATCGCCGCAATTGCTGGCTTTCGGCGCTGTGATCGGTCTGATCGTGGCACTGCTTCTTTGTTTTTCCGGTTATAAGTATGCTCAGCTGTGGATGATGGTTGTCTGCTTTCTGATCGGAGCGGCGTTCGGATTTCTGATCGGAGCGAAGTTTCTGCCGAGTCCGGGATATGCCAAGTATATGATCGGACTTGCCTGCGGAGGTCTTTGCGCCGCAATATCTTACAAGGTATATAAAGTCGGGTTGTTTATTTTTGCCGGTTCAGCGGCAGCTTCCGTAATCTCGTTGTTCACCTTTCCGGTGGGTGACGGCTGGGAGGCATTGCGTGCGCTCGTCTATGTAGGAGTTTTTGTACTTGCCGGAATGCTGGCACTGAAATATGCCAGAGAGTATCTGATTGTTCTGACCGGTGCTGTCGGAGGTATTCAGGCTGGAAGCAATATCCAGAAACTTATCCCGATGTATGTGGATCTGGACAGCGCAGTGCTGCTGATGATTGTTCTGGCAGCGGCAGGGATTGCATTTCAGTTTCTGACAACAAAGAAGAGTTAACAGAAAATAACATATGGATGTTCTGTGATCCGGGAAAACAAAGGACGTTCAAACAGAAATTCTTAATGAAACATTTCATATTTTTGCTTGCATTGACGAAAAAATCTTGTATACTAGTACGGTACACAAAAAATTGGTGAAAGTACAAATATTTTTATATGTGGAGTTGAGAACATGGATCAGATAGATTACAGAATCTTAAAAGCACTTCAGGCAAACGCGAGAGAGACAGCATCTAATATCAGCAAAGAGATTCATCTCTCTGTATCGGCAGTAATAGAGCGAATTCACAAACTCGAAGAGAATCACGTGATTGATAAATATACGATCATTGTGGATGAAAATAAAGTCGGAAATATCATGACGGCGCTCATGGAAGTAGCCCTTGAAAAACCGGTTTACTTTGACGCGTTTTCTGAGGCTATCCAGAAGATGGATAATGTAGTATCATGTTATTACATAACAGGAAGCATGGACCTGATTCTTAAGATCGCCTGTGAGTCACCGGAGGAGCTTGAGCAGATCCACCGTAAGATTATGGGTCTCGAGGGAATCAAGGACACAACAACCCACGTCGTACTCAAGGACGTGAAGAATGTGTATTCTGCAATCCGCAAACCGAAGGGAATGGATTGATTGTAATTGCGAGAAAAGGCGCGAGGCTTTACGCCCCGCGCCTTTCCATATGCTGTAGGTAACATATTCCATAATCTGACGGAAGGATTCGGGAGAGAGGATGGAAAGTAATGGAAGAGTATTTGAGAACATATGCGGAAGTATCTCTTGCTGCGATCGAACACAATATTGACGAGGCAAGGAAGAGGATTGGCAGCGGAACAAAGCTGCTGGCAGTTGTGAAAGCAAATGCCTACGGCCACGGGGCGGTGAGAGTTGCGCGGCATCTTCAGGAGAAGGTGGATTTTTTTGCGGTGGCGACACTGGAGGAAGGTCTGGAACTCCGGGAGGCGGGCATCCACAAACCGATTCTGGATCTCGGATACATCTCGCCGGCAGAGTACGAGGATATGATTCTGGCCGATATCCGGCCGAGTATCTACCATCTGGAGGATGCGGAAATTCTGAGCCGTAAGGCGGCATCCCTCGGAAGGAGCGCAAAGCTGCACATTGCTCTGGACACAGGTATGACGAGAATCGGTTTTCAGGTCACCGAAGGGGATGCGGATCAGATCCGGGAGATTTCTCTGATGCCGAATCTGGAGATCGAGGGTATGTTCACCCACCTCTCCTGCGCGGACATGGTGGACAAGACCTACTGCGACGGACAGTTCGAAAAGTACGATACCATGCTGGCTATGCTGGAAGAGAGGAACGTGCGGATCCCGATCCGTCATGTCTGCAACAGCGCGGCAGTGATGGAATTTGATATTGACGAGAAACACCGCTATGACATGGTGCGGACAGGCATCACCAACTATGGCATTTATCCTTCGGAAGAAGTGAAGAAGGAGAATATGAACCTCATACCTGCGCTTGCCTGGAAGGCACACGTGATTCATGTGAAAGAGGTTGCGCCCGGCATCGGCGTCAGCTACGGCGCCACCTTTGTGACACAGAAACCGGTGACAAAAATAGCTACGGTCTCCATCGGTTATGCCGACGGATATCCCAGAGCTCTTTCTTCTAAAGGCCGGGTGCTCATTCATGGAAAAACGGCGCCGATTCTCGGCCGCGTCTGTATGGACCAGATGATGGTGGATGTCAGTGAGATTCCGGACGTGGCGGTAGAAGATGTGGTTACTCTGGTGGGGCGTGACGGTGAAGAGTGCATTTCCATTGAGGAAATCGCGGATCCGTCCGGCCGGTTCAACTACGAGATGCTCTGCGACATCAGCCCGAGAGTCCGAAGAGTGTATGATGTCGATCGCTGAAGCGCCCTTTGCAAGAACACAACAGTATATATAGAAGAAACAGCGGCGGCTATCCCGGTACAGAGGATATGACCGCTGTTTTTTGCCTCATAGACCGAAGTACTTCGCACTCCCTATGAGACACAACGCACCGCTTAGATGCGCAGCTCGCAGATGGGGGATCCGGTACGAAATCTTGACAAGAATCACAGCTCTGTGATACGATACAGCTTGCGCTAAATAGTTTAGCGTGGTAAAGTGTAAACATGGTAAAATAATGAATTGGAAATATGAGAACAAAGACACTGGGAAAAGCTTAAAGCGAAGGAGAGAGAACTAATGAAAAAGAAATTAATCGGTGGAATTCTGGCGGCAGCTATGGTTGTGGCAATGGCAGGATGCGGAAGCAGCGCTTCCAATGACGTGAAGTCCGATTCTTCCGCCACAGTTGTGACAGCATCTGCACAGGCTGGAAGTGATGTGGATTATATCAAAGACAAGGGAACGCTGATTGTCGGCGTGACAGATTTCGCTCCGATGGATTACAAAGAGGACGGCGCCGATGAGTGGGTAGGCTTTGACGCAGACCTGGCAAAGAAAGTCGGTGAAGATCTGGGAGTTAAGGTTGAATTCGTGGAGATCGACTGGGACAGCAAAATCCTCGAGCTCGGAAACAAGAGCATCGATGTGGTATGGAACGGAATGACTCTGACCAGCGAGGTGACAAATGCCATGGAGTGTACCAAGGCATATCTGAAGAATGCGCAGGTTGTTGTTCTTCCCAAGGACAAGGCAGAGAAATATGCCGACAAGGACAGCGTAAAGGAGCTCTCCTTCGCGGTAGAGACCGGTTCCGCAGGTGAAGAGGCTGCCAAGGACGAAGGCTTCAACTACAACTCTGTGGAGTCGCAGGCAAATGCGCTGATGGAAGTAAAATCCGGAACATCCGATGCCTGCATCATTGACCTTCTGATGGCAGGTGCCATGATCGGCGACGGAACAGATTTCGCAAATCTTACACACACTGTAGAGCTCACCAGCGAGGAGTACGGAATCGGCTGCAGAAAGGGTTCTGATCTTGCCGCATTCATCGACAAGTCACTGGCTTCCTACGAGAAAGACGGCTCTCTGAAAGAGCTTGCAGAGAAGTACGGTGTTCAGGAATCCCTCATCGGTCTGAACTGAGAAAAAACACACATCCGTTCATGCTATGAGACCGGACTTATAAAATAACTAAAAGAACAGGACATTAAGAAACAGACATGTTTATTACAGTTACATTGCAATTGCTTCAGGGCTTTGCCAAGACACTTGAACTTTTCGCGCTGACACTGATCCTTGCTCTGCCTCTGGGACTCCTTTTGAGCCTTGGATCCATGAGCAAGGTGGCGCTGCTGAAATATCCGATTAAATTTCTGATCTGGGTGATCAGGGGAACACCGCTGATGCTTCAGCTCTACGTAATTTTCTACGGCCCCGGCCTTCTGGGACATCCGGTATGGAACGGCCTTGGTTTAAGCGGAAGATTCATAGCGGCGCTGGTGGCCTTTGTCATCAATTACTCCTGCTATTTCTCCGAGATCTACAGGGGAGGCATTCAGTCAATTCCTGTGGGACAGTATGAGGCGGGACAGGTTCTCGGTATGACGAAGGGACAGATTTTCCGGGAGGTTGTACTCCTCCAGGTGATTAAGCGAATCGTTCCGCCGATGTCCAACGAGATCATTACGCTGGTAAAGGATACCTCCCTTGCCAATGTGATCAGTGTGGCCGAGATTATTTTTACCGGAAATGCGTTTTCGAAATCCAACGGTCTGATCTGGCCTCTGTTTTACACCGGCGTATTCTATCTTCTTTTCAGCGGTGTACTCACGATGGCGTTCAGCTTCATCGAGAAGAAGCTCAGTTTCTTCAAATAAATATCTGACAGACAATTACAGGAGTAGTTATGGCCTTACTTGAAGTATCACATATTGTGAAAAATTTTGAAAACACAGAAGTTCTGAAGGATATCAGCTTCAACATGGAAGAGGGACAGGCGCTGTCGATCATCGGTTCTTCCGGCAGCGGAAAGACCACACTGCTGCGCTGTCTGAATTTCCTGGAGATGCCGGATGGAGGAACGATTACCGTCCGCGGAGAACGGCTTTTTGACGCGGCAACCATCGGAAGAGAAAGTGAAGAGGATGTGCGGAAGAAGAGACTTCATTTCGGCATGGTCTTCCAGAATTTTAACCTCTTTCCCCAGTACACGGCGCTGGAGAATGTGACACTGGCACCGAAGCTTGCGGCAAAGAAAAATCCGGAAATGAATCCCGACGAGATCGAGGCAAGGGGAAGAGAACTTCTCGCCATGATGGGACTCTCAAACAGGGAGAACAACTATCCACATCAGCTCTCCGGCGGACAGCAGCAGCGTGTGGCCATCGCCCGCGCCCTGGCGCTGAAGCCGGATATCCTCTGTTTTGACGAGCCCACCAGCGCGCTGGATCCGGAGCTCACCGGTGAAGTACTCAAGGTCATCCGCGGCCTTGCCGACAACAACACAACCATGATCATTGTCACTCACGAGATGGACTTCGCCAGAGACGTCTCGGATCATGTCATTTTTATGGATAAGGGCGTAATTGCGGAACAGGGTACACCGGCACAGATCTTCGAGAATCCGACAGAGGACAGAACGAAGGAATTCCTTGCGGGATATAACAAAAACCAGTACTAAAACAGTAATGGGCTGTCTTGCTTTTGATATTGAGATGCCTTATAATGATAGCGCAATTGTGTCCATTTACAGGAAATAATTGCGCTATTATTGTCTTATGGGAAATTGGTTCGAATTTCCCTCAAAGGCAGATGTATTTGAATCACACAACGAAAAGAACAGCCGGTGAAACGGGAAAACTGTTCGGGGAAATTCAAGGTCACAGAAGTGACGGGAAGGAAGCAGGTAACACATGAGCACAACGGATCGTTATTCAAGCCCTCTTTCAGAGCGTTATGCAAGCAAAGAGATGCAGTACATCTTTTCTCAGGATTTCAAATTCTCGACATGGAGGAAACTCTGGATCGCACTTGCCCAGACTGAGATGGAGCTTGGTCTTCCGATTACCCAGGAGCAGATCGATGAGATGAAAGAGCATATCTACGACATCAACTACGATGTTGCGGTTGCCCGTGAGAAGGAAGTCCGTCACGACGTTATGTCTCATGTATATGCTTACGGCGTGCAGTGCCCGAAAGCAAAGGGAATCATCCACCTGGGAGCTACCTCCTGTTACGTAGGTGACAATACAGATATCATTATCATGAGCGAGGCTCTCAAACTGATCAAGAAGAAACTGGTCAACGTCATCGCAGAGCTCGCCAAATTCGCGGAGGAGCAGAAAGATCTTCCCTGCCTGGCCTTCACTCATTTCCAGCCGGCACAGCCCACTACTCTGGGAAAACGTGCCACACTCTGGCTCAACGAGTTCGTGATGGATCTGGAGGATCTCAACTATCTGCAGAGTACTTTGAAGCTTCTCGGATCCAAAGGTACCACTGGTACACAGGCAAGCTTCCTGGAACTCTTTGAGGGAGATCAGGAGAAATGCGACAAGATTGATCCGATGATCGCCGAGAAGATGGGCTTTGACGCCTGCTATCCGGTATCCGGACAGACCTACTCCAGAAAAGTGGACACGAGAGTCGCAAACGTTCTGGCCGGTATCGCGGCAAGCTGCCACAAGTTCTCCAACGACATCCGTCTGATGCAGCACCTCAAGGAAGTTGAGGAGCCCTTTGAGAAGAGCCAGATCGGATCTTCCGCTATGGCATACAAGAGAAACCCCATGAGAGACGAGAGAATCGCCGCCCTGTCCAGATATATCATGGTTGATGCCCTGAACCCGGCAATGACAAGCGCCGAGCAGTGGTTTGAGAGAACTCTGGATGATTCCGCGAACAAGAGAATCTCCATCGCAGAAGGCTTCCTGGCCACAGACGGCGTTCTTGACCTGATGCTCAATGTAGTCGATGGCCTCGTCGTATATCCGAAGGTAATCGAGAAACACCTGATGGCAGAGCTTCCTTTCATGGCCACAGAGAATATCATGATGGATGCCGTAAAAGCAGGCGGCGACCGTCAGGAGCTTCATGAGAGAATTCGTGAGCTCTCCATGGAAGCAGGAAAGACTGTCAAGGTAGAAGGAAAAGAGAACGATCTCCTGGAGAGAATTGCAGCGGATCCTACCTTCCATCTGAGTCTTGAGGATCTGAAGAAGTCCATGGATCCGAAGAAGTACGTGGGACGCGCACCGTATCAGGTAGACAAGTACCTCAGCGAGGTTGTAAAGCCGATTTTGGATGCACACAGAGATGAACTTGGTATGCGCGCC
This sequence comes from Eubacterium sp., assembly GCA_024684035.1. Classification (GTDB taxonomy): domain Bacteria; phylum Bacillota; class Clostridia; order Lachnospirales; family Lachnospiraceae; genus Bilifractor. The sequence continues at coordinate 8,728 of JAIKXQ010000090.1, read as the reverse complement.
GAGATCAATGTCTGATCGATACGGGTTGCAGGAGAAGCGGAGTATTAAGGAGGAGATATACAATGGTTAAAGCAGTTGTAGGAGCAAACTGGGGAGATGAAGGAAAAGGCAAGATCACGGATATGCTTGCCAGCGATGCGGATGTGGTGATCCGTTTCCAGGGTGGAGCCAATGCCGGCCATACCATCGTCAATGAGTACGGCAAATTCGCGCTTCACACCATGCCTTCCGGTGTTTTCCATCAGAATATTATGAACATCTGCGGAAACGGTATGGCTTTTGATATCGACAAGTTCCTCAGAGAACTTGATGAGATCGTGGCCAAGGGAGTGCCGGCGCCGCAGCTGATGATTTCCGACCGCGTACAGGTCATGATGCCCTATCACGTGCTGTTCGATTCCCTTGAGGAGGCGAGACTTGCAGGAAAGTCCTTCGGCTCAACAAAGTCCGGAATCGCTCCGTTCTACGCAGATAAATACGCAAAGATCGGCTGGCAGATCAATGAATTTTTCCAGGAGGATGATGTCCTTATGGAGAAGATCAACCGCATTGCCGATCAGAAAGATGTCCTTCTGAAGAACCTTTATCACACGGATCCCATTGACCGTCAGGGTCTTCTCGCATGGATCAAAGCAAACAGAGACAGAGTAAAACCCTACATCGGCGATGTATCCCTGTACCTGCATCAGGCAATCAAAGAGGGAAAAACAATCCTTCTCGAGGGGCAGCTTGGAACCATGAAGGATCCGGATCACGGAATCTATCCGATGGTTACCTCTTCTTCCCCGCTTGCTGCCTACGGTGCCATCGGAACGGGAATTCCGCCGTATGAGATCAAGGAGATCGTAGTAGTATCCAAGGCTTACTCTTCGGCTGTCGGAGCCGGCGAATTTGTCTCTGAGATTTTCGGAGACGAGGCAGTTGCCCTCCGTAACCACGGTGGCGACGGCGGCGAGTACGGAGCTACCACAGGCCGTCCGAGACGTGTGGGCTGGTATGACTGTGTGGCTTCCAAGTACGGATGCAGACTTCAGGGAGCTACCGATGTGGCCTTCACTGTTCTGGATGCGCTGGGTTATCTCGATGAGATTCCGGTATGCGTGGCCTATGAGCTGGACGGCAAGCAGATCACAGACTTCCCTGTGACAAAGGATCTGGGAAGATGCAAGCCGGTTCTCAAAGTCTTCAAGGGATGGAAGTCGGATATCAGCGGTATCCGCAACTTCGAGGATCTTCCGAAAGAAGCTCAGGACTATGTGAACTTCATCGAGGAACAGATCGGATATCCGATCACCATGGTCTCCAACGGACCGGGACGTGAGGATATCATCTACCGCAAGAGCAACCTGAAATAAACAGGCAGACCATTCGAAGAGTCAGACCGGGTGGGAAACGAGGTCCCGGCCAGACAGAACGAACTACAGATAGACAGGAGTCTGGAGCATTCATGAGATGTGGAAAAAAGATCCTGACCGGAATTCTTGCTATCGCCTGTGTATTGTCATCAGGATGTGCCTTCCCGGGCAGAAGCGGCAGCAATGTGCTGTCCGTGGATGAGAAGGGCGTTCTCACTGAGAAGATACAGGAGTCGGATTCCGGCGGGGGGTACACAGAAGACGAACTGAAACAGTATATAACAGAATCGATCAAGGCGTATGATTCCTCCGACGATGCTGCCGTCAAACTGGACGCGTGCAAGATTGACGGGGATACCGTAAAGATCGAGATGACTTACAGAACAGTTCAGGATTACAGTAATTACAACAATGTTCCCTGCTACCTCGGAACGCTGGATCAGGCAAAGGCTGCCGGCTTCGACGTCGACCAGATCTTTCTGGACGAGGATGGCAAAGAGGGAGATCAGGCGCTGATCCGGCAACGGGCGAAGGAATGGAAGGTATTCATCGTCTCGGAGCCCGTGGACGTCCGGACGCCTGACAAGATTCTATATGCCACGGACAATGTCTCCATCACCGGACGGCTGACTGCAGAAGTACAGTCGGTAAGAGAGGAACAGGTGACGGCGTCGTCGGAGAGCGTGTCGGGAACCTCCGGTCTGCAGTCGGAAAGCACAGCGCCGGCGAAGACGACAGGGACGGATCCGAAACAGCAGGAGATTTTGAACCGCTACACAACCGTGGCGGATAAATATGCATATATTATATTCAAATAACAGTTAACAGGAGAGTGTGTCATGGAAAAAACAATGGAGAAGATCATTGCAGTCGCAAAATCCAGAGGTTTTATTTACCCCGGATCTGAGATCTACGGAGGTCTCGCAAATACTTGGGATTACGGCCCCCTTGGCGTTGAGCTGAAGAACAATGTCAAGAAAGCCTGGTGGAAGAAGTTCGTTCAGGACAACAAGTACAACGTAGGCGTTGACTGCGCGATCCTGATGAACCCTCAGACATGGGTGGCCTCCGGACATATCGGAAGCTTCTCCGATCCGCTGATGGATTGTAAAGAGTGCCGCGAGCGTTTCCGCGCCGATAAGCTCATCGAGGATTTCTGTGCAGAGAACGGCATCGAGCTTGAGAACAACAGCTGTGACGGCTGGTCCAACGAGCAGATGAAGGCATTCATCGACGAGCACCAGATTCCCTGTCCGTCCTGCGGAAGCCATAACTTCACAGATATTCGTCAGTTCAACCTGATGTTCAAGACCTTCCAGGGCGTTACCGAAGACTCCAAGTCCGAGATCTACATGAGACCTGAAACAGCCCAGGGCATTTTCGTCAATTTTAAGAATGTCCAGAGGACTTCACGCAAAAAGATACCTTTCGGCATTGCTCAGGTAGGCAAGTCATTCAGAAACGAGATAACACCGGGCAATTTCATCTTCAGGGTAAGGGAATTCGAGCAAATGGAACTTGAATTCTTCTGCAAGCCGGGTACGGAACTCGACTGGTTCGCTTACTGGAAGGACTACTGCGCGAACTTCCTGAAGAATCTGGGTCTCAAACCTGAATTCACCAGGTTCAGGGATCACAGCCCTGAAGAACTGTCGCACTACAGCAACGCGACATCCGACATAGAATATCTCTTCCCGTTCGGATGGGGCGAGATATGGGGAGTCGCCTCGCGTACAGACTACGACCTCATGGCGCATCAGACACATTCCGGCGAAGACATGAGCTATCTCGATCCGGAGACCAATGAAAGATATGTGCCGTACTGCATCGAGCCTTCGGTAGGAGTCGAAAGACTCGTGCTCGCTTTCCTGGTCGACGCTTACGACGAGGAAGTCCTGACAGATGCGAAGGGCAAAGAGGATGTACGTACTGTACTCAGACTGCATCCGGCTCTGGCGCCTTACAAGGCAGCCGTTCTCCCTCTCTCGAAAAAACTCGAAGAAGTGGCGCTCCCGATCTACGAGGAGCTCAGAAAACACTTCATGGTCGAGTATGACGCTTCAGGCTCGATAGGCAAGCGCTACAGAAGAGAGGATGAGATCGGAACACCGTTCAGCATCTGTGTCGACTTCGACACAGCTGAAGATAAATCAGTCACGATCCGTGACAGGGACACCATGGAGCAGGTAAGGATACCTGTTTCAGAGGTAAAAAGCTATATCGAAGAAAGACTTAGTTTCTAAAACCGTTCATTTTTGGACCTTCGCAACCGGCGCGGGTCCGCAGTTATAAGAAAAGGAGCAATAAACTATGGCAAAGTACGTTTATTCATTCAACGAAGGCTCGAAGGACATGAGAAACCTTCTGGGCGGCAAGGGAGCTAACCTTGCTGAGATGACCAACATCGGTCTTCCGGTACCGTTCGGTTTCACCATCACAACTGATGTGTGCAGAAAGTATACCGAAGACGGCGGAGTACTCGATCCTGCAGTCATCGACGAAGTATGGGAGCACCTTGCAGAGCTCGAAGAGGTCATGGGCAAGAAGTTCGGAGACAATGAGAATCCGCTGCTCGTGTCCGTAAGATCCGGAGCCCCTATCTCGATGCCGGGAATGATGGATACCATCCTCAACCTCGGACTCAATGATGTAGCCGTAGAAGGTCTCGCCAGAAAGACCGGAAACGACAGATTCGCTTACGACAGCTACCGCAGATTCATGCAGATGTTCGGCGATGTCGTAATGGAGATCAAGAAGTCCAACTTTGATGCTGTATTTGAAGGCCAGAAGAAGAAAGCCGGCGTTGAGTTCGACGTCGAACTGACAACAGAAGACCTCAAAGAAGTCATCAATGGCTACAAGGAAGTAGTAAGAAGAGAGCTCGGAAGAGAGTTCCCGCAGGAGCCGAAAGATCAGCTGCTCGAGGCTATCAAGGCCGTATTCAGATCGTGGAACAACGAAAGAGCGATCCTCTACAGAAAGATGTATGATATCCCTGATTCGCTCGGTACAGCCGTAAACGTTCAGTCCATGGTATTCGGTAACTCCGGAAACGATTCCGGTACGGGCGTTGCGTTCACACGTAACCCGGCGAACGGCGAGAACAAGCTCTTCGGAGAGTTCCTCGTAAACGCTCAGGGCGAAGACGTAGTAGCGGGTATCAGAACGCCGCAGCCTATCTCCGAGATGGCAGACGCGTTCCCAGAAGTATACGCTCAGTTCGAGAAGATCGCGAACACTCTCGAAAACCACTATAAGGACATGCAGGACATGGAGTTCACTGTTGAAGACAGAAAACTCTTCATGCTCCAGACACGTAACGGCAAGAGAACAGCTGCCGCTGCGGTAAAGGTTGCCGTAGACCTCGTAAAAGAGGGACTGATCGACAAAGACACTGCTGTAATGAGAGTAGAGCCTGATCAGATCAACCAGCTGCTGCACCCTGTATTCGACGCTGACGAACTCAAGAAGGCAACTCCTGTAACAAAGGGACTTCCTGCTTCGCCTGGCGCTGCAACAGGCCAGATCGTATTCTCCGCTGATGACGCCGCTGCGTTCGCTGCTGAAGGCAAGAAGGTCATCCTCGTAAGAGAAGAGACTTCGCCTGAAGACCTCGCTGGCATGGTCGCCGCTGAAGGTATCCTGACAGCCCGCGGCGGAATGACATCGCACGCTGCCGTAGTTGCCAGAGGAATGGGCAAGTGCTGCGTAGCAGGCTGCAAGGAGATCGTTGTTGACGAAGCCAACAAGACTCTCACAGTAGGCGGCAAGGTCTACAAAGAGGGAGACAGCATCTCGCTCAACGGTACTGACGGATGCGTATACACAGAGGCCATCAAGACACTGGCTCCTGAGCTCTCCGGAGACTTCGGACAGATCATGGAGTGGGCTGATGAAGCAAGAACACTCAAGGTCAGAACAAACGCTGATAATCCTAGAGACGCCGCTCAGGCTGTAGCGTTCGGTGCCGAGGGTATCGGACTCTGCCGTACAGAGCACATGTTCTTCGAAGATGAGAGGATCCCTAAGTTCAGAAGAATGGTTCTCGCTGACACAGTCGAAGAGAGAAAAGAAGCTCTCGCGGGCATCCTGCCTTATCAGAAGGAGGACTTCAAGGCTATCTACAAGGTAATGGGAGACAGACCTGTAACAATCAGACTGCTCGACCCGCCTCTGCATGAGTTCCTGCCTAAGACAGACGAGGATATCAAGCAGCTCTCTGAAGAGTTCGGAATTCCTTACGAGAAGATCGTAAACAAGACTCTCGAACTCCACGAGTTCAACCCAATGCTGGGACACCGTGGCTGCAGACTCGCTATCACATATCCTGAAATCGCTGAGATGCAGGCAGAGGCCATCATCGGAGCTGCTATCGAAGTCAGCAAGGAAGATGGCGTTGAGATCGTTCCTGAAATCATGGTACCGCTGGTAGGCCACGTAAATGAGCTGAAGTATGTTAAGAAGACTATCGTAGAGGTAGCTGACAGACTTATCGCTGAGGCAGGCATCGACATGAAGTACATGGTCGGAACAATGATCGAGATTCCTAGAGCGGCTGTCACAGCTGATGAGATCGCTCAGGAAGCTGAGTTCTTCTCATTCGGTACAAACGACCTCACACAGATGGGATTCGGATTCTCCAGAGACGATACCGGCGCAATCATCAAGGAGTACATTGAGAAGGGCGTATTTGAACAGGATCCATTCCAGTCACTCGACCAGAGCGGCGTTGGCAAGCTCGTAAGAATGGCAGTTGAAGGCGGAAAGAAGACAAGACCGAACATCAAGCTCGGTATCTGCGGAGAGCACGGTGGAGACCCTGCATCCGTTCACTTCTGCCACGAAGTAGGACTCAATTACGTATCCTGCTCGCCGTTCAGAGTCCCTATCGCAAGACTTGCTGCTGCACAGGCTGCAATCGAGGAGAAGAGAGGCTAATAAGCCCATTCGGTAATAAAGAATTAAAGCAAAGGCTGACGCTGATCCGCTGCACAGGGCGGAGGGCGTCAGCTATTTTTTATATCCGCTGAGCAGACACAATTTTTGCGCATTAAATTGTGATAAAACACAAAAGAATTTTTAAATTATTGTCAAAAAAACAAGATATATTGCTTATTTTGTTGTAAAAATCAAGCAATCTGCTATACTGTAGCAGATAGGAAATACAAAGCAATACATTGTTTTTTATTGAGTACAATTTTGTGCAAGTATATAATTGCATCAAAGGAGCTGTGCTGACAGATCTCCCAGGTTAAACAGAATTGTTACTGTAATTGGCAATCAACTGCTTTGCTAAGTTATTTAAGGAGGCAATTCATATGCAAGACTATCTGTTATCTCATCTGTATTGGATAAGTCTGTTTGCTTCTATCTGTGCTCTGATTTTTGCTTACGCTCAGGCAAAAAAGGTCCTGAGTTCGGACGAGGGAACAGACAGAATGAAGCAGATTTCGCAGTTTGTGCGTACAGGAGCCAGCGCGTTTCTTAAGCGCCAGTACCGCACAGTAATCATTTTCTTCATATTCATGTTCCTCGTGCTCTGCGGAATGGCAGCAGCTCACAAACTAACATGGTATGTACCGTTCGCATTCATCACAGGAGGTTTCTTCTCAGGGCTTTCCGGATACATCGGAATGAGCATTGCAACGAGAGCTAACGACCGTACTGCATGCGCAGCACAGCAGAGCCTCAACAAGGGACTCAGAGTAGCGTTCTCAGCAGGTTCAGTTATGGGATTCACAGTAGTTGGACTCGGACTTCTCGACATCTCGCTGTGGTACGCACTGCTCGACCTCGTATTCCACGAATCACTCGAGAACATTACAGCCGCAATGGTCACATTCGGAATGGGCGCTTCTTCGATGGCTCTCTTCGCCCGTGTTGGCGGTGGTATTTTCACAAAGGCTGCCGATGTAGGAGCTGACCTGGTAGGTAAGGTAGAAGCCGGTATCCCTGAAGACGACCCTCGTAACCCTGCTGTTATCGCAGACAACGTAGGAGACAACGTAGGTGACGTTGCCGGAATGGGCGCAGACCTCTATGAATCATATGTAGGATCCATGGTATCTACATGCGCTCTCGGAGCAATCGCATTCTATGCAAGCGGCCTTGGAGTAAAATCCGTTGCTCTGCCTCTTCTGATGGCAGCTGTCGGAGTAGTATTCTCCGTCATCGGATCGTTCTTCGTACAGACAAAAGAAGGCGCAAGCCAGAGAAACCTGCTCGCAGCACTTCGCCGCGGAACAAACTTCTCGGCTATTGCTACAGCTGTATTCTCGTTCGTTCTGGTATGGTGGCTCTTCGGAATCGAGTTCTATGGACTCTATCTGGCCATTATTGCCGGACTCGCTGCAGGCGTTCTGATCGGACTCTGCACAGAGTACTATACCTCGGATACATATAAGCCGACACAGAAGATAGCTGAGTCCTCGCAGACAGGTACCGCAACACTCATCATCAGCGGTCTCGGTACAGGTATGATGTCAACGACCCTTCCGATCCTCATCGTAGGAGCGGCTATCATCATAGCTTATTACTGCTCGGGCTTGTGCCCTGTAGACGTAGCACCATCGAGCATCGGACTTTACGGCATCTCACTCGCAGCTGTCGGAATGCTTTCAACGCTCGGTATCACACTTGCAACTGACGCTTACGGCCCTGTAGCTGATAACGCCGGCGGAATTGCTGAAATGGCAGGACTTCCTCCTGAAGTCCGCGAGAGAACAGACGCTCTCGACTCGCTCGGCAACACTACAGCTGCTACAGGTAAGGGCTTTGCTATCGGCTCCGCAGGAATGACTGCTCTGGCTCTGATCGCTAACTTTAAAGAGAAGCTGCTGGTTTATATGCCGGATGGACAGGATCTGCAGCTCAACCTGCTCGACCCTAAGGTTCTGGTAGGACTCTTCATCGGAGCATGCCTGCCGTTCCTCTTCTCGTCACTCACAATGGGTGCTGTAAACAGAGCTGCCCAGAGCGTAGTGCTCGAGGTCAGACGCCAGTTCAAAGAGATCCCTGGACTCATGGAAGGAAAGGCTGATGCTGACTATGCAAGATGCGTAGACCTCTGCTCAAAGGCTTCCCTGAAGGAGATGATACTGCCGGCATGCGTAGGCATCGCAGCACCTATCCTTACAGGTCTGATCCTTGGCGGACTCGGAGTAGTCGGAATGCTTTGCGGCGCTACTGTTTCGGGCTTCATCATGGCTATCTTCATGGCTAACTCAGGTGGTGCCTGGGATAACGCCAAGAAGTACATCGAGGCAGGACACTTTGTGAGTGACGAGAAGAGGAACGGCAGGCATGCTCCGATGAAGAGTCCTACCAGAACCTTAGGGTCGAGCAGGTTGAGCTGCAGATCCTGTCCATCCGGC